>CAIVIS010000043.1 GCA_903906055.1 uncultured Acidimicrobiaceae bacterium
CGGTCGCCCCGGTCGAGCCAGCCGGAACGACGACACTGGTCACCGAGGCACCCCCGGACGTAGTGGCGAACGTGCCAGTGGCCGATGAGGTGGCCAGGTGGATCGTGGTGTCGCTTCCGACAGAGGTCAGACCTCCGGACGGATCCTGGAGCGCCACCGAGATGGCGTGGGTGGCAGAGCTGGTCGCCGCCATCGACAGCGGGGCCGAGGTGATGGCTAGTTGGTTGGGGAGAGCCTGGATCGAGCCGGCATTGCAGGGTTGTTGGGCGGCACTGGCCGTTCCTCGTTGATCCGTCGTTGGGCAGAGCGCAAGTGATGAAGCCCCCACGGTCACCGAGGTCGGATTGGGGATGAGGCCACTGCCCGGATTTCCCGACAGAGGGAGCATGGTCGCAGTCGAGCCACCGTGATTGGCCAGCGGTCCGATGAGGGCAGACAAGGTGGCGTCCGCAGTGCTGCCCGTGCCGCCGTTCAAGCACGTGGAGTCACCGACGTTGTATCCAGCGTCGATCCACGTACCACTGGCCTGATCGCAGCCGTCGGCGAACTGGTCGGCGGCCACGGTGACCGATCCGACCCCGAAGGTGTTGGCTGCCATGTTGGCGATGGTGGAGCCACCGACTAGGGCAGAGTTTCCGACGAAGGTCGTCGCCACCACGGACAGCGTGCCGATGCCAGTGTTGGTCTGGGCGCTGTCCGCGTTGTCAATGGCCCCACCCGAATATGCGGCGGTGTTGGCGTAGAAGGTCGAGGTGGAGACAGCCAGGCCGCCGGTCCCGTCATTGTCGCCAGTATCGATGGCACCACCGTCGTTGGTGGTCGACGCGTTCTGTGCGAACGTCGAGCCAGATATGGCCACAGCGGTGCCCGTGCCGCCGTAGTCGGCGTTGTCGATGGCCCCGCCGTCGTAGACCGCCACATTGGAGGTGAAGGTCGAGTTGGCTACCGTTGTGCCGCTGCCCACGCCACCGCTGTCGCCATTGTCCATGGCACCCCCGTCGGCTCCTGCGGTGTTGGTGGTGAAGGTCGAACCCGATAGTCCTAGTGTCCCGATCCCGCCGTAGTCGGCGTTGTCGATGGCCCCGCCGTCGTAGGCGGCCGAGTTCGAGGTGAACGTGGAGTCAGCAACCGTGAGTCCGCCCGAGGCGCCTGGTCCACCATTGTCGGCGTTGTCGATGGCCCCACCGTTGGAACTGGCACTCTCGAAGGAGAACGTTGACCCGGTCACTGCCAGCGTGCTGATCCCCGAGTAGTCGGCGTTGTCGATGGCTCCACCGTCATTGACGGCCGAGTCATGGTCGAACGACGAGTTGGCGACGGTCGTGCCGTTGGCAGTGCCGCCATTGTCGGCGTTGTCGATGGCCCCACCATTTTCGACGGCCGTGTTGGAGGAGAACGTCGATCCAGATATCGCCAGCGTGCCGATCCCCAAGTTGTCGGCGTTGTCGATGGCGCCGCCATTGGAACCCGATGAGTTGGAGTTGAACGCGGTTGGGCCAGATACCACCAGCGTGCTGGTCCCACCGGTGCCGCCGGTGACATCGATGAAGCCATTGTCGGCGCTGTCGATGGCCCCACCTTCGAAGCCGGCAGTATTGGACGTCAATGTGGAACTCGATACGGAGAGAGTCCCGGATCCCCCGTTGTCCCCGTTGTCGATGGCCCCACCGCCGTAGGTGGCCGTATTGGATGTGAACGTCGATCCGGTGACTGAGACGGAGCCGCTGCCGGGGGCCAATGATGCGTCGGCGTTGTCGATGGCCCCACCGTCGTCGGCGGAGTTGGAGATGAACGTCGAATCAGTGACCGTGACGGAGCCGCTGCCAGGTGCGGTGGTCCCGTCGGCGTTGTTGATGGCGCCGCCGTCGTAGGCGACAAGGTTGGTGAAGGTCATCGCAGAGACGGTGATGGTGCCGCCGTCGACCCCGTCACCGTTGTTGATGCCTCCACCACCGTCAGTCAAGGTGTTGTTGGCATTGGCCATGATGAAGCCCTGGACGGTCATGTACCCGGCCGAGGTGATGTTCAAGATGCTTCCCGTACAGTCCGGGTTCAGCACCGGCGTCATGCACGTGGCATCGGTGGTCCCGCCGTTGCCGTCCAGGATCGGCGGGGTCGTCAGACCCGGCAACGGTTGGATGACGAGCGGTACCAGAGAAGTGGTGCGGCTGAGGAGGACGCTCCAGTTGCCGACATAGTGGCTCGGGTCCCCGATGGTGGACAGATTCACACCCGGCGTCACCAGGTCGATGGTGCGACTGGTGGCGGCCACCTTGGTGGCCTGGGCCAGGGCTCGGTCCAGCGAGCATCCTCGGGCCGGAATGGTTTGCAAGGGGCAGTCGGTCGGGTTGGCGCTGCCACTGGCATAGGCATAGAGGGCCGGGACTGCGGCCCCGGCCGGAACGGCCTCGACGACCGTTACCCCGAAGGTTGCCAGGCATGCCGCTAGGGCGACCCCGATCCGTAGCTGCCAACTTCCACCCATGCGTATTCCCTTCGTCGAATGCCTTGATTCAGATTGCATCGCGGGTCACCTGTGCCGAACTGGGCTCTGGCCACACAGGGCTCGGGCCACGGTGGGCGAATCGTCCGCGTGCAGGATGCCTGACTCCAGCCTGCAGGCCAGGGGAGGACCACGGCAATGGCGGAACGGTTGCAGTCGGCGAGCGGTTACCGGCGATTCTGGCCATCCGGTGATGGCTCCGGCCTGGTCTGGCGGTGATGCTCAGCCAGCCAGTGCCGCGGTCGTCATCTCCAGGCAGGTCGGATCAACCGTCCCGGGCACCAAGATGAATTCGTCGCACCCGGCTGCTTCAGCGGCGGCCAGGGCATCGAGGAGGCGGGCGGGGGAGCTCAGGTTCACTAGTTGGGAAAGCGCATCTGCTGCTCGATCGCCGAACACGTCCAGGTAAGCGCGAGCGAAACGTTTGAGCTCAGCGTCGGCATCAGGACCACCCAGGAGATAGAAGGATCCGCTGACCAGCCGGGGCCGCTCCGTCCTTCCAGCCGCCTCCCATGCATCGACAGCCATCTGATTGCCGCGGCCGATCTCCCCCGGATCGGCACCGATGGAAAACCCGGTGATCCCTTCGGCCCACTTGGCCGCCCGCGCCATCGACTTCGGTCCCATGGCGGCGGCCAGCAGCGGCGGCCCACCGAGACGGTATGGCGCCGGCCCCACCGGTTGGCCGCCGTCATAAGCGGGCTCGCCCGACCACAGTCGTCGGAGCTCGGCCACATCGGCATCGAGTCTGCCGTGGCGACCCTCGAAGGGAACCTCCAGGGAGCGATAGTCCTGCTCCCGTCCGCCCACACCAACGCCTACGACCAACCTGCCTTCTGCGAGGACGTCGAGGGTGGCTAGTTGCTTGGCCAGAAGGGCGGGCCGGTGCAGGGGCAGGACGGCGATGTTGGTGATGACCTGGACCCGCTCGGTCAGGGCGGCCGCCGCAGTGTTGGTCACCAGGAGCTCGGGATTGTGGAACGTGATCCGTTCGCCAGCCGACACACTGGAGTACGGGCCTTCATCGATACCTCGACACCACTCCACAAAGGTGGTCCTGGTGAATCCGGTGGCCATGGTGGGAAGCGCGATGCCGATCTCCATGGGGTGCGACCCTAGCGAACAGGGCGTGCGACCCCAGCGAACGGACGCAGTTTCTAAGTCCCACCCGCACCACCTTGGGTGCAGGACGGTGTCCAATCCGGAGCACTGTTGGGCATTCTCCCTGGTCACCGCTGGCAATGTCGGGTCGCACTCGTAAAATTCGGCGATGCCAGGTATAGTTACTGAGTCAAGAGTCCACTGTTCAGGCAGGGCGCGAGGGAGTTCTCGTGCGCGGCGCGTGAGTGGTGGTCAGGACGTGGGCGTCACTCATCGGTGAGTGCGTCTGCATACGAGGGGGCTCCGCTGTGAACAACTGGCTGCAGGCGATGAAACAATGGTCTCAGTGGCTACTGGGTGAGGCGCCGCTTCCTGACGGTCGATCCAAGGCCATGCTGGCTGGCACCGTCGCCGCCGCGGCCGTCATCGCCGTCGGAGTACCGGCCGCCATCCCCTCGAGTCCGTCGGCCAATGCGGCCCCGCCGCCGTCGACCTCGACCCCCGGCAACGATGCCAGCTCGTCGTCGTTCACGGTGCCGACGACCACCCCCGTTTCGGCCACGCCTCCGGTCATCGCCCCGGTCGATCCGACCTCTACCGTTCCGCCCAGTAGCTCTGTGGCATTCGACCCATTCGTCAAGCGGAAGGGAAATGGCACCAAGAAGAAGGCGGCCAGCTCGTGGGTCACGAAGGACGGCACGGCGGCTCCGGTATCAGCCCCCGTGGATTCTTCGGGCAGCACGGACACTACGGCCCCGACGGTGAACGACAATTGGGATGTGGCCACGCCCCCGGGCCCTCGGCCGACCCCACCGGTCGCCCCCCGACCAGTGGTGACGATTCCGCTGTTCCATGTTGGCGCGGTCAGCAACCTGGTGGCACCGGTCACACCGCCTCCGGCCCCTCTGGTCACCGGTGCCGCGGCCTTCATCGATTCCGCTCTGGTCTCATGGCAGGAGCCAGTCGACTCCACAGCACTCGGCTACGACGTGTTCGTCGGCTTCGCCCCTGGGATGGAGTTTCCGATCGCACTCAACGGCTCAGCTCCGGTGGTCGGCAGCTCGTACTTGGTGACCGGACTCACCGCCGGACAGACCTACTACTTCACGGTCCGGGCACGTACCGGTCTCCTGGCCTCGTCCGCTTCCAACGAGGTCTCGGCGATTCCCTTTGATGGGTACACCCCGATCGGGCAGCTCTTGGGCCCGGTCATCTCCATGGCATCGACCGCTGACGGCACCGGGTACTGGCTGACCACCGCCACCGGCGCAGTCTCGCCGCACGGCTCGGCCACCGACCTGGGTTCGACGGCCTCCGAGCAGTTGGCGGCGCCGATCGTCAAGATCGTGGCCGATCCCAAGGGTGTGGGCTACTGGGAGGTAGCGGCCGACGGTGGTGTCTTTGCCTACGGGTCCGCCACCTTCGAGGGCGCAGCATCGACCGAAAAGTTGAACTCGCCGATCGTCGACATGGTCCCGACCGCTGACGGAAAAGGCTATTGGCAGGTCGCTGCCGACGGAGGCGTCTTCGCCTACGGAGATGCCGCGTTTGCCGGATCGCTGGCTGGTACGCCGGGGGCTCAGCCGACCATCGCCATGGCGGCCGACTCGGCGTCGGGTGGCTACTGGCTAGTTGCTAGCGACGGGACCGTCAGCGCATTTAACGCACCGGTCATGGGGCCGACGGTCGATGATCTGCCCACCGGACCGGTGGTATCGATCGCGGCCACCGCGAGCGGAAAGGGCTTCTGGGAGGTCACCCGCAGCGGATCCGTCTATGCCTACGGCGACGCCGCATTCCAAGGTCCTATCGCCCCGCTGGCGCCAGCCGCACCGGTGACAGCGGTGACGGCTGATCCGGCTACGGGCGGGTACTGGCTGCTCTCGGTCGACGGTGGCGTCTTCGCTTACGGAGCTTCCTTCTTCGGCGCTGGCTAGTCTCCTGGGCGGCGGGCCCTAGCGGATGTGATCCGTGGGGGGTGTTGGGCGAGTCTTGGGTTGGTAGCGTTGGCGTTGATGCGGGCATGAACTCTGACATAGGCGGAAACGACTTCATCGATCCTGAAGCCCCTGGGCACTCGGACGCCACGTCGCCACTGGCGACAGCACAACAACGGGTCGCCCTCATGATCCGGAACTTCGAGGATCCGAGCCAGGAGTGGCGCCGACTGTGCGCCGAACTGCTGGGGACCTTCTTCTTGGTACTGGTAGCAGCCGGGGGGCCGATGATCGACCATTCGATCCCTGGATCGGTGGGACGGGCCGCTGCGGTCGTGGCGCCAGGACTGATGGTGATGTCGATCATCCTCTTCATGGGAAAGGTGTCCGGTGCCCATCTGAATCCGGCCGTCTCCATCGCGTTTTGGCTTCGACGCGACTTCCCCGGTCGACGTGTGCCGGCCTATCTCGCCGTGCAACTGGCCGGGGCGTTGCTGGCCGCGTGGTTTCTGGAGGCCGTGATCCACGTGTCGGCCTCGTACGGTTCGAGCTATCCGGCAGCCAGCCATACCCCATTGGACGCGTTCCTTCTCGAGACCGTCCTCACCCTGGGCCTGGTGAGTGTGATCTTGGGAACGGCATCGGGGGCGCAGCAGGTCGGCCTGTTCGGGGCGATCGGCGTCGGCGGCTACATCGCTCTGGCCGGATTGTGGGCCAGTCCGATATCGGGTGCATCGATGAACCCGGCACGAACCCTCGGACCCGACCTGGTGTCACGCGATCTCACGAGTTGGTGGGTGTACCTTGCTGCCCCCCTGTTGGGGGCAGTGCTGGCCGTAGGGGTGGCCTTCTTGTTGCGGGGACCCGGTGGAGGCAAGACGGGTTCACTGGCGGCCCAGGGGTCGATCAACCCCCTCATCAATCGCCCCGACCAGGCCTGACCTGACCGGACCCGGCCTGAACCCGGCCACTCCAGCTAGGGCGGACCATGGTTCGTTCGATGGGAATGGACGGTACCTTGGTGTTGGGCGCCAGGTGAGACCCTTCAGCCACCTACCAGCTTGTCGAGGGCCCGGGCATGCCAGGTGGAGCGACCGGCGCGGTCCTCGGCCCGATCTGCGGTGCCGGCCAGTCGCAGTCCGGCGTTGATGCCGACGTAGCGGAAGGGCTCCGGCTCCCATCGCCGAGAGCGGTGATTCACCCATGGGAGCGAGGTGAGGTCAGAGGTGCGGCCGAGGATGAGGTCGCGCAGTGTTCGGCCGGCCAGGTTCGTGGTGGAGAGTCCGTCGCCTACATAACCGCCAGCCCAGGCCATCTGCGTCGCGTCGTCGAGCCCGACTGAGGAGAACCAGTCGCGGGTGATGCCGAGTGGACCACCCCACCGATGAGTGATGGCCGCATCGGCCAGCGCTGGGAAGAGCTCGACCAGAGTGCGCTGCAACGCCTGGTGGACATCGCTGTCGCGTTCGAACTCCGGACTGATGGCCGATCCGAAGTGGTAGGGGGCGCCCCGGCCACCGAAGGCCATGCGGCCGTCCTCGGTGCGCTGGCCGTAGATGACCAGGTGACGGTGATCAGCGAAGGTCTCGCGCTCGGCCAGGCCGGCCTCGGCCCAGAACGACTCGGGCAGGGGCTCGGTGGCGATCATCAGCGAGTAGACGGGGATGACCTCGCGGCGGTGCCCGGACAGCGTGCGGGTGTAGCCCTCGGTGGCCCGCACCACGGTGCCAGCCCGCACCGTCCCTCGCGCTGTCGTGACCATGCCAGGGGCGATGGAGTGCACCTCGGTCTGCTCGTAGAGGGCGACTCCTCGCCGTTCGACGACGTGGGCCAGCCCACGGATCAGTCGGGCGGGGTCGACGGCGGCACAGTGCGGTGTAAAGGTTCCGCCCAGAACATCGGTGGCCCCCAGCCGCGAGCGGGCTTCGTCAGCTGACAGGAACCGGAGGTCCTCTTCTCCGATCCCTGAGTTCCGAGCGGCTGCGATCTCCTCGTAGGTGCGCTGCAGCTGTGCCGGCGTGCGGGCCACGATGACTGTGCCGCCGGCCGCGAATCCGCAGTCGATGCCCTCGGCATCGACGACCCGGCCAACCTCTCGGACGGTCTCTTCCATAGCCAGCCGTTGCGCTCGGCCGCTGCCGGGTCCGCACCGTTTGTCGAGGGTCTCCTCGGAGACCGAAAATAGCGCCGAGCACCAACCGCCGTTGCGCCCAGATGCCCCGAAGCCGATGACGTCCCGCTCGAGCACGGCAATGCGGAGCCCGGGGTCAGCCGCACTCAAGTAGTGGGCGGTCCACAGTCCAGTGAGCCCACCGCCGACGATGGCCACGTCGACCTCGGTGTCTCCCGGCAACGGGTCGCGCAGGCCGATGGTGCCCGGCAGCCCATCCCACCACAGGGAGAGGCGCCGATAGCGCTCACCCCCGGGTGGGTTCAGATCCGCTTCCACGCCTCGGTAAGGACCGTGCGAAGCCGCGAGGTGATGTACTCGAACTCTTCGGGCCCACAGGTGAGCGGCGGGGACAGCTGGATCACCGGGTCGCCCCGATCGTCGGCCCGACAGATCAGTCCAGACTCGTAGAGAGCCCCGGACAGGTAGCCCCGCAGTAGGCGCTCCGACTCGTCGTCGTTGAACGTCTCCTTGGTGTCCTTGTTCTTGACCATCTCGATGCCGTAGAAGTACCCGGCACCTCGGACGTCACCCACGATCGGCAGGTCCCGGAGCGTCTCGAGTGAGGCCCGGAAGGCGCCTTCGTTGGCCCGGACGTGCTCCAGGATCCCTTCTTTCTCGAAGACATCGATGTTGGCCAGGGCCACGGCCGTGCTGACTGGATGGCCGGCGAAGGTGATGCCGTGCAGGAAGGTGGTTCCGGCCAGGAAGGGCTCGATGATCCGGTCGCTGACGGCTACCGCGCCCAGTGGGGCATAGCCGCTGGTGAGGCCCTTGGCCATGGTGATCATGTCGGGTACGTAGTCGTAGCGCTCAGCACCGAAGAAGTGGCCGAGCCGGCCCCACGCGCAGATGACTTCATCGGAGACGAGCAGAACTCCGTACTTGTCGCAGATCTCACGCACCCGGCGGAAGTAGCCAGGGGGAGGAGGGAAGCAGCCACCGGCGTTCTGCACCGGCTCGAGGAAGACGGCGGCCACCGTCTCGGGGTCTTCCAGGATGAGCGCCTGTTCGATGGAGTCCGCAGCCCACTGGCCGAAGGCGTCGATGTCGTCTTCGAAGTACGGAGCACGGTAGAAGTTGGTATTGGGGACCTTGAAGGCACCGGGGATGAGGGGCTCGAACGGGGTGCGCATCTCGGTCACCCCGGTGATCGACAGGGCGCCCATCGTGGCACCGTGGTAGGCGATGTTCCGGCTGATGACCTTGTACCGCTGGGGCTGCCCGATCAACTTGAAGTACTGACGGGACAACTTCCATGCTGACTCGACCGCTTCGGAGCCGCCGGTGGTGAAGAAGATCCGGTTGAGGTCTCCCGGGGTGAGGCTGGCGATCTTTTCGGCCAGTTCGATGGCCTTGGGGTGGGCGTAGCTCCACACCGGAAAGTAGGCCAGCTTGGCTGCCTGCTCGGCGCCTGCCTCTACCAGCTCCATCCGGCCGTGGCCCAACTGGCTGGTGAACAGACCCGACAGCCCGTCGAGGTAGCGCTTGCCGTGCTGGTCGTAGACCCAGACCCCTTCGCCCCGGACAATGACCGGGACGTCGTTGACGGGGGCACCCGACATGCGGGTGAAGTGCATCCACAGGTGCCGATGTGCGGCCTCTTGCAGGGCGTCGTTGGAATAGTCGGTCATCGGGTCCCCCATGTGTAGGTCTGCTTCTTCAGTTTCAGGTACATGAACGTCTCGGTGCTGCGCACGCCGGGGATCTTGCGGATCACTCCGTTGAGCAGCTCCATCATCTGGTCTTCGTCCTCGCACACCAGCTCGACGAGGATGTCGTAGGTGCCGGTCACCAGGACCACATAGTCGATGTCTTCGACGGCGGCCAGGCGGTCGGCGACCTCTCGGGCATCGCCGTCGGCCCGAATGCCGACCATGGCCTGGCTGTGGAAGCCGATCTGCAGGGGGTCTGTGACCGCCACGATCTGCATGATTCCGGCGTCGCGCATCTTTTGGACCCGTTGGCGCACGGCTGCCTCGGACAGTCCGACCACTTCGGCGATCGACCCGTAGGTGCGCCGTCCGTCCTGCTGGAGTTGTTCGACGATGGCCTTGTTGACGTCATCGAGCAGTCCGACAGCGGACGACGTGGGCATCGGGACGGTCACGTGGGAACTCCGGGTGTGTCGGAGCGCTGACTGCCCAGATGACAATGAGGGCGGAAGTTGGACGCGGTCATTACTTTACTTTTCTAGCAGAAACTCTACAGTTACAGTGGAAATCCGCGAGGAAACAGCCGGATTTCGTGGTGCGTGACCATGAATCTTCCGATAACACTTGTCAGAACGCCCAAGATGGGCAACGATGAATCCCACTTGGCGGGTTGGACCTGCCGTATCACCGGTGACGGGGATTCCGTCAACCGCAACCGACTTTTTGGGAGGACCTGTGAGCATCACCCGCCTGTCGAACTTCGTGGGAGGCGCCTACGTCGAGACCCGCTCGGGTGCGACCTCGGAGTTGATCGATCCGAGCACCGGTGAAGTGAACCTCGAGGCCCCGGTATCGGGAGCCGACGACGTCGGCGCTGCCGTGGCTGCTGCGGCTGACGCGTTTCCTGGATGGCGTGATGCCACTCCGTCCGAGCGCAGCTTGGCGCTGTTGCGCATCGCTGATGCCATCGAGGCCCGGGGCGAGGAGTTGGCGGCCGTAGAGGGAGCGGACACCGGAAAGCCCTTCGCTCTCACCATGTCCGAAGAGATCCCCCCGATGGTCGACCAGATCCGGTTCTTCGCCGGTGCGGCCCGCAACCTCGAGGGCAAGTCCGCTGGCGAGTACCTGGCCGACCACACGTCGATGATCCGACGGGAGCCGATCGGTGTATGCGCGGCCGTGACGCCCTGGAACTACCCGATGATGATGGCGGTGTGGAAGTGGGCCCCGGCACTAGCGGCCGGAAACTCCATGGTGCTGAAGCCCTCGGACACCACCCCGGCATCGACATTGCTGATGGCCGAAATCATGTCGGAGTTTCTGCCTGACGGCGTCTTCAACGTGGTGTGCGGCGACAGGGACACCGGCAGGGCCCTGGTCGAGCACCCGACCCCGGCCATGGTGGCCATCACCGGCAGCGTCCGGGCCGGTATGGAGGTGGCTGGGTCGGCGGCTCACGACCTGAAGCGGGTCCACCTGGAACTCGGTGGCAAGGCCCCGGTCATCATCTTCGACGACGCTGACCTGGAGGCCGCCGTCGAGGGCATCGTGGGTGCCGCATACTTCAACGCCGGCCAGGACTGCACGGCGGCTACCCGTGTGCTGGCCGCCCCGGGGATCTACGACGACTTCGTGGCCGCTTTGGCCGAGCAGGCAGCCGCACAGACGGTGGGTGGGACCGACATACTCGATGCCGACTACGGCCCACTCAACAGCGCCGCGCAGCTCGAGCGGGTCAGCGGGTTCTTCGACCGGCTCCCCAGTCATGCCGAGGTAGTCACCGGTGGTACCCGGGTGGGGGAGCGCGGCTACCTGTTCGCCCCCTCGGTCATCGCTGGCCTCCGCCAGGACGACGAGGTCATCCAAGAAGAGTTGTTCGGCCCGGCCATCACCGTGCAGTGCTTTTCCGATGAGGACCAAGCCCTGGCATGGGCCAACGGCGTGCGCTACGGGCTGGCCTCGAGTGTGTGGACCCAGAACCACGGACGGGCCATGCGGATGGCCAAGGCCCTCGACTTCGGCTGCGTGTGGATCAACACCCACATCCCGATCGTCGCCGAGATGCCCCACGGCGGGTTCAAGCATTCGGGTTACGGCAAGGACCTGTCGGGCTATGGCTTCGAGGACTACACCCGGATAAAGCACGTGATGAGCTTCATCGGGGCCTAGGTTGCATCGAGAGGTTGCATCAGAAGGGCATCAGAGGGGCATCAGAGGGGCATAGTCAAGGGGGAAGCGCATGGACAACACGACCCATACCGATCACGAGGTCCTCGGACCGTTCGGTGCTCCGGTGCCGGCCAGCGAAGAACAAGCACAGCTCAGATCGGACGAGCTGAACCTATTTGATGCTACGGCGGTGGCCGTGTCGTCGGTGGCGCCGGCGTACTCGCTGGCATCCACGTTGGCCTACGTGTTCATCGCCCTCGGGGTCAGCGCTGTCTTCGGTCCGTCCGTGATCGTCGTGAGCTTCATCCCGGTGCTCTTCGTGGCTATTGCCTACTTCCATCTCAACCGTCGGGACCCGGACTGCGGTGCTTCGTACTCATGGCTGTCCAAGGTGATCCACCCCTTCGTCGGATGGTTCAACGGTTGGGTGCAGGTGGCCACTTCCGCCATCTTCTGCATCTCGGCCTCGATCCTGGCTGGCCAGTACACGCTGCAGCTCTTCAACAGCCTGGGTTGGATCAACTCAGCCACAGCCTCCAGCGTCTGGTACACGTCGCTGATCGGCATCGCCTGGCTGGTGCTGATCACCTCGATGTGCGTCTACGGCATCCGCTGGACGACCAACTTCCAGTGGATCCTGGTCATCATCGAGTACTCGGTGGTGATCCTCTTCTCACTCTGGGGGATCTACAAGGCGGTCTTCACCCACCCTGCTGGCTCGACCGGCTTCCACCTCTCCTGGCTGAATCCGTTCGAAGTCACTTCGTGGAGTGCCCTGGCCGCTGGTATCGCGCTGGGAGTCTTCTTCTTCTGGGGATGGGACACCGCAGTCAACCTGAACGAAGAGACCAAGAACCGCACGCACACTCCAGGACATGCCGGGATCTTGGCCATGTTCCTCCTACTGGTGGTCTTCTTGATCAACTTCGTATCGGTGGAGATGCTTATTCCGCAGAAGGTCATCGAGGCGCAGGGCTCGAACATCCTCTTCTATTACGCAGAGCACGTATTCGGGACTTGGGCTGGCTACGTCATGATCTTCGCCGTCATCACTTCGACGGTCGCCACCACCCAGACGACGCTGTTGCCAGCATCGCGGATCACTCTGTCGATGGCCCGGGACAAGGTGTTCCCCCATGTCTTCGCTCGGATCCACCCGAAGTTCCAGACCCCTGCTGTCGGCATCATCACCCTGGCCTGCTTCACCACGGTCGGCATCATCTTGAACTCGGGGAGCCCCTCGGTGAACTCCATTATCGGCAGGCTCATCCTCGACATCGGCGTCCTGGTCGCCTTCTACTACGGCATGACCGGGATTGCTTGTGGCTGGGCGTATCGCAAGGTGGCGTTCAAGAAGTTCTCGTTCTTCTTCACCGGCGTCCTTCTCCCGTTCCTTTCGGGACTGTTCCTCCTCTACGTCTGCTACGAGGTCATCGTGAGTAACGGCTGGGGCGAGGCCATCCCGATCCTGGTGACGCTGGGCCTCGGGATCCCGCTGGCCCTCGTGGCCAGGTTCACCACAAAGGGCGACTTCTTTAAGGTGAAGCCCATCGCCTATGACTCGATCGAGGAGCCCGAGTCGATCGAGGAATCCCAGCAGGCGCCTGTCGCGGTCTAAGGGCAGAACGGGCCCACCCGACTCGCCGACGTGTGGCGGACGGGCGGATCGCTGTCCGGTTGACCGTGAATCTGACCATCAAGCCCGACCGTGAAGCCCGACGAAGTGAAGTGAGGATGTCCCGATGATTGTCGGAGTGCCCAAAGAAGTGAAGGCAGACGAGTACCGGGTGGCCATCACCCCAGCTGGCGTGCGCGAACTGACCGCAGCCGGGCACACGGTGTACGTGGAGAAGGAGGCCGGGGTCGGATCGTCGATACCGGATGCCGACTTCATAGCCACCGGCGCCCAGATCATGGACGACCCTGACGACATCTGGGCCTCGTCGGACATGATCCTCGGGGTCAAGGAGCCGATCGCCGTCGAGTATCCGCGGCTCGGCATGAAGAAGGACCAGGTCCTGTTCACCTACCTGCACCTGGCCGCGGGACGGGCCTGTACGGAGGCGCTCATCGCCGGTGGCAATACGGCCATCGCCTATGAGACGGTGCGCCTTGCCGACAACTCGCTGCCCTTGCTGACGCCGATGAGCGAAGTGGCCGGACGGATGGCACCGCTCATGGGTGCACATCACCTGATGCGGCCCGGGGGTGGACGCGGAACCCTGGTCTGCGGTGTGCCCGGTGTGCGCTGCGCCAAGATCGTGATCCTCGGGGCTGGAGTTGCCGGGATGGCTGCGGCCACCTTGGCTGTGGGCATGCACGCCGAGGTCTACATCCTCGACCGGAACTTGGAGCGCCTTCGTCAAGTCGACCACCACTTCCGGGGTGGACTCGAGACGGTGGCTTCCAGCACGCATGCCATCGAGGAGGTCTGCGTCGATGCCGACATCGTCATCGGTGCCGTCCTAGTGGTGGGGGCCAAGGCTCCCAAGTTGATCAGTGACGACCTGGTGGGGCAGATGCGCGATGGATCCGTGCTGGTGGACATCTCGGTCGACCAGGGCGGTTGCTTCGAGTCGACCCGGCCCACCACCCACTCGGACCCGACCTTCGAGGTCAACGGCTCGATCTTCTACTGCGTAGCCAACATGCCCGGGGCTGTTCCTCACTCCTCGACCCACGCCCTGGTGAACGCCACCATGCCGTATGTCATGAACATCGCCAACCACGGATGGCGTGATGCCGTCCGTGAGGACGCGGCGCTGGCCGAGGGGGTCAATGTGGTGGACGGCATGGTCGTCTACGAGCCAGTCGCCGAGGCCCACGGCATGGACTTCCGCCCATTGTCCAAGTTCGTCGCCTGATCGGTCCTGCCCTCGGGGCCCGTCCGCTCGGTCCTGTGGTCAGAACTCGACCACCGATGCCATGCGTCCGATCAGATGAGGTCTCGCGCCGCTTCCGACCCGGGAGCGAGCAACCCGGTGGCGAGGTGGACTGGAACGGCCATGCCTTCTGGAAGGCCAGGTGCTGCCACCGGATCGAGGCGGACGGTGCGCAACGGCACTTCGCCGGCCCACACCGCCAGGGTCAAGTCAGCGTCGTCATCATCGGGGGGTCCCTCGCTGATCTTCACCGAGGCCTCGTCGAGGGCCAGGCGGAGCACCATGGTGGCCGCCAGCTCCTTGGTAGACGGGGGCCGGGCGTACTCCCACTGCCCGGGAGCGACGTGGTCCGAGATGGCTCGCAGCGCAGCCAACTTCGTCTCGGGATCGACCAGGACTTCGGGGATTCCGTAGACCATGGCGCAGCGGTAGTTGACCGAGTGGTTGAAGATCGAGCGGGCCAGCACCAGCCCGTCGACCAACGTGACCGTTACGCATACCGGAGTCCCTGCTTTGGCCGCCCGCAGGCTCTGGCTGGCCGCCGACCCGTGCACCAACAAGTGGTCGTCGTCTCGTGCATAGGTGGTGGGCACCACCATGGGCCCTCCGTCGACCACGAGGCCGAGGTGGCAGATGAAGCCGGCGTCGAGCACGGCGTGCAGGTCGGCCATGCGGTGGGACCCTTGGTCGGGGAGCCGACGAAGCCGCACCCGGTCCGTCGGCGGCCCAGGGTCGGTACCCTGGTCGCGCCCACTGTCTCCGTCTGTCATGGGACGATTGTGGCACGCAGTGCGGGCTGGGCCGCTTTCCGTCATCAACCAGAGAGTCGTCGAGTCACCAGTCGAGTCACCAGTCGAGTCACCAGTCACCACGAGGGGGAGCCCGCTCCCCGAGGAGCGTCACCTAGTGAAGCAGATCGGATCATCTATCGACGGGGCCGCCGCCCGGATCGCCCCCGTCTTCGACCCGGCCACCGGTGCACAGACCGCTGAGGTGGTCCTGGCCAGCGTGGCCGACGTCGACCGAGTCGTCCAGGCATCAGCTACTGCGTTTGCGTCCTGGCGGGACACATCCCTGACGGCCCGCAGCCGCATCCTCTTCGCCTTCCGTGAGCTGGCCGACCGGCACCGCGACGACCTGGCCCGGCTGATCACCGCCGAGCACGGCAAGGTACTCGAAGACGCCCGAGGCGAGGTGGCCCGCGGCATCGAGGTGATCGAGTTCGCCTGCGGCATCCCCCATCTGATGAAGGGCGAGTTTTCCGAAGATGTGTCGACGGGTGTGGATGCATCGTCGATCCGCCAACCACTCGGCGTGGTGGCCGGCATCACCCCGTTCAACTTCCCGGTCATGGTGCCCATGTGGATGTACCCGGTGGCCATCGCCTGCGGCAATACGTTCATCCTGAAGCCATCCGAGCGCGACCCGTCGCCGTCCGACATGATCGCGGAACTGTGGAGTCAGGCCGGCCTGCCCGACAACGTGTTCTCGGTGGTCCACGGCGATGCCGAGGCGGTCAATGCCCTCCTCGATCATCCGCTGGTTGCTGCCGTCTCCTTCGTCGGATCGACCCCGATCGCCCGACACGTCTTCGAGCGCGGCCACGCTTCGGCCAAGCGGGTCCAAGCACTCGGCGGAGCCAAGAACCACGCCGTGGTACTGCCCGACGCCGACCTGGACTCGACCGCGGATGCACTGATCGCCGCCGGATACGGCTCCGCTGGCGAGCGCTGCATGGCCATCAGTGCGGTGGTAGTGGTCGGCGACGCCGACCCGTTGGTGGCGGCAGTGGCGGAGCGTGCACGCGCACTGGTCACCGGGCCCGGTACCGATCCGACCTCGGACATGGGACCCCTCATCACCCAGGTCCATCGCGACCGGGTGGCCGGCTACGTCGACTCGGCCGAGGCCGACGGCGCTGACATCGTGGTCGACGGCCGGGGCCTCGACATCGTCGGCGATGGGTTCTTCTTCGGCCCGACCCTGGTCGACCGGGTGACCCCGGACATGTCGGTCTACCGGGACGAGATCTTCGGCCCCGTCCTAGCCGTCCTGCGGGTCGACACCCTGGACGAGGCCATCGCCCTGGTGAACGCCAACCCGTTCGGGAACGGCACGGCCATCTTCACCCGGGACGGCTACTCCGCCCGCCGGTTCCGCCGGGACGTGTCGGTAGGCATGGTCGGCATCAACGTGGCTATCCCCGTGCCGATGGCCTACTACTCCTTCGGCGGGTGGAAGCAGTCCCTGTTCGGCGACGCCCACATCCACGGGATGGAGGGGGTCCGCTTCAACACCCGGCTCAAGTCGATCACCACCCGGTGGCCAGACGACCAAGGTGCGGCCGACACCGGCCGGATCGCCCTGCACTTCCCCTCCGGCGACAAGCGCTGAGTTCGGTGGCGCTCAACGGAGGCAGCGGCACTCGCAGCATGGAGATCGACAGTGGTGGCGTGACCATCCATGTCGAGGTCACCGGCGAGGGCCGGTCCGTCATGCTGCTCCATGGATTTCCGGACTCGGGTGCGCTGTGGCGTCATCAGGTGCCCGTCCTGGCGGATGCCGGCTTCCAGGTCATTGTGCCCGATCTGCGAGGATTTGGAGCATCAGGAGTGCCCGAGGAGGTCGACGCCTATTCGATGATCCACTCGGTCGGCGATGTGGTGGCCATCTTGGACCACCTGGGCCTGGAGCGGGCGCACATCGTCGGACACGACCTGGGATCGGCATTGGCCTGGGCGTTCGGTGCATTTCTGCCGGATCGGGTCGACCACCTGGTCACCCTGTCGGTCGGACAGGCCTCGAGCTTCCGGGCCGCAGGAATCGCGCAGCTCTCGCTGTCCTGGTATGTCTTCTTCTTCCAGTTCGTCGGTGTGGCCGAGCAGTGGTTGTCGGCCGACGGCTGGGCCAACTACCGCGAGTGGTCCGACCACCCGGACACCGAGGCCATCATCGCCCGGTGGGAAGCGACCGGCTCGCTGACTGCAGGGCTCAACTGGTATCGAGCCAACATCACGCCGGAGGGCTGGGTGGCCCCGCCACTCGACCTGCCGTTGGTGCAGGCCCCGACCATGGGGGTGTGGAGCAGTGGGGACTTCGCCCTCACCGAGGTGCAGATGTCCGGATCGGGTGACTACGTGGCCGGTCCGTGGCGCTACGAGAGGATCGAAGGTCCGGGGCACTGGATGCAGTTGGAGGCGCCCGACGAGGTCAACCGGCTCCTTGTGGACTTCCTGCCCGCGTGACCGGCGCGGGTGTGACCGGCGCGGGTGTGGCCGGTGTGGCCATGAGTTCGCACACCATCGACGTCGACGGTCCTGTTCACTACGCCGACTACGGGGGCCCGGTCGACGCTCCGCTGCTGGTCGGCGTGCACGGACTGGGCGGTTCTCACCTCAACTGGGCGGCTCTGGCTCCTCATCTGATCGACCGGTACCGCCTGTTGGCGGTGGATCTGGTCGGCCATGGCCATACCCCGGCGGCTGGGCGCCGACCCGACGTCGACGGCCACGTCGCCGTGCTCGAGGGATTCATCCGTGCCATCTCGGATCGACCAGTAGTCCTGATGGGCAACTCGCTCGGCGGTCTGGTCGCAGCCTTGTGCACCGCAGACGCCCCGGACCTGGTGTCAGGTCTGATCCTGGTGGATCCGGCCCTTCCCGCAGGCCGGCTCGGCATGGTGCACCCCCGGGTGATGGCCAATTTCGCCTTGTGTGCCGTTCCCGGGGTGGGGGAGCGGTATCTGGCCGCGCTGCGTACTCGCACCACTCCCGAGCAGAAGGTGCGGCGGGTGCTGCGGACCACGTGCGTCGACTCCGGCCGGGTGCCGGTGGAGGTAGTGGACGCCCATATCGCTC
Source organism: uncultured Acidimicrobiaceae bacterium (assembly GCA_903906055.1). Classification (GTDB taxonomy): domain Bacteria; phylum Actinomycetota; class Acidimicrobiia; order Acidimicrobiales; family RAAP-2; genus Bog-756. The sequence continues at coordinate 18,275 of CAIVIS010000043.1, forward strand.
TCACCGCGGCAGGGGATCGAGCGAAAGGTGACCAGGCCTACCTGACCTCGGCTCGGTCGCTGTCGTGGATCCTGGCCCGCCCGGGATCCACTGTGGACCGGCTCGAGGGCATCGATCACCCGGTGCTCCATCTGCACGGCGCCCGTGATGTCCTGGTGCCCCTGTCAGCGGCGCGCCAGATGGCCAGGGGACGGGCTGACTGGCAACTCGAGGTGGCCAGGGACATCGGGCACGCGCCGATGCTGGAGACCCCGGTATGGACAGCCCACCGCATCGTGGAGTGGATGGACGACCGTCAGTTGACCTGACGGTCCAGACCGACCCAGTAGGGCGCCCGGAGCCGGAACTTCTGGAGCTTGCCGGTGGCTGTGCGCGGGAGTTCGTCGCGGATCTCGACCGACTTGGGGCACTTGTAGCCGGCGAGCACACCGTGACAGTGGGCGATGACCGACTCCTCGGTGATGCCGCTGTCCTCGGCCACCACCACCAGGGCCAGCACCATCTCTCCCCACTTCTCACTGGGCACTCCGATGACGGCTGCCTCGAGGATGCCGTGCAACGAGAAGATGGCGTCTTCCACTTCGATGGACGAGACGTTCTCCCCGCCGGTGATGATCACGTCCTTCTTGCGGTCCAAGATGCTCAGGTGGCCCTCGTCGTCGATGAGCCCGCCGTCACCGGTGTGGAACCATCCGCCGGCCAGAGCCTTCTCCGTCTCCTCGGGCTGGCGCCAGTAGCCCTCCATCACCATGTTGGAGCGGGCCAGCACCTCGCCGTGCTCGTCGATGCGGAGCTCGGTCCCGACCGAAGGGGCACCGGCCCGCATCAGCTTGCGGGCCCGCTCTCCATCAGGGAGGTCGTCCCACTCCGCCCGGGTGCGGTTGACGGTGAGCAGGGGAGAGGTCTCGGTGAGTCCGTAGATCTGGATGAACTCCCAGCCCAGCTCGGCCTCGACTCGCTCGATAGTCCGACTGGGCGGGGGAGCCCCGGCCACCACGATCCGAGTAGTGCCGCGACCGGGGATGTCGCCGTCCCAGTGCGGTGCGGCGTCGAGCACGGCATTGATCACGGCTGGCGCCGCCGACATCAAGGTCACTCCGTGACGGTCGACCCGGTGGAGGATTTCGTGGCCGTCGACCTTGCGCAGGACCACCTGGGTGGCACCCATGGCTGCCGTGGCCCAGGGCATGCCCCAGCCGTTGGCGTGGAACATGGGCAGGGTGTGCAGGTACACGTCGCGGTCCGACACCCCGATGTGCCAGCCGAATGTGGCGGCGTTGAGCCAGCAGTTGCGGTGGGTGAGCTGCACGCCCTTGGGACGGGCTGTGGTGCCCGAGGTGTAGTTGATCGTGGCGGTGGCTGCCTCGTCGGACCCCCACGGGACCGGCTCGGTGTCGGATACGTAGAGCTCGGCATCACTGCCGGGCCCCATGACGAACCGGCGGCTGGGCCCGATGCCGGCCAGGGCCTCTTCGAGTTCGGGGTCGACCAGGAGCACGGTGGCCCCCGAGTGCTCGAGGATGTATTCGACCTCGGCTGGGGCCAGGCGGAAGTTGACGGGAACCAGGATCCGGCCCCATCCGGTCACACCGAAGAAAGAGGCCAGCAGTCGAGCTGAGTTGTGCGAGACGATGGCCACCCGCTCGCCGGGTGCGATCCCCAAGCGGTCCAGTCCGGCGGCTTGGGCCCGGGCCCGAGCGGCCAGCTCGGCGAAGGTCAGGGGACCCCAAGGGGCGGCTGGCTGATCGGGTTCGTCGAACAGTGCCACCCGGTCCGGGTAGGTGCGGGCGGACCGGTCGAGGAAGTCCTGGACATTGAAGTGCACGTGCATGGCATCTCCTGGCAGCAACGAAGCCTCCAATCTACGCAATCGAGCGCCGAGAGATCGATGGGAGTCGGTACTGCAACGATGGATGAGGCGGGCATCGAACGGATCACACATCGCGGGTCCGCATCACTAAAGTGCGGCCATGACCGCCCCACGAGTCGCTGTCGGCCCTTTCCCGTCGAACTTCGCCACCGACGCCGTCCGCGACGGTGGAGGTGAGGTCGTGGAACTCCAGGAGAACCCCGACAGCCTGGTATGGCTGGACCCGGCCGACATGGCGGGCCTGACGGCATGGCTCGAGCAGGCGCCGCTGGCCCGGTGGGTGCAGCTTCCGTTCGCCGGGGTCGAACGGGTGGCCGCCGCTGGCCTCTTGGACGAGAAGCGGATCTGGACGTGCGCCAAGGGTGCCTACGCCGAGCCGGTAGCCGAGCATGCTTTGGCTCTGGCCCTGGCCGGGCTGCGCCATCTGCCCACCCGGGTGAAGGCCAGGTCGTGGGGGGTCGCGGCGGGAACCAGCCTGTACGACCAGAAGGTCACCATCTTGGGTGGCGGAGGAATCGCCACGTCACTACTCGAGCAACTCGCTCCGTTCCGGGTGGAGGCCACCGTGGTGCGCCGGCATCCCGACCCGATCCCTGGGGCCGCCCGGGTGGTTGCGACCGAGCACCTGCACGAGGCACTTTCGGGATCGCTGGTAGTGGTCCTCGCCTTGGCCCTCACACCGGAAACGAGCGGGATCATCGGCACCGATGAGTTCGCCGTCATGGACGAGTCGGCGTGGTTGGTCAACGTGGCCCGAGGGGGTCACGTGGACACCGATGCGCTGGTGGCGGCCTTGGAGACGAAATCGATCGCCGGTGCGGCCCTCGATGTGACCGATCCTGAGCCGCTCCATGACGGACATCCGCTGTGGGGCCGGGATGACTGCATCATCACGCCGCACACAGCCGACACCATCGAGATGGTGATCCCGTTGTTGGCCAACCGGATCCGTACCAACGTGGCCCGGCTGGCGGCCGGAGAGCCCCTGGTCGGCCTGGTCGATACCGTGGCCGGCTACTGAGCCGACCCGAACGGCTGGGCCGCTAGAGAGCGACCCAGTATTCGGGCCGCTAGAGAGCGACCCAGTATTCGGGCCGCTAGAGAGCGACCCAGTATTCGGGCCGCTAGAGAGCGACCTGGCGACTACCTGTCGGGGTGTACCGGTAGCCGTAGCCCCGGATGGCTTCGAGGGTGTCCTTCTGCTCGTCCTGCCAGCCCAACTTGCGACGCAGACGCAGCACGGTGAACTTGACCCGCTCTGGGCCGATGCCGAACGGATCGTTCCACACCTGCTCGAGCAGCTGCTGTGTGGCCAGGGCCTGGCCAGGATGGCGAACGAAGGTGTGGAGCAACTGGAACTCGAGCTTGGTGAGGCCGACCACTTCGCCGTCCACTCGCACCTCGCGTGCCGACCAGTCGACCTCCAGGTTTCCGTCCTGATAGACGGTGGCCTCCTCGGGGGCGCCCGCTCCGGCGATCGGGGTGATCTGGCTCCGGCGCAGCAGCGCCTGGATCCGAGCACCGAGCTCTTGGACGCCGAACGGCTTGGTGAGGTAGTCGTCGGCCCCGGCGGTGAGGCCACGGACCTTCTCCTGCTCGAGGTCGTGGGCGGTCAGGATGAGCACGGGCACCTCGGAAAGGTCACGGATCCGCTCGAGGACCTCCCAGCCGTCCATGCCGGGGAGCCCGATGTCCAGGACTACCAGGTCGGGCCGGTCTTCGAAGAAGCTGCGCAGTCCGTTGCGCCCGTCACCGACGATGACGCCCGTGCCCTGCTGCTTGGCCACGATCCGCTGCACCGCTTCGGCGATGGAGGGGTCGTCCTCGATGATGAGGACGCGGGTCGTCTTGGAGGCCTGGTCGGGGCTGAGTGTCGTAGTCATCACGGGTGCTCCTTGCGTTGTCCATCCACCTGCTGGCTGAGTGCCGGGGCATGGGCTCCGACATCAGAGGCTCCACTGCCGATCGGCAGTAGATCCTCAACATCTCTATCGGCGGTTTGCAACAGTTCTTGAGCCTCCTGTTCGGCGGCATCTTGGGCTGCACCGAGCGATGGCAGTCGGACCCGGATTGTGGTCCCCTGACCAGGGGCCGAGGCCAGGCTGATCGTGCCACTGTGGTGCTCCACGATGGCCTGGACGATGGACAGACCCAGCCCGGTTCCGGGTATGACCTCGTGGGTGGCCTCAGCTCCGCGGACGAAGCGACCGAACACGGCGTCCTGCTCCGCCAGGGGGATACCGATACCGGAGTCGGCGACCGTGAGGACGACGGTTGTCTCCGATGTGGTAGCCGACACCCGGATCTGCCCATGAGCAGGGGTGAACTTGATGGCGTTGTTCACCAGGTTGATGAGCATCCGCTCGAGTTGATTGGCGTCACCGAGGACCCAGGTGCCCGAGGTTGCCGAAGTCGCCTTGCGGGCCGTGAGCGTCACCTGCTTGGCCTGGGCCATGGGTAGCAAGGACTCGCAGACATCGGCGATCAGTGGCTCCACGTCTACGGGAGTCAGGTCGATGTCGTAGACAGCGGAGTTGAGGTGGGACAGCGTCAGGATGTCTTCGATGAGGATCGACAGCCGCATGCTGTTCTTTTCGATGATCTCGAGCATCCGATCCTGATCGGAGTTGTCGCCGTCGCTCTCGTCTTGCAGGAGTTCGGTGTAGGCCCGGATGCTGGTCAACGGCGTGCGCAGCTCGTGGGAAAAGGTCGAGAGGAACTCGCTTTTTGCCCGGTCCAGGTCCTGGAGCCGGGTGACGAGCTCACTTTGGCGCTGGTAGATATCGACCTGGACGATGGCTCGACCGAGGTCGGATCCCACCGAGTCGACCAGAGCGATGTCATCTTCATTCCATTCGACTACCGCCTCCACCATGCCGAGGCCGAGCAGGGCCAGCAGGTTGCCGTTGGCGTCGTGGACGGGCGAGAGGATCCAGGAGCGGTAGCCGCTCGAGTCGATGAATAGCGGCTGGTCGTCGGGGTCGGGGGAGCGAGGGAGGTTGGCGATGTCGGTAATGGCCAGAGTTCCCCGTCGACTGGCCACACCCTCGAGGAACTGCCGGTTTCGATCCGACAGGGTCAGGGCCGCATCGGCTACCGAGTCGAGGCGTTCGGGATGCCAGACGGTGGGAGTGTTGAGGAAAGCGCCGCTCCCATCAGCGGTGTAGATGGCGACGACGTCGACGTCGAGGACCAGTCCGATCGACGATGCGATTTCGGCCAAGGTCGAGTCGAGGTCGGCGCCTTCGAGTTCGGTGGCACCGAGCCGCGAGGAGAGGAACCGCATCCGATCGTGCATGTCCTGGCGCCGGCGGTGGGCCTGCTCGATCTCCTCGTGGGCCGCGATCAGGGCCACGGTGCGCTCCTCGACCAGGAGCGCCAGCTGCCCTCGATGGTCCCTGAGCTCACCGACCGCCTCGTCGAGCGCCACGGCGGCCCGTGCTGCCTCGTCCTGCATCAGGTTGAAACTGACGGCCATCTGTCCGAACTCGTCTTCCGTCCGGATGACTACCGGCGCGACGACCACCGAGACGTGGGCCTCATCGAGGTCACCACTGGCCATGGCCTCGATGGCCGTGGTCAGGTCGGCCAGGGTTCCCTCCGCCAGGTCCATGGCTGCGTCCCGAACCTGATTAGCGGTGTGGGCGATCATGCCGGGCAGGATCAGCGCCAAGGCGATGGTGAGGAGTCCGACGGCGACGAAGATGTCCTGCACCACGGCCAACGTGGCGCTGCCACCCATCTCCACGTCGTTGTCGACGGCGATCAGGTAGCCGATCCCGTCGAGGAGCAGCACTACGAGCATGGCTCCGGTGAGCTTTACGTAGATGGAGCGGCGGACCACGGGGGCACTAGAACGTCGTCGGTCCCCGTGAGCTCGCCATGCGTAGGCCAGGGAACCCGAAAAGGTCAGCGCCAATCCGAAGAGGACGATGGACAGCCCGTACTGCTCGAACCCGAACACCGTGGCGAGCAGCCACACGAACGCAGCCACCACCCCCAGTCGGATGGACCAGTCGCGGGCGCGGTAGGGGCGTGGTCGATCGGGCTCGTTGCGGCGCAAGAGCCACACGGCGATGCTGGGCAGGGCGATGCCGATCAGGTAGGTCAGGTTGGCGGCAGCGATGAGGGCGATCGGATTGCCGACGAGCAAGAAGATGATCGACGCCGCCGCGGTGACCACGATGGCGACTACTGGTGCGTCAGTCCGGCGACTGCGGAAGCCGAGGCTCCGGGGGAGCAGACCGTCCTCGGAGAGCTGCGACAGGGTCCGAGACGCCCCCGACAGCGGTTGCAGGGTGCCGCAGAACATGTTGAAGGCCACGAATCCGACGGCGGCGGCCTTGGCCAGACTGCCGAACACGGGAGCGAACGTCGGCCCCAGCATGGCCGCCAGGTTGCCCTCGAGCGGCCCGGGTCCGTAGAACCCCAGCCAGACCACAGGGAGGAGGATGAAGAACACGCTGGCCATGCCGCCGCTGAACCACACGGCGGCGGGTTGATCGAAGGCCGGGTCCTTCATCTCGCCGATGTGGCAGGCGGCCGCCTCGAAGGCCGGAGCGGCGAACCCGATCAGGTAGAGGCCGGCCATGACGCTGGTCAGGTGGCCGAAGGCGCCACCGAACGGGGACTTCAACTGAAAGTCGAGCGCACGGTGCCAGTCCACGTGTCCGGTGAGGACGGGGATGAGGCCCGAGCACAAGGCCAGCACAAAGGCGATCAGGGCGATGGGTTTGGCCACACGGACCGCCCAGCGCAGGCCGCACAGATTGACGGCGGTAAAGGCGAGCACGATGGCGGTGGCCATGAGCTTGACCGATGCGTGGGGCAGATACCACTGCTGGATAGCTTCGGCCGACAAGATGGCGGTCAGCCCGCAAGTCGGGACCCAGCCCCACCAGTAGCAGACACCGGTGAGGTTGGAGATGACGGCGCTGTAGGGCCGGAACGCCTCGGCGCAGGTGGCGGCGATGCCCCCGACCCGGTTGGGGAACATGCACGAGAGTTCGATCCAACCCGGGGCAGCCATGTAGCTCAAGATGAGACCCACGGCGAGGAGCGGGACGGCCATGGTCCCTTGGGCCAGCAGAAGTGCGCCGATCAGGAAGATGGCCCGGTTGGAGCCTCCGAGGGCCAGAGCGCTGGCCCCCACCCAGGTAATGGTGCGCGGGTGTGGCCGGATCTCCTCGCTCGGCGAGGCGCCACGCATGGACGGAGGCACGTAGATGACGTCCGTTTCCGCTGTGGATGCCTTGTTGCGGTGAGGGCTCATGGGGGCTTTCGTGGCGTAGGCCGGTGTTCGGTGTTCGGTGTTCGAGACGAGCGGGTCGAGGGCTGCATCGCCGGCCGTGTGGTCGTGTTGGGTCGTTGGGTCGGTGGGTCGGCCGGCTCGTAGGTTGGGCTGAGTGCATGCTTCCCCCGAGGTATCGACTCGGTGCGGGTGGGCCTTTAGGGGGTTGCTGAATAGTTGCGTAATGGGTGCAGAACGGTGATCACCCGATTCTTGGTCCGGCGCCTCAGAGTCGCCTGATGGCATCTGGCGCCACGTTTGCGTGAATGTCACACCCGACGTGCACCATGCGGCAATGACATCGAAGTCGGATCGACGACTCCAGGAGGAACTGCTGTGACACACGACCCATCGACGCATCAACCAGGTACAGACGAATCCGTGGGGACTGGTACCGGAGCAACCTCGAGGCCCATGGGCGTGGTCGTGCCGTTCACCAGCGGGCGTCGAGGAACGACTCCCGTCCGGTTTGGTGACCGCCACGGTGACGGATCGGGCGACCTGGCAGGCGACCGATCAGGCGAGGGAGCGTTCACTGTTGACTGTGCCGACTGCTCTCATCGCCTGACCTCGGTGTGCGACGACTGCATCGTGTCGTTCATCGTGGGCCGGGAACCCGAAGATGCCCTGGTGGTCGATGCTGACGAGGCCCGCGCCGTCCGACTGCTCGAACAGGCCGGCTTGGTGCCAGGAGTGCGCCATCAGCCTCGGGCCAGCGGCCTGTAGGTCGGTAGGTCGGTAGGTCGGTGGCGGCCCCAAGTGGCTGTCGATCTGGCCGTCCGTGACGTCGGTACCCGCTGGCCGTGCGACCATTGGGGCGTGCCTGGGCCCGTGGTGTATCGGACACCGACTGATGCTGACGGATCGCTGAGCCGACTCGGCGCGGCAGCACGCCAGATCGGGCTGGATGCTGGGTTGGCGGCCGTGGGCATCGCCTCGGCTGCCATCTTCGCCGAAACCCGCGAGGTCCTCCACGCCCGTCGACGAGATGGGCTGCACAGCACTATGGAGTTCACCTACCGGAATCCAGACCGATCGACCGATCCCGGTCGGATCCTCGAGGGAGCGCGCTCGCTGGTCGTGGGCGCGTGGGGGTACCGACGAGAGGACTCGACCGGCTCGCAGGTGACTGTTCCCGTCGATGGCGATTCGACTCCGACAGACACCACTTCGTACCTTTCTCATTCGTCTGGCCCGACACCGAACAAACCGACGGGCACGGTGGCCCGTTATGCCCGTCATGACTACTACGGGTCGCTGCGGCGGGCCCTCGACCAGATCGCCGACCGACTGCGGGCTGACGGTTGGCAGGCCATCGTGGTGGTTGACGACAATGCCCTGGTGGACCGGGCCGCCGCCCAGCGGGCCGGGCTCGGATGGTTCGGCAAGAACTCGCTCCTACTCCTGCCTGGACTGGGCTCCTGGTATGTACTGGGCTCGGTGGTGACCGATGCTCCACTCGAGCCGTCGACACCATCGGGACCGCCACAGGCGGCCGAGGGCTGCGGTAGCTGCCGGCGGTGCATCACGGCATGTCCCACCGGTGCCATCGTGGCTGACGGGGTGATCGATGCCCGCCGATGTCTGGCCTGGCTGGTCCAGGCCGCTGGAGCCATGCCCGTCGAGTTCCGCACGGCGATGGGGTCCCGGATCTACGGCTGCGACGAGTGCCAGGAGGCCTGTCCGATCAACCGGGTGGCCGACCGTCGGCACCGGGCACCGGCACCCGAGCCCGGGGCGGTGGCCACCGTCGACCTCCTCGATCTGCTGGCCGCCTCCGACGATGAGCTCATAGATGCCCACGGGCGTTGGTATATAGCGAAACGCGACCCCCGCTACCTCCGGCGCAACGCCCTGGTGGCGCTGGGCAACGTCGGCGACCTACAGGATCCGGAGACGTTGGCTGCCCTCGACCGCTGGGCTGAGGGGGACGACGAACTGCTGGCCGAGCATGCCCGGTGGGCGCGTGACCAGCTGGGTCGACTCGACCGTGCGAGTCCTTCAGGAGCCGGACCGGGAGCCGGACCGGGAGCCGGACCGGGAGCAGGAGCCGGAGCCGGACCGGGAGCAGGAGCGACCCGATGACTCATCTCCTGGTCACCAACGACTTTCCCCCCAAGGTGGGTGGTATCCAGGTCTATCTGTGGGAGCTGTGGCGGCGCTTGGACCCCAGCTCATTTGCAGTGCTCACTGCCGCCTCGCATGCAGATGCCGCCGCTTTCGATGCCGAGCAGGCAGATCGGGGGATTCGCATCGAACGGGTATCCGCCAAGGTCCTCTTGCCCACCCCGAGCTTGGTTCGACGGATCCGTGAGATGGCCGAGCGGGTCGGCGCCGACCTGGTGCTGCTCGACCCGGCGTTTCCGCTTGGACTCATAGGCCCACACCTCGGCATGCCCTACGGCGTCATCCTGCACGGTGCCGAGGTGGCAATCCCTGGCCGTATGCCGGTCAGCCGCTCACTGATGGCTCACGTCATCCGAGGGTCCTCGATCGTGGTGTCGGCCGGGGGCTACCCGGCAGCCGAGGCCCGCCGAGCCGTCCGAGGCCGGGGGATGCCCCCGGTGGTGGAGATCCCGCCCGGTGTCGACCTGGACCGGTTCGCCCCGATGGATGCGCCGCAGCGAGCCCGAGCCCGGGCTGACCTGGGCTTACCTGGTGACGGGCCGCTCGTGGTCAGCGTCAGCAGGCTGGTCCCGCGCAAGGGCATGAACGTGCTGGTCGATGCCGCCGCCACGCTGGCTGACTCGTACCCTGACCTCACGGTGGTGATTGCTGGTCGGGGCCGGGACGCAGAGCGACTGGCGGCCCGGGTGGCCGAGTCTGGTGCTCCCGTGCGTCTGCTCGGTGGGGTGTCCGATGAGGATCTTCCCCGGCTGGTGGGCGCAGCCGATGTATTCGCCATGCTGTGCCGGAACCGTTGGTTGGGTCTGGAACAAGAGGGGTTCGGCATCGTCTTCTTGGAGGCGGCCGCCGCCGGCGTGCCCCAGGTGGCCGGAGCATCAGGTGGTGCCGGCGAGGCCGTCGAGGACGGGGTGACGGGGGTGCTGGTGCGGCGCCCCACTGAGGCCAACGACGTGGCCCGGGCTATCGCCGGGCTGCTGGACGACCCAGCCCGACGGGCTCGGATGGGGGAGGCGGCACGGCGACGGGCCGAGGCATCCTTCGACTACGACCTGCTCGCATCTAGGCTGGCGAAGTCGCTCGGCGACATGATGTGATGAGTCCTGTGCGGACTCATGTAGACGAGATCAGTAGGAGGATGGGCCGTGTCGGAACAAGCCACTGAGAAGATGGTGGTGTCGGCGAGTCCGGCCCGCTGCTTCGAGGTCAGTGCCGATATCGCCAGCTACCCGTCGTGGGCCGCCGACATCAAGGCGGTCACCATCGACGAACGCGATGCGCAGGGCCGTCCCAGCCTGGTGACGTTCCGGGCTGCCGCCTTTGGGCGTAGCACCAGTTACACCCTGGCCTATGACTACTCCGAGGCCCCTGGTGCCTTGGCGTGGGTCCAGACCGCAGGTGACATCACCAACAAGCTCGACGGGCGCTACGTATTCGCCCCAGCGGCTGATGGCGGCACGGAGGTCACCTATCACCTCGAGGCCGAGCTGAAGGTGCCGCTGCCCGGGTTCATCAAGATGCGAGCGCAGAGCCGCATCATGTCGATCGCACTCCGCGATCTGAAGGCACAGGTCGAGTCCGCTCCATGACCGGCACCCGCAGCGGGCGTCTCCGTTGCCGTTGAGCGGACGCTGGGTGGGGCCATGAAGGTCGGCATCACCCTGCCGCAGTTCCGCGACGAGGCCGACACCGCCTTGGCTGCCGCCCGCCGGGCCGAAGTGCTCGGAATCGACGGCGTCTTCTGCTTCGACCATCTATGGCCTATGGGACAGCCCGGACGGCCAGCGCTGTCATCAGGACCACTGCTGGGCGCACTGGCTGCATCCACCTCGACCATTGCCCTGGGCACCCTGGTAGCCCGGATCGGCATGGTGCCCGATGACGTCCTCGTCGAGGTGCTGTGCGGAGTCGACTCGATCAGTAACGGCCGGTGCATCGCCGGCATCGGAACCGGCGACAAGTTGAGCCGGGCCGAAAACGAGGCCTATGGGATCCCCTTTGATCCAGCCGAGGTACGCCGGGGGCGGCTCGGCACCGTGGCTGCGGCCGTCTCGTCAGTCGGAATCCCGGTATGGCTGGGCGGCAGTCGTCCCGAGATGGTGGAGCTGGCCCGAGCTACCGGTGCTGCCGTCAACGTGTGGCAGGTCGGCACCGACCGGGTGGCAGGCCTGGCCGAACAGGGGGTAGAGGTGACCTGGGGCGGACCAGCCGGTGACTCACTCGCCGAAGCGACGGCCACACTTAGGTCAGTAGCCGATGCTGGTGCGACCTGGGCGGTGTGCGCCTGGCCGGAGTCGCTCGAGGTGATCGCCGAGGCGGCGGCCGCGATCCGATAGGTCGGCGCCAACCGACCGAGGACGGTGATGAGAGTGTCTCGGACGACGGTCCGGTGGTGCTCAGGCCCGGCGGTACTGTGGGGCATGGATTTCCGCCGCATCAACGGGCTGCCGCCCTACGTGTTCGCCACCATGAACGACCTGAAGGCCTCGGCTCGACACGACGGGCGTGACGTCATCGACATGGGCTTCGGTAATCCCGACCTGCCCTCGCCCGATGTCGCCGTCGAGAAGCTGGCCGAGGCGGCCCGCAACCCGCGCAACCACCGCTACTCGGCCAGCCGTGGCATCCCCAAGATCCGCCAGGCCATCTGCGATCTGTACCTGCGCAAGTTCGACGTGGAGCTCGACCCCGATACCGAGGTGGTCACCACCATCGGCGCCAAGGAGGGGCTGTCGCATCTCATGTGGGTGCTGGTGGGTCCTGGTGACACTGCCCTGGTGCCGTCGCCGTCGTATCCGATCCACATCTACGCACCGCTGTTTGCCGGGGCCGACATCCGCCACGTCCGGCTCGATACGGCCAAGGGCGAGGGCGTCGACAGCGCCGAAGGCGGCGCTGCCTTCTTCGACAACCTGATGGAAGCGTGGGAGTCCGCCTGGCCCAAGCCCCGGGTGGTGGTGCTGTCGTTTCCCCACAACCCCACCACGGAGTGCGTCGACCTGGCCTGGATGACCCGGATCGTGGAGTTCGCCAAGGAGCACGAGATCATCCTGGTCCACGACTTCGCCTACGCCGATATCGCCTTCGACGGCTACGAGCCCCCATCGATCCTCCAGGTCCCCGGTGCCAAAGATGTCGCCGTCGAGCTCTACACCATGACCAAGTCGTTCTCGATGGCCGGGTGGCGGGTCGGCTTCATGGTCGGCAATGCCGAGATCGTGGCCGCACTCACCAAGCTCAAGAGCTACCTCGACTACGGCACGTTCCAGCCCATCCAGATCGCTGCCATCGTGGCCATGAACGAGGCCCCCGACTATCCGAAAGAGATCAACGCCATCTATCAGTCGCGGCGGGACTCACTGTGTGACGGGCTCAAGCGGATCGGGTGGGAAGTCACCCCGCCCCGGGGAACCATGTTCGTATGGGCGCCTATCCCTGAGCCGTACAAGGAGATGGGGTCGCTCGACTTTGCCAAGTTCCTGATCGAAGAGGCCGATGTAGCCACCTCGCCCGGGGTGGGCTTCGGCCCCGGTGGGGACGGCCATGTGCGGTTCGCCCTCATCGAAAACGAGCAGCGGGTCGGCCAGGGCATCCGCAGCATGCGCAAGGCCCTCACCCGGCTGAACTAACACCGACCAGAGGCCGTTCAGCTGGCAGCCATAGGTGGCTCAGCGGTCAGTCGAGACGATCTCGGAGGCACCGAACGATGCCCGCATGTGGGCAGCCGACGACGAGAACAGCGCTCGTTTGGGCATCCCCAGGGTGCGCAGCTCGTCGGCCATGGGATGGTCCCCGAGGATCAACGTGGCACCTCCGGGCCGGCCCGTCACCCCCTCGGACGAAGTCGTCCACTCCGTCTTGCGCAGTACGCCGTCACGGAACGAGTAGCTCGGCGGGGCCTGGGCCGGCAGCTTTATCGGTCCACCGGCCGCCATGGTCAGGGTCAGGACGTGCACGCCGTCGTCGACCAAGCGCACGGTGGTGCCCGTACCTGATCGCGATGCCCCTTGACCGGGCTCGTCGATGTCAATGGTGGTGATCCACTTGGGGAATCCCCACACGTCCCGGCCGGCCGCACAGGTGAACTCTTGGTCGACCGGGAGCCGGTGGATGTAGGCGCCGATGGCACCGGTGGCGAACTCTCGGATCCGCTGCGTGGTGGTAGCTCCGCGGGGTGCATCGTGGGGGCGGGTGACGAAGCTGACGGCCACCTCGTGGTAGGCGTCGAGGTCCGTGTCGTCGTAGCGACACACGGCCAGGGCCATCAGGGCCTTGCCGGGCAGAGGTCCGGTGACCTCGAGTCCGGTCGGGTCCACGATCCGTTGTGCGGCGGCCGCCGGCACCAGATACTGCACGCCCCACTGGGCCGCCTTGCGTACTTCGACCGGGAGTGTGATTGTCCTCCCGAGCACGTCGAAGGGGCCGTCTGACTGGTCGGATGGGGTCATCAGTGCAGTACAGCACACGCACGGTTACCGTTCACTCGTGGCCTACTGGATCATGAAGGCGATTATCAGCCCGTTCCTGTACCTGCTTTGGCGGGTGCGGGTGGAGGGCCGCGAGTACATCCCCGTCGATGGTGCGGTGATCCTGGCCGCCAACCACCAGTCGTTCTGCGACTCGTTCTTCCTTCCTCTAGTGGTCAAGCGGCGAGTGACCTATGTGGCCAAAGCCGAATACTTCGATAGTTGGAAGACCGCATGGTTCTTCCGGGCAGCTGGCCAGATCCCGATGAACCGCAGCGGAGGCGACGCCTCCCAACGGGCCCTCGACACCGCAACCGTGGTCCTCGAGGGCGGCGGCGTCCTGGCTATCTACCCCGAGGGCACCCGGTCGCCGGATATCCGGCTGCACAAAGGAAAGACCGGAGTGGCTCGGCTATCCCTCGGCGGCAACGTGCCGATCATCCCCGTGGGGATCGTGGGCACCCGACGGGTCCAGCCCCCCGGAAGCATGCTCATGCACCCGTTCCACCGGGTGACGCTCCGGTTCGGTCCTCCTGTCACCTATGTGCAGGCTGGCCAGACGGTCACGACCGGCCAGACGGGCATGGCGGGTGAAGGACGGGCTGATGCCGACCAGGACGAACTGCGAGCGCTCACCGATTCGTTGATGCAGTCGATTGCTGGCCTGTCCGGCCAGGAGTACATCGATGAATACGCCAGCCGGAAGAAGCCGTCGCCTGGGGCAGACCCTGCGGGTGGGGTACCGCGGGCGGCGGGTCCAAACTCGTAACCGGCACGAAACCGTGCCGACACAATGCCCCAATACCCTAAGAGGGTGCCGAACTACCTGATCCGAGTACAACTGCCAGACCGACCCGGTGCCCTAGGGGCGGTGGCCAGCCGCATCGGGGCAGTTGGGGGTGACGTCGTCTCCATCGACATCCTCCAGCGCGATAACGGGGTCGTAGTCGACGAACTCGGCGTCGGCTTGGCCGGTGACCACCTGCTGGAGCTCTTGCGCGAGGAAATCCTCGAGGTCGACGGGGTCACCATCGAGACCCTTCGAGCCGTGGAGGGGCCGCTCCCGGACCGCCACGGTGAACTACTCGACATCGCCACCGACCTGTTCGTCCAAGAGTCACCCACCACTCTCCTGGATCGGTTGGCCGACCGGGTGTGCCGCAGTCTGGCGGCCGACTTCGCCGCCGTCATCGACGCCGACACCGGGCGCGTGATGGCCGCCCACGGATCGGCTCCCGGCGATGACGAACTGCGGACCATGGCGTTGTGGGCCGTGGCGCCACTGTCGCCTCAACTGGGGGCCGACGAACGCGGCGACGGGTCTCCGGACCAGAGCCCCACCGTGGCTGCAGCCGAGTTGGTCCGGGCCGGGGTGGTGCTGGTGGTGGGCCGGGCTGCTCCCGTGTTCCGGACCCGTGAGCGCCAGTGGATCGCCATCATGGCCGAGTTGGCCGATCACGGGTGGCGGGCACTGACCTGATGCACCCTGGTCTGGGTCGGGGCATGACTCATCGTCGGTGCCGCTGAATGGGCCCAGACTGGTCAGGCGTTGTCGCCTTGGACCCAACCCCGTGACCGTGACAGCGCCCGCATCCAGACCAGATGGGCGGCCTCAGCGTCGGCTTCGTCGGCCAGGGGAGCGAACGAGGCCTCGGCGGTCCATAGTGCCGTGAGGTCGTCGAGCGATCCCCACACACCTTCGGCCAGCCCGGCCATGGTGGCTGCTCCCAGGGCGGTCGTCTCCACTGATTGGGGACGGACCACGTCGATCCGGGCCTGGTCGGCCAGGTGCTGCAGCAGCAGCCCCATCACTGAAGCCCCGCCGTCGACCCGCACCACCGATGGTGCCGTGCCGGTAGCGGCCATGGCCTCCAGCACGTCTCGGACCTGGAAGCCCATGGCTTCGATCATGGCTCGGGCCAGATGGGCCCGCCCGATGCCACGACTGAGCCCAGTGATGGTGCCC
>CAIVIS010000044.1 GCA_903906055.1 uncultured Acidimicrobiaceae bacterium
AGCCCCACAGGCCCCGGTCAGGGTCGAGGAGGAAGGTGTTGATGGTGATGTTGGCCTTGGTGCACCGCATCACCTCGGCCAGGGTCAACTCGAGCGTCTCCTGCACGGGCGGGTAGCTGAAGAAGGGCTCGAACCCCAGCCCGCTTCGGTCTGGGACCAGGTGAGCCGTCGGCTCACCGTCCGTCACCAAGATGATCTGCTTGGTCCCCTGCTGATGGGCCAGCAACTTACGGCCCAGGATCAGGGCGTGCTGCAGGTTGGTGCCGTAGATGTAGTCCCAGCTGACCGTAGGCAGGTCCTCGGGCTCTATCTCCCGGGCCACCTCGCCGAAGCCGACCAGGCCGAGATAGTCACGAGGGAACCGGGTGGTGATCAACGAGTGCAGCGCCATGGCCATCTTCTTGGCCGGCACGAAGTTGCCCCGCATCGGCATCGACATCGACAGGTCGAGCAGGAGCACCGTGGCCGATCGAGTCAGGGCCTCGGTTTCGATGACCTCGAAGTCGTCGGGGTGGAGTTGCACCGGCACGCCGCTGCCAGCCCGGCGCACGGCGTTGTGCACGGTGCGGGACAGGTCGAGGTTGAACGGGTCCCCGTACTCGTAGGGCTTGGTCGTCTCCTCACGGTCATGGCCGGAGCCGGTCCAGGTGGTGGCGTGGTTGCCCACCCGGTCCTTGGACAGCTGGGAGAACAGGTCGGACAGGGCTTGCTGGCCGATCCGACGCATCCCCTTGGCCGTCAGTTCGAAGCGGCCCTCGCTCTGGTCGATGAGGCCAGCTTCCTCGAGCTGCTTGGCCAGCTTGGCCAGGCGGTCGAGCGACTTGGCGGCGTCCTCGCCCATACTGCGGGCCACCTTGTCCAGGTCGACCTCGGACAGGGCAGCGGGCGAGGAGGCCGATCGCAGGAAGTCCTCGAGCTCGTCGAGGTCGCGCAACTTGCCGGCCGCATCGGTGGCCTGGCCCATGCCCATCGGGTCGTCGCCCCGGAACCCGTAGCTCTCTTCCCACCCAGCGTCCGGGAATGCCTTCTGCAGGTTGCCGGCCAGCCGGTCGACCTGCCACCGCAGGTCCATGTCTTCGAGCAGTGACTCGGCCAGGCCCTGCAACTGCGAGCGCTGCTCGGGGGACATCGAGTTCCACATGGCCTGGGCCGCGGCCATTCGGGCCGCCAACTGCTCTAGTAGGGCGTCGAGATCTTTCGGATTGCCAGGAAAGAGATCGCCGAACTGCTCCATGAACGACTCGAAGGTCGGGTCGATGGGCTCGCCCGCTTCGCGTTGTTCGACCATCCGGTTGAGGGCATCGAAGGCCTGGCGCATGTGCTCGAGCTGGGCCGGGTCAGGGTTCGACAACGCCTCGGAAATCTGGTCGAAGTAGGTCTTGGTCACCTCTTCGCGCAACCGCTCCATCAGCTCCTCGAAGTGCTCGCGGGCCTCGGAGGAGACGAATTCGTAGTGCTGCAGACCCCGCACCTGGCCGGCGAGGTCGTTGGGGAGGAGGTCGAGCTGCATCCGGCGCTCGGTAGCCACCTGGTCGGTGACCTCTTGGCGACGCTGATCTGCAGAGTCGCGGGCATCACCCTCGAGGCGTTCGATCCCCAATCGCTCTTCGCGCAGCACGTCTTGGAGCTCGGCGGCAATCTCGGAATAAGCACCCCCGAGGTCACCTTGTTCGAGAAGGTCCTCACGTTCCATCCGCAACTGTTCATACAACTCGCGCAGACCCTGGATGCGCTCGCCGTCGGGGGTCTCCCACCCACGGTTGAGCATGCGCTGGAGCGCCTCGTGCAGGTCGCCGTTGGCCAGCAGGTCCTCAGTCAACTCCTTCAAGATGGCGTCGGCGTCATCGGCGAGGGACTCCTGGGAGCCGTCCCACTTGCGATAGTCGAACCGCCAGGTCATCCCCGGCCCCGATACGTCGCCCGGGGCCCGGCGGCCTCCTTGTTCAGCCGCTTGGTCAGGTGGAGCCCCTCCAGGATGAACTCGGTGGCGCTGGCCACCATGGCCGGGTCCTCGGACCCACCGGTGAGCGCCAGCACGGGGGCCGACAGCGCCGGCACCCGCTCGAGGGTCTCGGCGTAGGCAGAAGAGGGCAGATCGTCACCGGCGTGGACGATGGTCTCCTCGGTGAAGGCGCCGACCACTACCTGCGGCTCGGCCATGTGGACTCGTCGTCGGAACACCAGGAGTACCGCGGCGTTGATCAGTTGACCCAGAATGACCGACTCACGGCCCTCCTCGAGCGACTCGATCTCGACCTTCCCTTGGGTCGAAGAGATCAGGGACTGCAGGTCCGAGACCCGGGGCACGGCTTCGGACTCGCCGTTGCGCAGCGCCCGACGGGTGGCGTTGGCCACCAGCGTCTCGTAGTTGGCGATGGTGAGGCGAACCGATACACCCGAGCGCTGGTTGAGGTGCGGGCTCTGGCGGGCCAACTGGCTGAGCTCGGCCACGACCTCGGCCATAAACTCCGGCACCTCCACCCGGGGGGCGCCCACGCTGCCAGCTCCATCGTCCCCAGTGCGACCAGGCAGGTCAGCTTCGAGTTCGGCGATCCGGAGCTCGATCTCGGCGTTGGGTGGGTAGTGGGTGCGGATCTGCGACCCGAACCGGTCCTTGAGCGGGGTGATGATGCGGCCGCGGTTGGTGTAGTCCTCGGGGTTGGCCGTGGCCACCAGCACGATGTCGAGCGGAAGCCGGACCCGATGGCCCCGGATCTGGACGTCGCGCTCCTCGAGCACGTTGAGCAGGCCGACCTGGATGCGCTCGGCCAGGTCCGGGAGCTCGTTGACGGCGAAGATGCCGCGGTTGAGGCGGGGAACGAGTCCGTAATGGATGGTCAACTCGTCGGACAGGTAGCGCCCCTCGGCCACTCGGATGGGGTCGACCTCGCCGATGAGGTCGGCGATGGAGGTGTCGGGGGTGGCCAGCTTCTCTCCGTAGCGCTCGCTGCGGTGCACCCAGGAGACCGGCAGGTCCTCACCGGCTTCGGCCAGCAGGTCCTTGGCGAACCGGGAGATGGGGTGGAATGGGTCATCGTTGATCTCGGAGTGGGCCACGATCGGAAGCCACTCGTCGAGCAGGCCCACCATGGAGCGGATGATCCGGGTCTTGGCCTGGCCGCGCTCGCCCAGCAAGATGATGTCGTGGCCGGCCAGCACGGCGTTCTCCATCTGAGGGAGAACGGTGTCCTCGAATCCGAGCACCCCGTTCACCAATGGCTGGCCGGCGGCGATGCGGGCAGAGGCGTTACGGCGGATCTCGTCGGCCACCGACAACGGCGCCCATCCAGCCTGGCGAAGTGCGGCCAGCGTGGTGATGTCCGGCGGAGGGGTCAGGCGGACGGCGAGGTCGACGGGCGCGTCGACGACAGCGGGGCGGCGGGATG
>CAIVIS010000045.1 GCA_903906055.1 uncultured Acidimicrobiaceae bacterium
ACGCCGCCACGGTGTCCTTCAGTGCACCTGCCTCCGGTGGAGCGCCGGTCACTGGCTACACCGTGACCACCACCGACCTGACCACGAACACGGTTCTGTCGCCGCCGTTGAGGAACACCACCAGTCCGATCACTGTCGGTGGGCTGACGAACGGGGACCGCTACAGCTTTACCGCCACGGCTACCAACCGGGTCGGATCCGGGGCTGCTTCGAACGCCTCAAACGAGGTGACCCCGGCAGGTGTGCCGGGAGTTCCCACGTCTTTGCAGGTGGAGCGAGGCGATGGATCGGTCGTCGTGTCCTTCGGTGCGCCTTCGTCCAACGGCTCAGCGGTCTCTGGCTACACAGCGGTGGCGTCTTCTGCTCCGTGCGCGACGTCGATTGACTGCGCCGACGTCGTGGCTCGGGCGGCGGTCCTTGGCGCACATGTGGCGACGGGAACGTCGAGCCCGATCACCATCAACGGGCTGGAGAACGGCCAGCGCTACTACATCACCGTCTGGGCCTCCAATGCGGCCGGTGCGGGTTCGATCGTTTCTTCATCGTCCATCCTCATCGCCAAACTTCCTGGAGCGCCCTATTCGGTCACTGCGTCCCCGGGTGACGGATCTGCCACTGTCCATCTCTTCTTGGGATCCTTGGGTGGTCTCGATCCGACATCAGAGACGGTGACGGTTACTGACACCACGTTTGGCGATGCGGACACCAATCCGGCCCGGACCTCGACGTTCGATTACCCCGGCCCGACCTTCGCTGTGGGTGGCCCCGTTGTGATTCCTGGACTCATCAACGGTCACACCTACACCTTCACCGGTGCGGTCACCAACGATGAGGGCACCGGTCCGCCTTCGGAGCCAACGGCACCAATCACTCCGGCAGGAGTTCCAGACGCACCGACAGAAATAACGACCACGCCGGGCCATCAGTCCGTCTCGGTGGGCTTTACTGCCCCAGGGGCGAACGGCTCGACCATTTCTGGATACACCGTGGTCGCCACCGACCTGACAACGGAGTCACACGGTGGCCAGGTCGCCACGGGCCTCAGCAGCCCGATCAGCCTGACCGGGCTTACCGACGGTGATACCTACTTCGTCACGGTCACAGCCACCAACGGCGGGGGTGATTCGCAAGTGAGCCAGTCGGGACTGTTCGTGGTGCGGTCCGCCCCGGACGCTCCTGCGTCGGTCACGGCGACCGCTGGCGACCAATCAGCCCTGGTCTTCTTCGCCCAACCCTCGGCCAATGGCGCCAACATCATCAGATACACAGTGGCGGCCCACGATCTTGACTCACCCGGCCCTGACGTGACGGCGACCGGCCTCGGCACGCCCATCTTCGTGCCCGGTCTGGTCAACGGAGACCACTACCGGATCCGGGTCACTGCCACCAATGCGGTCGGCACCAGTGACTCGTCGGATCCATCCGATTCAGTGATGCCAGCCGGCGTGCCGGGCGCACCGAGCGGTATCTCGGCCACGCCGCATGACCGCTCGGTAGTGGTGCAGTTCGATGCACCCGAGGCCAACGGATCGCCGATCACCAGTTACACCGCACTAGCGACCGACCTGAGTGATCTGGGTCAGGCAGGCATCGTGGGATCGGGGAGCCCCCTCACCATCGGTGGCCTCATCAATGGCCACCGCTACGCCATCTCGGTCACGGCCACCAACGGCGTGGGAACGGGTTCGGCCGGCACGGCTGCGGCCTGGGTGATGCCGCTCAGTGTCCCTGATGCGCCTGCCTCGGTGGATGCACGAGTTGACGGCACACAGGCGACGGTGTCCTTTGACGCCTCCGCTGCCAATGGCTCACGCGTCACCTCGTACACGGTGTCGGCCCGGGACTTCACCCATGGGTCCAACGGGGGTCAGACCTGCGTGACATTGAGTGGCGATCAGACGAGCTGCCTCGTGTCCGGACTGGCCTATGGGGACCACTATGTCTTCGACGTCCGGGCCACCAACTCGGTAGGCGATTCGGCTGTGACGACTTCGAGTTCGTTCCTGGTCGCTGCCGTCCCGGATGCCCCCACAGGGGTAACCGCTTCGCCAGTCGCCGATCAAAACGGATCAGCGCAGGTGACCTTCGTAGAGCCTGCTGCCAATGGTTCTGCGATCAGCGGGTACATCGTTACGGCAACCGACGTTACTGATCTGCTCCAAGGGATCCAGGGCGTGTCGGTCGTTACCAGCCCTGTTCACTTCGAGGGTTTGGTGCCCGGTGACACCTACGTCTTCGCGGCCGTTGCGGTGAACGCCATCGGGAACAGCAACGAATCGGATAACTCTGATCCGTTCGTCGCCGGGGGGTTACCGGGTACACCGTCCGGGATCTATGCGATCCCAGGTGACGGCACACTGTCGATCGGATGGACCGCACCGGCCGATCATGGCCGGACCATCACCGGGTACACAGTGACGTTGGATCCGGGCGGCGCCACGTGTTCGACGAGTTCTGCCAGTTGTGAGATCAGCGGTCTGACCAATGGTGTGAGCTACGTCCCCTCGGTGACGGCCACCAATGCCATCGGCACTGGACTCCCTGGTTACGGCGCAGGAACAGCCCCTGTCCCCGGTCTCTACGTGCCTGGAGCCCCCACTGACGTGGTGGCCACGCCAGGCAATGGCGAGGTCAGTGTGGCCTTTGTGGCGCCGGCTTCCGATGGAAATGATCAGATCCAGGGCTATGCGGTGACAACGCGTGCCGCTGACGGCACGGTGGTTGGGACCACGTCCGGCGATAGGAGCCCCATCGTCGTCACCGGACTGACCCCAGGGGCGGGCTACACCTTCACCGTCACGGCTCACAACTCGATAGGAGCGGGAGAGCCATCTGCTGCCACTGATCTGGTCACCATGCCCGATCGGCCCGGCGCCCCGAGTTCCGTCGTGGCCACACCTGGCCAGGGTTCTGCTTCCGTCGCCTTTGTGGCTCCGACGATCACCGGTGGACTGCCTGTCACGGGCTACACCGTGCTGGCCGTCGACACCACGGACGCCACCGGTGGTGGCCAGACAGCGACGGGTTCGACCAGTCCGATCCTCGTCACCGGACTGGCCAACGGGGACAGGTATACCTTTACCGTCAAGGCGACCAACCCTGTCGGCACGGGACCTGCGTCGGATGCGTCGGCTGCCGTGACACCGATTACGGTTCCTGGCGCCCCAGGCGGCACCCAGGTTGCCAACACGCCGTCCACGTTCGCCCCATCGTTGTCGTATCCGACCGCGGTGGCCACTGATTCGTCCGGCAACGTCTATGTGCTGGCCGGCCATGTGAAGAAGTTCGCTCCGAACGGCGCCGTCTCTGATCTGGGAACGGGATTCAACTCCATCGCCACCGATCCGTCCGGCAACGTCTACTTCGAGACGGGCGACTACTTCAGTCCGACCGTGGTCAGGATCGCCCCCGACGGCAGTCGGACGCAAGTGGGGAAGGCCCCCTTCACGTATTCGAGCACCTCGATTGCCGCCGATTCTTCGGGAACTGTCTATCTGGCCACAGATAGCGGTGTCACCAAGATGGCCCCGGATGGCACGACGACACCCCTGGGCACAGGGTGGTGCCAACCCGCGGGCGTGGCCGTCGATGCCGGAGGCACTGTCTATGTCACCGATGCATGCCTCGAGGGGATCCAAACCATCGCCCCTGACGGCACCCAGTCGGTCATCAACTCTGACTTGGTCGCACTGGTCGGGATCACGGTGGACGCGTCGGGCAACCTGTACGCCACTAGAAGCCCGATCAACGCCGGGGAGAGGACCTCGATCGTCAAGATCGCCCCGAATGGGACCGAAACATCGATCGGCTCGGGTCTCGTTGGCCAGCAGAGCCTGGCCGTCGACTCCTCCGGTGCCATCTACGTCGCCGATCCCAACACGGCCAACGCCCTCGTCTTCGCTAGCACTCCGACGGCAGTCGCGGGTGACGGTCAGGCCACGGTGTCGTTCACCTCGCCGATCTTCAACGGTGGAGCACCCATCACCGGCTACACCGTCACGGCCACAGATGTGACTGATCCGGGCAGTGGTGGACAGACAGCTCAAGGCACGTCTGGCCCGATCACCATGCAGGGACTGGCCAACGGCGACAGCTATACCTTCTCGGTCACGGCCAGCAATGCCATCGGGGAGGGCCCATCGTCGGCTTCCACGAGCACGTTGGTGCCGACCGGGTCGAGCACGTCAGTTCCCGGCTCTCCTTCATCTGTCGTCGCCACCCGAGGTGACCACTCCGCATCGGTCGCCTTTGTGTCCCCTGCGGCCCATGGGTCGCCGATCACCGGCTATGCCGTCACGGCGGTGGATCAGACGAATGCAGCGCACGGCGGCCAGCACGTGACGGGCACCGCCAGTCCGATATCGATGACCGGCCTCACCAACGGTGACAGCTACACCTTCACCGTGACCGCCACCAACGGGATCGGCACCGGACTGCCGTCAGCACCATCGTCGGCTGTCATTCCGGCCGGCCTCCCCTCGCAGCCCAGCTTGGTGATGCCTCAAGCCGGTGACGGTTCCGCCGTTGTTAGTTTCAGCCCGTCGTCGGGTAATGGCGCTGCCGTCAGCGGCTACACGGTGACGGTCTACGACGAGAGTGGGGCAGAAGTGACGTCTGCCACCGGTGCCTCGAGTCCCATCACCGTGACCGGGTTGACCAATGCCGCGACCTACACCGTCGCCGTGGTGGCTACCAACGCGGTCGGTGCAAGCCTGGCAACACCGGGGGAGACCTCAGTGACGCCGTACAAGCCGAACACCGCCCCGGGCGTGCCGACTGACGTGGTGGCCACGCCAGGCGTCGGATCGGCATCGGTGGCCTTTGTGGCTCCGACCGACAATGGTGGATCACCGGTCACCGGCTACACCGTCTACGCCAGCGACACGACGTCGATGTCGTCGATTGCACCGCAATCGGGAACCTCGAGTCCGATCATCGTCTCGGGCCTCACCAACGGCCACGCCTATGCGTTTACCGTGACGGCCACCAACAACGTCGGCACCAGTGCGCCGTCCTCGGCGTCGGCTGCGGCCACCCCGGCGACGCTGCCGGACAGCCCGACAGATGTCGTGGCTACGCCAGGCGATGCATCGGCCTCGGTGGCCTTCACTGCTCCTGCCAACAACGGCGGATCGGCCGTGACCGAATACACCGTCTATGTGGAGAATCAGTCGTCGATGGAATCGATCGCCCCGCAGTCGGGATCGACCAGCCCCATCGTCGTCTCCGGTCTCACCAACGGCGACCGGTACCGCTTCTATGTAGTCGCCACCAACCGTGCAGGTAACAGCGGACAGTCCGTTGGCTCGAACTCGGTTGTAGCGGCCAAGCCCATTACTGCGCCAGGCAAGCCGACCGGTGTGGTCGCCACGCCAGGGAACGGTTCGGCTTCAGTGGCCTTTACGGCACCGACCGACGATGGCGGATCGGCCATTACTGGCAACGCCATCCGGGCCGTCGGGCCAGGGGGCATGGTCGTCAAGACGGCGACTGGTACGCAGAGCCCCATTGAGCTCACCGGTCTGACCAATGGACGCTCCTACCGGTTTACGGTTGCCGCCACCAATGCCATCGGCACCGGGGCCTTTTCTGATCCGTCGGCGAGCGTCACGCCCGCCGGCGTGCCAGGGGCTCCGATCGGTACGTCGGTCGCCGGTCCTCAGACGGCCGTGGCGTCTGACCTGACCGATGTCTACGGCGTTGCTGAGGATGCCACCGGGAATGCCGTCGTCTCCTCGGGAGACTCGGTGGACACGGTGTCTTCGAGCGGCACACTGACGGCGCTGGGGTCGAGTTCGTTGTGGACCGGCACCGCGCACTATGGAGTGGTCACGGATCAGGCCGGTGCGGTCTATACCGCCGTGGTGGATCAGACGAGCTTCAAGGGAAGTGTGATCAAGGTGGCCACCGATGGCACCGTGTCGACGGTCGCCTCTGGCCTCTGTGCTGTCCAAGGCATAGCCGTCGATGGGGCGGGCAATGTCTATGTGACGTGCCCTGGCGACCAGTCGGTGATCAAGATCGCAGTAGACGGGACGCAGTCGCCGGTAGGCGCCAACTGGTCACTGCCGGTGGGTGTCGCCGTGGATGCGTCTGGAAACATCTACGTGGCCGATGGCCTGCGCACATCGATCACCAAGATCACCTCCACCGGGACGGAGTCAGCGGTGGGTTCCGGGTTCACTAACGGCCCCCAGGGTGTGGCTGTCGATGGGTCGGGCGCGGTCTACGTGGCCCAGTTCGGTCAGAGCGTGATCACCAAGGTTGCCGAGGGTGGGACTCTGTCCGCTATCGGCAGTGGCCTGGCCAACCCGCAGAGCATCGCCCTCGATGATGCCGGAGCGGTCTACGTGGCCGACGCTGGCAGCGGACAGCTGGTCAAGATCGCCAATCCACCGACAGTCGTACCTGGTGATGGCCAGGCAACAGTCACCTTCGCTCCGCCGAACTCCGATGGCGGCTCGCCGATCACCGGGTACCGAGTGACTGCGCTCGACGCCAGTGGTGCAGTGGTCACCACGGTGACGGGCGCAGCCAGCCCGATCACGATCACCGGCCTCGTCAATGGGAGTGCCTATACGTTCACCGTGGCGGCCAACACTGCTATCGGCACTGGTTCCGAATCGGTCGAGACGGCATCGGCGGTGCCAGCCATTGGTGGATCGAGCCCGACGGCACCTGGTGCACCGGCGGTCGTGTCAGCAGTCGGAGGCGACTCGTCGGCCTCGGTGTCCTTCACCAAGCCGGCCGATCATGGCTCGCCCATCACTGGATACACAGTGAGTGCCCGCAATGAGGCGGGGTCCGTCGTGACGACGATGACCGGCGCATCGAGCCCGCTCACCGTGACCGGTCTCACCAATGGTCAGACGTACACGTTCTCCGTGCAGGCCACCAACGAGGTCGCAACCGGACAGGCATCAAGCCCGTCAGATCCAGTGACGCTCAAGGCCGATGCGTCAGCACCGATGATCACTAATCTCCCAGCAGCTCCAGTCGTCGGTCTGTTGTACGTGCCCCAGGTGACGACCACCGGTGATGGGACCACACGGGTGACCTCGTCGACGCCTGATGTCTGTACAGCGACGGAC
>CAIVIS010000046.1 GCA_903906055.1 uncultured Acidimicrobiaceae bacterium
CCTTGGGTATCGCCAGTCCACCATGGAGCATCGCTCGGGTTTGTATGTCGTAGAAGTTGGTCTGATAAGTAAGTTTGCGGAGGAAGTCAGGCGCCTGCCACGTCCCCCAGAGAAGCCAGAGACAGGGGACCGCTGCGATCGCTGCCCCTGCCAGGCAGGCAATGGTGAACCGGCGGCGGCTCGAGACCCCGTCTCGATCACCGGCAGCAGCATCCATGCTTCCAGGACTACGCATCCCACGCTCTTCATCCATGACGTCGCCGTCATGCGTCCCGACGTTGCCCGGGTCATCCGGCTTCTCCCCCATCATCCGACACTGTACTGACCGCTCAGCCATCAACGGGGTCGATCGCCACGCAGATCCTGCAACTGGCCTGCAACCCGAAATGTGGCACACGCGGGGGTAGCGTCTACTCCATGGTCGATTTCGTCAGGAAGCTGTGGCGCATGGCTGGCACGCCGGAGGGGCTCAAGCTCATCAAGTACACGACGGTGTCCGCCATCTCGGCCCTCACTTCGATCATCGTCCTGACCCTCGTATACGGAGTACTGCAGCTGTGGTCGGCTGTGATCAGCACACTGTTCGCCAACATCGTGGCCGGCGTGCCTTCCTACATCCTCAACCGCCGGTGGGTCTGGGGGAAGTCTGGGCGGTCCCATTGGTGGCGTGAGGTGCTCCCCTTCTGGGTGATGTCCCTGACGGGCATCGGGTTCGCCCTGTTCACCGCCACATTGGCCAAGGACTTTGCCGCTGCCCACGGCTTTCAGCACCTAGCAAAGACGGTCCTGGTGGTGGGAGCCAACATCGCGGCGTTCGGGATCGTGTGGCTGCTCAAGTTCCTCGTCCTCAACAAGCTGTTCGCCCAGATCGCCGATGCAGAACTGCACGACGAGGAGTTGGCAGAGCGTGCCAATTAGTTCGATGGGTTCGGCGTTCGATCAGCGGCCGGGGCTTCCCCACTGCAGTCCGCCCTGGAGGTCCGGCAAACCCGACGCCCAGCCGGCAACCGAATCTCCTTGGCGATCAGCGAATGGCGCCGGCATCGAGGTGCCCTACGAGTACCGTGCTCTGGTCTGGACAACACGTGGCAGATAGGAGAACGGAGATGGGTGGCGCGGTCGCACCCGAGGGCGTCGACGAGAACTCGATGGGGAGCGCCGCCGTCGATATCGCCCCAACGGGCCCGGACACGTTAGTGAGGCGCATCATGGGCAAACTGCCGCGATGGTTGATCTTATCCCTCACTGTCCTCGGCTTTGCCGTCCCAGTCGGCATGTATTTCCAGATGGTCCATCGCTATGCCATCAATGTGGTCTTCTGGGACCAACTCGAGGATGTCACCGTCATCAAAGCCTCCTATAGCCACTTCTTCCCCTGGGGGGTCATGTGGGCGCAGCACAACGAGACCCGGATCTTTTTTCCGAACTTGATCGTGGTCCTGCTGGCACACACCGTGCAGTTCAACGTCGTCATCGAGGAGTACCTGAGTGCATCCATCCTGGTGGCGGCTATAGCGCTGATCATCTGGGCCCACAAGCGCCGGTCACCGAGCGTCCCGTGGCTCTTCTACTGTCCGGTCGCCAT
This sequence comes from uncultured Acidimicrobiaceae bacterium, assembly GCA_903906055.1. Lineage (GTDB taxonomy): Bacteria > Actinomycetota > Acidimicrobiia > Acidimicrobiales > RAAP-2 > Bog-756. Next base: position 1,586 of record CAIVIS010000046.1, read on the forward strand.
AGTGATGCTCTCATTGGTGCAGTACCAGAACGCGCTGTGGGGATTCCAGATCGCCTGGCCACTGACCATGCTCAGCCTGGCTGCGGCAATCGTCTTCCTGGACCGCATCAAACTGCACTGGGCGTTCGTGGGACTGGCGATCCTGGCTGCGGTGGTAGGAAGCCTCACGATCATCCAGGGGTTCCTGATCTGGCCGGTGGGTTTCGTGCTCCTCTATCACCGACGCAGGCTCCTTACGACCCTGCCATGGGGGGTCGCTGCGGCGACCACGGCTGCGATCTACCTCCGCAACTTCGACACCTCGCTCGGGTCGCCCTTTCCGGGATATGCCTCGCATCACCTCGCCGACTCGATCAAGTTCTATCTCTACGCACTCGGCAGCGTGCTCGGCATTCCCTACAGCGCGAGCCCCGAGGACAGCAGCGCCCAGTGGGTTCAACTCTTCGGATTCGCTACCGTCGTCGTGGCCGTGATTGCCATATTTCTGTTCGGAATCAAACGAGATAGCTCCACAGGCAGCCCGATCGGCGTAGTTCTGATCTTGTTCGGTCTGGGATTCGCCGCCATGATGACCAAGGGGAGGATCATCGGCGGGCTACCGCAGGCTGGTCAGTCCCGGTATGCGACTTTCGACCTCCTTGTCCTCGCCGGAACCTACTTGGCGCTGTTAGGGCATCCACCACTGCCGGCGGTCATTGCCAGGTGGCAATCTGCGAGGGCTGATCAAGTACCCGGCATAACCTCGACCAGCAATGGGGAGCGGACGCGGGTATGGCCAACGCGAGTCCTGCTTCCAACCGTCGGCGCTCTTACTGGTGCCCTCATTGTCGTCCAAGTGGTGTACGGGTTTCATTACGGAAATCAAGGTGCGACCTTATTCAGCATGAGCCAAAAGGGCGTGCTCGCCATGGAGCAGAAAATCCACCAGGTGACAGCAGCCCAGGCATCATCTCTCTACTTCTCTTTGGAGCCTGGTCCATGGGTGACTGAACGGATCGATCTTCTCCAAAGCCACCACCTAGGGCCCTTCATCTCGACCGGGAAGCCCTAACATCACCAGCGGTGGGTTCAGGCCAGAGCGCTCGCTCAACTAACGCATACGGGAGCCACGGATGTCATCCATCAACTATGAACGGCTGTACGAGTACCGCTTCAAGGATGTCGATCAGGCGAGTCGTCAGGCCGTCTGGAACGAGATCGGCACCTTTGTCTACGAACGCATGGGTGGCCCCGCCAAAGTCCTCGATCCATCAGCCGGTCGGTGCGAGTTTCTCAATTCCATACCTACCGCAGAGAGGTGGAGCGTCGACCAAGTCGACAATTCGGCGTTCCGAAGCCCGGGAATCACAGCTATCACGAGTGACATCTTCGATGCAGACCTTCCAGCCAAGTACTTCGATGGCGTCTTCGTGTCGAACTTCCTCGAGC
>CAIVIS010000047.1 GCA_903906055.1 uncultured Acidimicrobiaceae bacterium
AGCACCTCCCAAACAGAAGGTCCTGGTCATATCGGACCGGTAGCCGTCGAATACGGCCCCGAAGTCGACGACCACCGGATCCCCGCGGCGCAGCACCCGAGGACCAGGCCGGGCGTGGGGCTTGGCCGAGTTCGGACCCGAAGCCACGATCGTCTCAAAAGCGCTGTCCTCGGCACCGAGGAGCCGCATGGCGTGGTCGAGGGCGGCGGCGAAACCGTTCTCGGTCAGGCCTGCTTCGCCATCGGTTCGCCCGGCCTCGGCCAGAAGATGGAGGACCGAGCCCAACGCCGCATCGGCGATGGCGGCCGCCCGCTCCATCCGAGCCACCTCTCCCCCGTCCTTCACGGCCCGGAGCCCCTCGACGATCCCCTCGGTCGCCACCAAGCTCCGGGGGGCGAGCACCGACTCCCAGGACTGCATGGCCGACCACGTCACATCCGATGCCTCAAGAGCGATCACCGATGCGGATCCGGCCGCCTCGGCCAGCGCTTCGCGCTGGGCGGTCACTCCGCCGATGGACACCTCGACCACATCGCCGGCGCCGGCCGCCTCGACCTGCTCACCGGCCTGGGTCCGATAGCGCCCGTCTGATACCAGAAGCGCTCGGTTCCTCGTCACCAGCAGCACGCCGGCCGATCCGGTGAACCCGGTCAGCCAACGGATGTTCGCCCCGGTGGTCACCAGGAGTCCGTCGGGCTGACCACTGCGCTGGCCACTGCCCTTGCCACTGCTTTTGACACTGCCCTTGCCACTGCCCTTGCCACTGCCTTTGCCTTGGCTATCAGGACTCTCTACCTCGGCCAGGACAGCACGGACTCGATCGATGCGACCGGCCACCGACAGCGGAGCCATCGGCTCCTTCAGATCGCCGTCAGCGGGTGGCGAACTCGCGGCACTCACGACCGGGCAGCAAGGATGCGAGCCACGGCCTCGATGGCCAGCGGGTAGCCCAGGCCACCGAACCCAGCGATGCAGCCGTCAGATACGGCGGCGATGGTGGAGGTGTGGCGGAAGGACTCTCGGGCGGCCGGGTTGGACAGGTGCAGTTCCACCACGACCCCGTTATAGGCAGCCAACGCATCGTGCAGCGACCAGGACGTGTGAGTCAGTGCCCCAGCGTTGATCACGATGGCGACCGTGGCGCCCCTAGCGGCATGGACGGACTCGACCAGGTCACCTTCGTGGTTGGACTGAGAATGCTCGAGCGTGAAGCCGAGCCCCTCAGCTGCACCACGGGCAGCAGCCACGTGGTCCTCCAAGGTCGCGGTTCCGTAGATTTCCGGCTCCCGCTCGCCGAGCAGGTTCAGGTTGGGACCCGACAGCAGCAGAATCACTCCGTCCGCACTCATGTCGATCCTCCGCACTGTGTCGTGCCGTATCCCCTCATGGGGCCGACTCCATGTCCGACAGGGTAGCGACCACGTCGGCCCGATCGATGCCACGCACCACTTCCACCCCGTCGGGACCGTCGAGCACGAAGGTGATGTCCCCCTGTGCTTTCTTGTCCCGGGCCATGAACGACAGCAGTTGTTCGGGATCGCATCCGGCCGGTAGACCCGAGGCCAGGTCGAAGGCACCCACCACTCGGCGGTGGTACTCCACCCGGGCATCATCGATGCGGCCGAGCCTGCGGGCCAGGAGAGCCGCGTAGACCAGTCCGACCGCCACTGCCTCGCCGTGGCGCAGATCGCGCTCGTCATCTCCGAAGGCCGATGCCTCCAGGGCGTGGGCCAGCGTGTGTCCGTAGTTGAGGAGCATCCGTCGGTCGCCTTCGCGTTCGTCGGCCGACACCACCGCCGACTTGATGGCCGCACACCGGGCCACCTGGTCGTCGACCGGCTGATCGGCTGTGGGCGGCCCACCGAGGTAGGTGCTGATCCCAAGGAGCGCGTACTTGGCGACCTCCCCTCGGCCCGATGCCCACTCGCGGGGCGGAAGCGTTGCCAGCACCTCGGTGTCGCACAACACCGCACTCGGCTGCCAGAACGCTCCCACCAGGTTCTTCCCCTCAGGGATGTTCACGCCGGTCTTTCCCCCGATGGCCGCGTCCACCTGGGCCAGCAGCGAGGTGGCCACATTGACGTAAGGCGTCCCTCGATGGAACGAGGCAGCCGCGAATCCGGCCAGATCGGTCACCACTCCCCCGCCGACCGCCACCACCACATCGGCCCGGCTCAGCCCGGAGCGGGCGAACCCGCGGCACAACTCTTCGAGGACCGTCAGCGACTTGGCCGACTCGCCATCGGGGACGGTGAACACCTCGGTGGGCAGACCTGTCTCGACCTCGATCCCGATCCCTTCCTGGGTCACCACGACTGCCCGGCGGGCACCAGGGACGGCATCGGCCACCACTCGGGCCAGCTCGTGGCGGGCGCCTTCGCCCACGGTCACCTCGTAGGAACGGTCGGCCAGCTCGACGGGGACGATCTGCATCACGTTATGCACTCTGTCACGGTCGGCACCACTATCCCGCCACTGGCCTGGTCGATGGCCCCGGCACTTACCTGGTCGATTGCCCGGTCGATCGCCACACCGACGATCCCCATCACCACGGCTTACTCCGAGCGAATGCCGTGGCAGCCAGGATCCGGTCGGCCACCATCGCTGGCTCCAGATCGTCGACGTCGACGACCACCTGCGCCACCTCGTCGTAGATCGGCCGGCGCAGTTCGTCCAGATCGGCCAGTGTGGCTTCCGGGTCACCAGCCAAGAGCGGCCGCCCCTTGCCCCTGCCTACCCGGGCAGCCAGCGTGCTCGGCTCGGCCCGCAGCCAGATCACCACGGCCGACTCGGCCAGGAGCGTCCGGTTGCCCTCAGCCAGGACGGCACCGCCACCTGTCGCCACCACCACCGGGGCCGTTGTGGCCAGCACCTCGGCCAGCACGCGGGACTCCTCGGCCCGGAAGGCCTCCTCGCCCCCGGATGCGAACAGTTCGGCCACCGTGGATCCAGTAGACGACTCGACCAGCGCATCGGAGTCGACGAACGCCCACCCCAGCCGGCCGGCCAGCGCACGCCCGACCGTCGTCTTGCCGGATCCCATCATCCCGACCAGGACGAGCCGGTCAGCCATCGATGGCGGGCGATGCGGCCGACGGGGTCGCACCCAAAGTGGCCAGGTAGCCGGAGTAGTTGCGGGTGAACTCCTCGACCGAGTCCCCGCCGAACTTCCGCAGCGCCTCGGAGGCCAGCACCAACGCCGTCATCGTTTCGGCGACGACGCCCATGGCCGGCACGGCGGTCACATCGGTGCGCTCCTTGAACGAGACGGTCGACTCCTTGGTCACGACGTCGACCGTTCCCAGCGTCGGGCGGTTGAGCGAGGCCAGTGGCTTCATGGAGAGGCGGGCCACGATCGGTGCCCCGGTGCTCATTCCGCCCTCGATCCCACCGGCACGGTGGGTGTCGCGGATGTAGCCACCGCTCATCTCGGACGCTGCATCTTCGAGTGCGCCCCCCTCAGGATCGGCCATCCGGATGGCATCGTGAGCCTCGGAGCCGAGCAGGCCCGCCACCTCCATCCCTTCACCGATCTCGACTGCCTTGATGGCCTGGATGCTCATGAGTGCTTGGGCCAACAGGGCATCGAGGCGTCGGTCCCAGTGGACATGACTACCGAGTCCGACCGGCACTCCATAGGCCACCACCTCGGCTACCCCGCCCATCGAATCGCCGGCCTTGGCGGCCGCCTTTATGGCCGTCACCATCCGGGCCTCGGCTTCGGGATCGGCACAACGGACCTGGGACTCGTCGATGCGGGCCAGGTCCTCGATACGAGGGAGTGGACCAGGAGCGGCCTTGGCCGACCCCATCTGGACGATGTGGCTGAGGATGTCGACACCGATCTTGCCGAGCAGCAACTTCGCCACTGTGCCTGCCGCAACCCGGGCGGCCGTCTCACGGGCAGAGGCCCGCTCGAGCACGTCACGTGCGTCGTTCAGTCCGTACTTGAGCATCCCGGACAGATCGGCATGACCGGGGCGAGGCTGGGTGAGGACCTTGGAGGGCATGCCCGGGGCTGGGGACATCTCCTCTTCCCACTTCGGCCACTCGGTGTTGAGGATCTCGATGGCGATCGGGGCACCCAGCGTCCGCCCGTGCCGGATCCCGCCGACCAGGCTCACTTCGTCGACCTCGAAGCGCATGCGTGGGCCCCGACCGAAGCCGAGCCGACGACGGGAGAGCTCGCGCTGGATGTCCTCGGCGGTGACCGGGAGACCAGCAGGTACTCCTTCGAGGATCACCACGAGGGCGCGTCCGTGGGACTCTCCGGCGGTCAGGTAGCGCAACATTCGGACAAATCTACTCGGGGTCCCGACCAGGTCCGATGCCCGGCTGCCCCAGCGGCTGTACTGCGCTCGACTGCGAGGTCTCGAGATGGGTCACCGGGTCAACCGTTGGCGTGGAAGATGTGGTCCACCAACGGGGCGCCCCACACGATGGCGACTACCGCACCGGCGCACAGGGCCGGAGCGAAGGGGATCCGAGTCTTACGCCCGGCCGAGGAGCCGATCATCAACACCAGGCCCAACAAGAGGCCGAGCACGAAGCCCGACAAGAAGGCGACGTAGGCGTGGAGGAGGCTCAGGTAACCGACCGTGCAGCCGATGGCCCCGGCCAGCCGCACATCACCAAATCCCATCCCTCGGGGCACGAAGAACCAGATGGCGAAGAACACCCCGAAGGCGGCTGCGGCCGCAATGGCAGACCCGACCAACGAGCCCCAGGTGTCGTTGACGGCGGACACCACCACCAAGAGCGGTACGACCAGAGCCATGGCCCCGTAGATGATCGTGCGGGGCACCAGCCGATGGCTCAGGTCGGTGACCGACACCACGACAGCCATGGCCAAGAACACCAAGAACGGGACGACGATCAGGTGACTACCGAAGTGCGAGGCGGCCAGAGCGAAGAGGGCACCGGTGACGATGGCCGCACCTAGCGTCCGGGGCACCGAATGCCCTTCGGGCAAGAGGTGGCGGATCACTTCGGACTCAGGTGCTGGGGTCGGTGCTGACTCGAGGTCAGGCTGCTCGTCCACGGCTGCCAGCTCAAGTGCCTCCGCTGGATCCGTCGACTCCGACAGGTCCGCCGACTCGGGCTTCTTGGCCTCGGCGGCCCTCCGCTCGGCACGCTCGATCCGGCGACGTTCCTCGTTGGCGCGGCTCTGGTCGGCCAGACGCTGGCCCAGCGGGTCGAGCACTGCGCCGATACCTGCTCCCAGGGTGCCGTATGCGATGAGGAGGGCGTTCACCCCGTGCAACGTACTGGACGCCGTCCGTCCAGCGAGGCATCGTGGACGCACCATGAATACCCAGACCCTCACACTCGATGTTCCTGACGGCTCCATGCCCGTCTACGAAGCCCGTCCCGACGGACAGGCCAAGGGCGCGGTGATCGTCATCCAGGAGGCCTTCGGGGTCAACCATCACATCGAGGATGTGACCCGCCGCTTCGCCTCGGCCGGCTACCTAGCGGTAGCACCCCACATGTTCCATCGCACCGGCGCCCCTGCCCATGGCTACGACGACTTCAGCGCCGTCATTCCCAACGTCATGGCTCTGACCGACGAGGAACTGCTGGCCGACGTCGAGGCCACGGTCGAGCATCTGCACGCAGCCGGGTGGGACGACCGCCAGATCGGGATCGTCGGCTTCTGCATGGGCGGTCGGGTCACCTTCTTGGCCGCTGGACACCTGGCCCTGGGCGGAGCAGTCGGGTTCTACGGAGGCGGCATCGTCCATGGCAGGACCGAAGGGATGCCCGCACTTCTGCCGCTCATCACCTCGATGCGGACCCCGTGGCTCGGCCTGTTCGGCGATGCCGATCCGAGCATCCCTGTCGAGGACGTACAGCGTCTACGGGACGAACTGAACGCCGGGGCCGACGTGGACACCGCGATCGTGCGCTACCCCGATGCCGAGCACGGGTTCCACTGCGACGCCCGTCCGTCTTACAACGCGGCTGCCGCTACCGATGCCTGGAACCGCACGCTGGAGTGGTTCGACGCGCATCTTGCGCCGGCGGGCTGACCGCCGGACGAATCCGTCAGATCAGCTGTGGGCCGGCTCGTAAAATGGGTTGGTGCCATCCGCGTGGTCGGTTACGTCCACCACGTTGGCGATTTCGGGGATGGCCTCACGCAAGATGACCTCGATGCCCTGGGACAGCGTGGCCTTGGCCATGCCGCATCCCTGACATCCACCGCTGAGGCGCAAGTAGACCGATGAGTCCTCGACGGCCACC
>CAIVIS010000048.1 GCA_903906055.1 uncultured Acidimicrobiaceae bacterium
CTTGGTGACTGAGCAACCGCAACGCTGCGGTCATCCTGGCATCAAGTAGTCGCCAGCGTGACATCCAGGGAACCGAGCGGGCGACACGACAATCACGTCCCGCTGAGGATCGGAATACCAGTCAGAATTCCGCCCACGATATGTAAGATCTTGCATGGCTCAGCACGAACTGGCACTCCACCTGCAGAAGGCAAGCATCAGCGGCGGAGACTTCGAGCTTGAAGTCCGGTCCGTGGGCAAGGAGCTTGGCCAACTGCAGTTCAGTGAGGGGAATGTCGAATGGCGACCCAAATACCTCAAAGGGACGGAGTACCGACTGGCATGGGCGAAGCCGGCGGAACTTTTCGAGCAAAAAGGGCGCAAGTTCGTGCAAAGGCGCCCATGAAGCCACTGGATGGACCAGGCTCCCGGGGGTTGACGGAAGTCTCCGCGTCGCCTCGTGCCAGCCGGCCGTTCAAGCCGCGCGGCTCGAGAACCGCGATGCTCGTCGGGCCGTTTCAGGGCATCGTCATCGCTGTTCCCGGGCGCGGAAAGTCGACCGTCTTGATTCCAGCGCTCCTCGACGCGGGACTGCCGGCCGTGGGTGTCATCAGCCTGGACGTGATCCGGAAGAAGCTCTATGGGAGACCCGACATCCTCGAGGGGAGCGAAGTCGAGCAGGAGGCAAGGCGGCTCGAGGAGGCCAGAATGATCGCCGGCCAAAGCGTGGTTCGAGACTCCACCGGGCTCAACAAGAAGGTCCGGAAGGCCCAGGTCAGACGCGCTCACCGGGGTGGCATTCGCGCAGTGGCCCTTCTCTCATCTTCGCTGTCACTGACCGAGTTGCACCGGCGCAATAGGCAACGTAGCCACCCGGTTCCCAACGAGGTCCTTGAAATGTTCTACGGAAAGCACGCTGTGGTGACTGTTGAGGAACTGTGGTCCGAGGGTTTCGACCAAGTGGTCGTTTGGAACGATCACACTACGTTCACTCTGGCCTAAGGCTTCGATTCCCGTCACCCGCTCTGCGTGGTCTGTTCATCGTCAGGAGGATGTTCATATCCCTCGCCGCCAGCCGAGAGCCGAGCAGTTGGCTGCGGCGCTAGGGCTGCACCCCGGACGGGGGCGGGCCGAACCCGCCAGGTGGGCCACCGTTCGCTCCCACCGGGAATCCACCCGGTCCCCCTGTTGGGAATCCTCCAGGCCCGCCGATCGGAGATCCACCGCCGCCGGGACCGCCTGATCCGAACCCGCTACCTGCGGTCAGGCTGTGAAAAGACAGGACTCCGAGGACGCTGAGCACCGCGAGGACGATGACCGGCAGCCACTTCGGCAGCTGTACGAGCAGCCAGGCCCCCAGCAGGGCGATGAGCCCCATGGCCGGAAGATAGAAGCGGATCAGATGGATGCCGTTCAGCCCTCCCACCATGGCGCCGGTGGGAAGGTGCACACCGGCGGGCAGGTGCACACCGGCAGGTAGATGCAGGCCAGCTGGCAGATGCATCCCGGCGGGCAGGTGTAGCCCTCCGCCCGGACCTCCGCTACCCCGCAGCCCGCCAGGTCCACCGCCGCCACCTGTCTGCGCCGTCCACGTGTAGGCCGAGTACAGGCCCCAGGTAGCCAGCCACCCCGCGGCAAGCCATGCCCCGACTACGGCGTCGGTACGCCAGCGGCGGGCTGTGTCGGTCTCGATCGACCCCGACCGGCTCCGGACGACGCGTACGGCCATCCACCCCAGGGCGCTCAGTCCCAACAGCAGACCAGGAACCGCCTCGACCAGGAGCTTCGGCATGATCCGCAGGTTGGGACCGATGGCACTCACCGAAAAGGTGATCACCCCGGCGCCATAGCCGGTCTTGAAGGCGCCGCCGTAGATGTGGGCGTTGAAGATGGCGATCGCGTTTCCGACGAGGACGAGGGATGCCGCCCACCACAAGAGCGATCGCAGCGGCACCCGACAAGGGCGTGCCATGACGGCCACGGCCACGACAGCCACGAGGAGGAGCACGATGTTCGTGTACCGCATGGCCACGGCGACCTCGAAGAAGACAAAGCCAGCCAGGCCGGCAAGTGTGCGCCGGCGGGGACTTGCATCGGTAGCCAGGAGTGTCCACAGCAAGGCCCCGACCCCGGCGGCCACAAAGGACGCATCCGTGAAGGACGGCATGGTCGGACGCCAGGCGAAGGCCATCGCCGCACCCGAACAGAGGAAGAGGATGACGGCCCAGGTGCCGCCCCACCTCCCCAGCCAACGGCGCGCACCGATAAAGAGGCTGGTCGAAGCCAAGGCGCCGGCGAACAATGGTGCCACCCGCAGGATGCCCAGCCACTTGAACGGCAGTGCGTAGAACGGGTACCCGGGGTTCTTCTCACTGATCCACCGGCCATCAGGAAGATGTGACCACTGAAGGATGCCGGTCCCATAGTGGGCCTGGAGTTCAGCGGCCAACTGGTGGTACTGGCCGGCGGTCAATAGCAGCTGGCCGTGGGTCAGGGCCACGATGGAGGCCAGGTAGGCCGAGTCGTCCGGCTCGAGCAGCCGGGTCGCCTTGGTCAGGACGACGACGCAGAACGCAGCAAAGGCGACAGCAGCAACAGCTACCTCGGCGATCGGGAACCGCCGTCCGGTGTCCGGCGGGGCGGCAGCATCCAGCGGGGCGGCAGCGTCCGGCGGGGCGGCAGCGTCCAGCGGGGCGACAGCATCCGGGACGACCGCACCCACCGGCGCGTCCGTGGTGGCCAGGGAGGGCTGGTCGTTCGGTTCCATCAACGCCAGTATCGCTCCGGTTCCTGGCAGCCGGCTGTGGAACCCCTGAGTACTTCCGTAAGGAACACCGGTCTACGCGACCGGGCAAACTGCGTCGCAGCCTGTCCGCACGACCCCAGCGGTCAGGCGGTTCCGCGCGTGTCGATGATCATCACCGAACAGTGTGCCGAATGGGCGACGTGACTAGGGACGCTGCCGAGCATCCGGCGGGCACCGGTGAGGCCCTTGTTTCCCACCACGATGAGGTCGGCATCAACGTGCTCGGCGATGTTGACCACCGCGTGTGCCGGAGACTCTGTCGACGCGTGCATGTTCGCCTCGACGCCGTGCTCCTTGGCCAGGCCTTGCAGATCGACCACCAACGTGGCGGCAGGGTGATCATCGTGGATGTAGCCGCCCTGTTCCGTGCGGTTGGGCCCCTGCTCGTTCGTGATGGCAGCGACGATGTGGAGATCGGCACCCATCGCGGCAGCCAACGTGGCGGCGGTAATCACGGTCTCCCTCGCTACTGCGGTGTCATTGGCCCCTACGACGATGGTGTTGAACACGGTCGACCTTCTCCCCTTGATGGCACCGCCGGAGTCCCCCGTGGTGCGGCTGATGCAACAGTCCGGAAATGCTAACGCAGTTCAGCTCACCCTGCGGAGCAGAATTCTGCTGCCGTCCTCAGCTCCAGGTCACGAATCCACAGTTGATGCTTCGGGCCGCTCCGCCGGCGTCACGACAGACGGCCGGTGTCCCCGCAGTGCCAGTTCCGATCGGCGACACCGGGGCTTACTCCTTGGAGACTGAACCCGAATGCCCCGTCGCCGAGGCCGAAGGCTGAGCCCTCTATTCGCCGGGAGCCCAACCCAGAGTGCGTTCGATCGAGGGCAGGTCGGCCCGCATGGCCACGATCATGTAGAGCACGTCGCTCAACTCTTCGTCACTCATGGCATGGGTCGACTTGAAGACCGAATACGCCTCGATCAACATCGTGGTGACGGTGGTCCACGCCTTGGCGGCCCGCTGGTCGACCTGCAGCGACAGTTTCTGGAACTCGATGAACACCTCGTCTTCGAGGAGGTGGCTCCGGTACTGCTCGGGGTCATCCCCGTTCAGCAGCAGCCAGGCAACCAGCCGGTTCCGCAGCTCTACGTCGGGGTCGGCGAACGTCGTCGGATAGCCGTCGGCACTCAAGACCTTCGCCAGGTGCCGCTTCACCAGTTCGAGTGCGGTCTCGCCCAGTAGCTTGTCCAGCGTCCCGAAATGCTGGAGGATCGTCGACGGGTTGAGGTCGGCCTCGGCACAGATCGTCTGATTCGTCACCTCATCGAACGGGAGCACCCGCAGCAACGTGATGGTCGATTGAATGAGCCGCTCGCGCGCCTCTCGCTTCGGTACGCGTTTGCGGCGTGCCGTCGCGGTTTCGGATGTCAATTCGCTAACCATAGGAGGCTCCATCATCGCTCAACTTGGGGGCTGGTTCATGACATTCTGACCCGGGGCCATAGAGATCCGTGGACCAATGGGTCACGATGCAGTCCACGCGCCGTGAATCTCACGGTGCCGGGTGCAACCCCCATTTACATCCTGTACATGTAATTTGTTACGCCACCGTATCCCACTTCGGTGGTTCAACTCCGAGAAGTCATCGCCAAGAGTGTCGAAGCCGCTTCGGCTCCGGCCACCGGAAGACGTTCAGCGTCGAGAAGGCCGAGTTGGTGCAGCACTGATGCTTGGTCCCAGTAGATGTGCTCGTATGCGACCTTGTGGCCTTCGAAGCCGACGATCACCACAAAGATCACCGAGACAGGCAGATCGGTCGGTTCGATTCCGGGCAGCATCCAGTCGATGGCATGGGTATGGGTGAACGTGATCACCAATTCGTCGACGAGTCGCTCGGTCCCATGTGTGCGCGACACGGTGGTGAACGTGACATCCGGTGGGAAGAACTGGCCGATGAGACTGTCTGCATAGAAGGTCCGCACTCCGTCGGGTCCTTCGCCGCCGATGACGGTCGGGCCGTTGAAGATGTGTGGCTCGGCCGCCATTGTGGACAGCGTGGTGACGAGGTCGGAGTCCATTTCGGCCTGCATATGGGCCCCGAAGAGCGCGTCCATGTCATCAGGGGTCAGGGCGTCAGTCATCGGGCTCCTCGCGGGGTGGTTGTCCGGCGCTAGTGCTGCCAGCTCAGCCCGGGCCATAGAGGCAGGGCACCGGGAATCCTAGATCCGGTGCGGGCTCAGATCCACTCCCTCGGCTCCTCGAATGCAAACCCTGTGTCGAGGACCCGGAGGAACGCGTCGACGACGTCAGCGTCGAATGCAGTCCCCGAGCCTTCGCCCACGATCTGACGAGCCTGGGCTTCATCGAGCGCAGGGCGGAAGGGGCGACGAGAAGAAGCTGCTTCGTAGACGTCAGCAACGGCAACTATTCGTGCCTCTAGAAGGATCTCTTCTCCCCGAAGGCCCAGCGGATACCCGGTCCCGTCCATCCGCTCGTGGTGCTGGTGGACGATCTCGGCAACCGGCCAAGGCCAATCGAACCTGCTGGTGATCTCCCACCCGATCTTGGAGTGTCGGCGGATCAGCGCCATCTCCTCGTCGGACAGCCTGCCGGGCCGGGACAGCAGGTCGATGGGGATACCGGCCTTTCCTGCATCGTGGATCGACGCCGCATAGGCCAGTCCTACTATCCGCCGTTCGTCGAGGCCGAGCGAGCGCTGTACGTCGATTTTGAAGGCACCGCCGTGGACCCGCCGTCGTTGCTGGGGGTTCTCTGCGTCGAACAGGCCAAGACCGAGTTCACCCAGCTCGTTATCGAAGAGGCCCTATGGCCTGCCGCTGAGGCAAAGACGGCTGACTCAAAGTGGACATGGGCGTGCAAGCAATCGGTGTGGGGAGACCTCGCTCGTCTCCGTGAGCGCTCCGAGGTCCAGGACCGACGCATCGTTGCCTGGTCAGAGCACGAACGTGTCGAAATGGTGGCGCACGCCCCGAGCGATTCTGATCAGGCGTGGTTCGACGAGAACGTCATCAACGCCCTCCCCTTGGGCAGGAAGTGGCAGAGGCAGTTCCGCCCTGATGCGGTCATGGAGAAGGACCCTGAAAACTGGATGCGGGGTCGGCACCAACTCCAGAAGTACTTCGATCTCATCGGCTACGAAGTGGACCCAGTATTCGGCCCCGGGCACTCCGCTGACCGCATTCGCACTGTACGGGACCAGTTGGTCAAGCGATCTGGCGTTTACAAGGCCGTTACGCCGGTAGCGAAGGCCAAGTGGACCAAGGCGCTGAAGCACAACTTCTACGACTGCGACGGCCTGCGTGCGGTGATGATCCAGTGCGCCACAGATCAGGCGTAGCTGTTTCCTGATCCCTTCGCACTGCCGTTGTCCAGTTATGCCTTAGCCCGAGGCATCGGCTTGTGTTGCTTCGTGTCAGGTTCCGAACGTTCCCGACGGGCTTTGATGAAGCAGTCGTTCTCCCGCTCCACGTCGTGGGACTGTGTAAACACCGGTCGAAAACGGCAGCACTCCTGAGCTAGGGACACCGGTCGAAAACGGCAGCACCTGAGCATCCCTGGATCCGCTCAACCTCGCTCACAGGCTTCGGCCCTGGAGCTGGAAGAGCAGACGGGGAGGAAGGTGCATACGGACATGGACATGTGGACGGAGATCCGCAGGAAAGTCTTGGTGGAGGGGGCGTCCAAACGCTCGATCCTTCGGGACTACGGGATCGGCCACCAGGTGCTGGCCAAGATCCTCAGCCATTCTGAGCCCCCCGACCACCAGGTGGGTGGGCCTCGCCAGAAGCCCAAGCTGGGTGAGTTCCTGGGCGTCATCGACGAGATCCTGGAGGCCGACAAGACCGCGCCGACAAAGCAACGCCACAGCGGACGGCGCATCTTCGAGCGCCTGCGTGACGAGTACGGCTACACCGGGGGAATCACCCAGGTCCGAGAGGCCGTGGCCCAGGCCAGGCGCTACTCGAAGGAGGTGTTCGTCCCGCTCAGCCACGCGCCCGGGCATGCCCAGTTCGACTTCGGCGAGGCGACGGTCGAGATCGCAGGCGTTCGCTGCAAGGCGGCCCTCGGGGTGATCACGCTGCCCTATTCGGACACCTACTTCCTCTCCGCCTACCCGAGGGAGTGCACCGAGACCTTCCAAGCTGCCCACGTGGCCGGCTTCGAGTTCTTCGGCGGGGTGCCGCTGCGCACCAGCTACGACAACACCACCATCGCAGTGTCCAAGGTGATGGGCCGGGAGCGGGTGCTCACCCGGGCGTTCCTGGCCCTCCAGAGCCACTACCTGTTCGACCACCACTTCTGCCGGGTCGGGCGGGGCAACGAGAAGGGCCACGTCGAGAACCACGTCGGCTATTCGAGGCGGAACCTGCTGGTGCCGGTGCCGTCGTTCCCGTCGTGGGCGGCCATGAACGAGTACCTGGCCGCCTGCTGTTACGCCGATCTGTTCCGCACCGTCCGAGGGAAGGTGGGGACCAAGGCCGATCGGCTGGTGGCGGACCGAGCGGCCATGCTGGCGCTGCCGACCGAAGCCTTCGAACCCCGGCGGGTGGCCCAGGGGCACGCCAACTCGCTGTCACTCGTGCGCTTCGACCGCAACGACTACTCGGTGCCGACCGCCTATGCCCACCACGAGGTGACAGTCGTCGGCGGCATCGAGGAGGTGGCCATTACCAGCGGGACGGGCGTGGTGGCCCGACACGTTCGCTGCTGGGACAAGGAGCAGACCACCTATGACCCCCTCCACTACCTGGCCCTGCTGGAGCGCAAGCCCGGGGCCATCGACTACGCCCGGCCCTTGGAGTCCTGGGAGCTGCCTGGCTGCTTCGCCGTCCTGCGGCGACGTCTGGAGGCCGACCTCGGACACCGTGGAACCCGGGAGTTCATCAAGGTGCTCCGCCTGCTGGAGAACGCCAGCGTGGGTGCGTTGGCGAGGGCGGTCGACCAGGCGCTGTCGATCGGGGCGACAGGAGCCGACGCCATCGCCCTGATCCTCTTCCACCATGCCGAGCAACCAGTCGGCCTGTTCAGCCTGGACGGCCACCCGCACCTGAAGTCGGTGGTCATCGACCCACCCGACCTTTCGGCCTATCGGACCCTCACCCAACAAGGAGCAGCATCATGAAGCAGACCGACACCAAGTCCCTGGTGCTGTTGCGCCACCACCTGAAGCACTTGCGCCTGCCCACCATCGGGGCCGAGTGCGAGAAGGTGGCGAACCAGGCGGCAGCGGACAATGCCGACCACCTCGCCTACCTACTGCAGCTCTGCGAACTGGAACTCCTCGACCGGGAGAAGCGGGCAGCTGAGCGTCGGCTGAAGGCGGCACGGTTCCCGACCATCAAGACGCTGGAGACCTTCGACTTCGCCGCCCGCCCATCAGTCAACAAGGTGCTCGTCGCCGAGCTCATGCGCTGTGAGTACATCGACAACCGGGAGAACATCCTGCTCGTCGGGAACCCCGGGACCGGCAAGTCCCACCTGGCGACGGCTCTGGCCGCCCAGGCGTGTGCCAAGGGCTACCGGGTCCGGTTCTTCCGGACCACCGAGCTGATCACCAACCTCATCGAGGCCAGGGACGAGCGCACCTTCCTGCGCCTGAAGACCAGTCTGGCCAAACTCGACCTGCTGGTCCTCGACGAGCTCGGCTACGTGCCCGCCTCCAAGGTCGGTGCCGAGCTGCTCTTCGACGTGATCTCGACCGCGTATGAGCGCACCAGCCTCATCGTGACCACCAACCTGCCCTTCGAGTCCTGGACCGAGGTCCTCGGATCAGAACGACTCACCGGGGCCACCCTCGACCGTCTCACCCACAGGTGCCGGATCATCGAGACCAAGGGCGAGAGCTACCGGCTTCACGATGCCAAAGCCCGGGCTAGGCGCACCACCGTCAAGCAGCCAGATCAACCTGTGGACGATGCCTCGGTGTCACGCTAACTTCACAACCACCAGTGCTGCCGTTATCGACCGGCGCGCGCTGCTGATCTCGACCGGTGTTCACA
>CAIVIS010000049.1 GCA_903906055.1 uncultured Acidimicrobiaceae bacterium
CGACGAGCTCGATGTGCGCCAGACCATGGGTCTGCGCATCGACGACGCCGTCCGTCACTGGTGGGATCGGTTCCCGTGGGAGGGGATGACCCCGGTCGAAGTCGAGCGAGCGGTCACCGCCCGTGTAGCTGAGTTGATCGAAGACGAGGGCGTGCCCATGCCTGGAGCCCTCGAGGTCATCGACCTGTGTCGACACCGGTCGATCCCGATGGCCGTCTGCTCGGGTTCGTACGCCGTCGTCATCGAGGCGGCCATGGACAAGTTGGGGATCGCCTCGGCGATGTCGGCCTGGCACTCGGCCGAGTGGGAGCCGCTCGGTAAGCCCCACCCTGGCGCGTACCTGACCACGGCGGCCAAGCTGGGCGTCGACCCCATTGCCTGTCTGGCCTTCGAAGACTCGTTCTACGGCGCCATCTCGGCCAAGGCGGCCCGCATGCGGGCGGTGGCCGTCCCTGAGCCAGCAGCCCTGGGCTCGCCCCGGTGGGGCTTCTGCGACCTGGTGCTGGCCTCGCTCGAAGAGTTCGACAGCGCAGCGCTCGACCTGCTGGAGGGGTCCGGGACCTGATCGGCCGATGGACCAGCGTCATCTGGCGTCATCTGGCGTGATCTGGGCCCGACCAGGGGTGATCGGGCCCCTATCGGACGGGAGCCTCCGGACTTCAGTTGCAGAACGGTTGCAGATCAGTTGCTGCCCTTCGGCTCCATGTTCGGCGTGCCGATAGATCTTTCACGAGGGGCAATCCCCTGGGCAGGGGAACCGGGTGATGCCCATACCCATCTGGCGGGCAGGCCAGATGGGTGGCATCCCCGGTCACCTCCGCGTCACCGGGCAGTTCTTGCCCGGCGAGCCCGGGAACCCACCCGTTGAGGCGCTGGTATCGTGCGCTCGTGGCCTCCGGATCGACACCTGACCCCGAGCGGACACCGGTCCGGATCGGAGTCCTGGCCTCAGGAAGCGGCACCATCCTGGAAGCGATCCTCGACACCGACCTGCCTGTTGCCCTGGTGGCCGCCGACCGCCCGTGTCGAGCCCTCGATGTCGCCACCGAGGCGATGGTTCCCACCGCCCTGGTGGATCGGGCCGATTTTGGCGGCTTCGGCCAAGAGTTCGACCGCGAGTCCTACTCCCAGGCCGTGGCTGATGCTCTGGTGGGCGCCGACATCGACGTCGTGGTCATGGCCGGCTTCGGCACCGTCTTGGCCCAGCCGGTCCACGATGCCTATCCGGGCAGGATCCTGAACACCCATCCGGCCCTGCTCCCGGCATTTCCGGGTTGGCACGCTGTCCGTGACGCCTTGGCTTGCGGTGCGGCCACCACCGGCACCACCATCCACGTGGCTCAATTGGAGATGGACACCGGCCCGATCCTGGCCCAGGCCTCGGTGACCATCGAACCCAGTGACACCGAGGCCACGCTGCACGAACGCATCAAGACCGTGGAGCGCACGCTCTACCCGGCCACCATCCGTACCTTCATCGATGGTCTGGCGGACCATGCCATCGATGGGGGAGCATCATCCGAGCCCGACGCACCAGAGGAGATCACCGAATGAAGGCACTGCTGTCCGTCTACGACAAGACCGGCATCGAGGAACTGGCCCGAGGGCTGTCCGAACTGGGCTGGGACCTCATCTCGAGCGGCGGCACGTCGGCTGCCCTGACGGCGGCTGGCATCGACCACATCGAGGTAGCCGAGCTCACTGGCGCTCCCGAGATGCTGGGTGGACGGGTCAAGACCCTCCATCCGGTGATCCACGGTGGAATCCTGGCCGACCGGTCCAAGCCCGACCATCTGGAAGCCCTCGACAAACTCGGCATCGGACTCATCGACCTGGTGGTCTGCAACCTCTATCCGTTCTCCTCGGACCCCTCCATCGAGCTGATCGACGTCGGCGGGCCCACCATGGTGCGGGCCGCGGCCAAGAACCACGACCACGTGGCCGTAGTCGTCGACCCGGCCGACTATGCCGCCGTGCTCGACGAACTGCGTGCCGCCGGTTCGATCTCCTTGGAGACCCGACGCCGCCTGGCACGCCAGGCCTTCGCCCACACTGCCGGCTACGACGCCGCCATCGTGGAGTGGCTGGACGAGCGCGAGCATGCCGCCCAGTCCGAGCAGTCCGACGCCGATGTGTCCGCCCTCGACGAGGCCGCTCTGCTGCCCGAGTCGATCCACCTCACCTTGGAACGAGCCGGAGGCCTTCGCTATGGGGAGAACCCGCACCAGCACGGGGCCCGCTACCGGGTGGCCGGACAGCACTCGTGGTGGGACGACGTCGTCCAGTACGGCGGCAAAGAACTCTCCTACCTCAACGTGTTCGACGCCGATGCGGCCTGGCGGCTCGTCCACGAGCTCCCGTCCAGCCCGACCGAGCTAGCTGTCGCCATTATCAAGCATGCCAATCCGTGCGGGGCAGCCCTCGACGCCGACCTGGTGGCTGCCTATCAGCAGGCCCTCGACTGTGACCCCCAGTCTGCTTTCGGTGGGATCGTGGCCATAGGTGGCCGGGTGACCATGGCCGTAGCCGAGGCCATTGCGGCTGGCCCCCAGGCCGATGTGATCATCGCCCCCGCCTACGACGACGAGGCCCTGGCGCAGCTGTCGTCCAAGCGGAAGGCCACCCGGCTCTTGTCGGCACCGTCGCCCGAGCCGCTGGTGCGCCAGTACCGGTTCTTGGGGGCCAGCGTCCTGGTCCAGGACACCGACCGCTTCCTGGCCGACCCTTCCACCTGGGAGGTGGCCACTGCCCGCCAGCCCACCGAGGCCGAGTGGCAGGACCTGCGGATCGCCTGGAAGGTGTGTGCCCGCACGACTTCGAACGCCATCGCCATCGTGACGGCGGGACAGGCCGTCGGCGTAGGGGCCGGCCAGCAGTCCCGGGTGGTGGCCGCCGAGATCGCCGTGGGCAAGGCCGGGGACCGGGCCCGTGGCGGTGCCGCCGCATCCGATGCCTTCTTCCCCTTCCCGGACGGGCTGATGGTGCTGGCTGATGCCGGCGTGTCTGCTGTGGTGCAGCCGGGCGGATCGATCCGTGACGCGGAGTTGATTGCCGCAGCCGACGAGGCCGGGATCGCTATGGTCATGGCAGGCGGCGAGCGGCACTTCCGGCACTAGACCGCGCACAGATGTCAGGAGAGACAACAGAAGTGACAACACACCGATGACGGCGATACTGCTCGACGGCGAGCTGCTGGCCGCCCGGATCCGTGGCGAGGTGACCGATCGGGTGGCCCGCCTGCGCAGTGCCGGGGTCACGGTCGGACTGGGGACGATCCTGGTGGGCGAGGACGGGCCCAGCGCCCGCTATGTGGCCATGAAGCACGCCGACTGTGAGGAAGTGGGCATCAACTCGGCCCACGAGCATCTGCCGGCCGACGTGTCCCAAGGCGAGCTCGATGCCGTCATCGCCCGGTTCAACGCTGACCCGGCCATCCACGCCTACTTGGTGCAACTGCCGCTGCCCAGCGGCCTCGACGAGGAGCACACGCTGCTGGCCGTCGACCCCGACAAGGATGTCGACGGGCTCCACCCGGTCAACTTGGGCCGCCTGGTCATGGGGGCCAACGGCCCGCTGCCGTGCACACCGGCCGGCATCGTGGACCTGCTCCACGCTAACGACGTGCCCGTCGAGGGCAAGCACGTGGTGGTGATCGGCCGGGGGCTGACCATCGGCCGCCCGCTGGCTCTGCTGCTGGCCATGAAGCGGACCGGGTGCAATGCGGCGGTCACCGTCGTCCACACCGGCGTAGAGAACATGGCCGACCTGGTACGCCAGGGTGACGTAGTGGTGGCTGCTGCCGGCCGAGCCGGCCTGGTGACTGCTGACATGATCAAGCCCGGTGCCGCGGTGGTCGGGGCCGGAACCTCGTGGGAAGGGAAGAGGCTCTTGTCCGATGTCGATGAAGGTGTGGCCGAGGTGGCGGGGTGGATCACCCCTCGGATCGGCGGAGTGGGTCCGATGACCCGAGCCATGTTGCTACGCAACGCCGTCCGGGCCGCCGAGCGGGCATCATGAGCGACTCCTTGGTGAACCCCGTCGGACTCGAGACCGATCAGCGCCCGTGGGGCAGTTACATCGTGCTCGACGACCAAGCGACCTTCAAGGTCAAGCGCATCGAGGTGCTCCCGGGCAAGCGCCTCAGCTACCAGCGTCACGCCCAGCGGTCCGAGCACTGGTTCATCGTCCACGGGACCGCCACGGTGACACTCGACGGCGAGCGCCGCGAGGTGTCGGCGGGCCAGGCCATCGATATCCCGGTGGGTACCAACCATCGGATCGAGAACGCATCGGACGCCTTGGTGGTGTTCGTGGAAGTGCAGCACGGCGACTATTTCGGCGAGGACGACATCGTCCGCCTCGAGGACGACTACGGGAGGACGGACGCGTGAGGGACTCGGCACGCAGGACCACGCACGCCACGACTGGTCGATGGACGGCTCGGTTGGCACTGGCCGCGGCGGGCGCTGCCACCACGGCCATCTTGACCGTGGGCGCGGGTATCGCCCCGGCTGGGGCAGCCGTGCCAGACGGATCGTCGGCGGCTCGTTCGATCGTGCTGGTCGACACCACTACTACGACGGACACGTCGACCCCTACGTCGACCCCTACGTCGACCTCCACGTCGACCTCCACCTCCACTTCGACATCGACGTCGACCTCCACGTCTACCTCCACGTCCACCTCGACGACCCACCCGACCACCACGACCAGTCACCCGGTGCCGACCACCACGACCGCACCGGTGGTGACCACGCCGACCAAGACCCCGTGGGCCCTGATCGGGCTATTCGTCATCCTGCTCATCGCCGTCATCGTGGTCATCTTGGTGATGGTGGCTCGCAAGAAGAACACCGCGGTTACCGGCTGGCAGCGGCGGGCACTTCCGGCACTGACCGATGCCCAGTTGGCCCGTGAGGCACTGCTGTCTCCCTCTGCTGTGGCCGACGATGCCGACCTGCGAGGTGCTGTAGCCGTCCAGGTGGAGAAGGCGTCGACTGCGCTCGAGCAAGCTGGCTCCACTGCACCCGACCCCGCCGCCGGTGGATCAGCCACCACGGCGGCTGGGGCGCTGCGTGGCCTGGCCTTCGCCATCGAAGCCGACCGGCTGCTGCGCAACGGTGCTGGTGCACCTACTGGCGTGCAGTTGGCCCAAGCCGACCAGGCCCGTCGGGACCGTGACGGCGAGCTGCAAGGCGCGCTGGCGCGGTTGGCGACTCATGTGACGCCACCGACCGACAAGGCCTGAGCAACCCCGACGAACGCTGACCGGCCCCGGGTTGAGGGCTGGCTCGGTTGCAACAAATGGGAGCAGTAGGGAGAATCGTCCCTACCCGATTCCTAGCGGTGCGCCAGATCTACCAGGACAAGTGCGAAGAATGCCTAGTGGAACCGGCACCCTCGCAACTAGTCTGGACAGACTATGACCCGCATCGCTGATCTGCTCGCGAAGGGACAGACCTTCTCGTTCGAGTTCTTCCCCCCGAAGAACGACGCCGAGCAGGCCACATTGGTCACTACCTTGCGCGAACTCGAGCCGCTCCACCCCTCCTTCGTGTCCGTCACCTACCGGGGCGGCGCCGAGTCGAGGAAGCGGACGGTGGATCTGGTCACCGGCATGCTGCGGACTACCGACCTGGTCCCCATGGCCCATCTGATCTGCGTGGCCCACACACGCCTCGAGTTGGCCGACATCCTGGTCGACCTGCGCAAGGCTGGCATCGAGAACCTCATGGCCCTCGGTGGCGATCCGCCCACCGACCCAGGAGCCGGAGTGGGCGAGCTGGCCCATGCGTCAGAGCTGGTGGAGCTGGCCCGGGCCATCGGTGGATTCTCCATCGGCGTGGCCGCCCAGCCGGCCGGCCATCCCCTCTCGTCCAGCCTGGCCAGCGACCGCGACTACCTGGCCGCCAAGTTGGCCATGGCCGACTTTGCCGCCACCCAGTTCTTCTTCGAGGCGTCCGAGTACACCTCGTTGGTGGCCGATCTGGCCGAACGGGGCGTCACCAAGCCGGTGCTCCCGGGGATCATGCCGGTCACCACCTTGAAGTCGGTGCCCCGCATGGCCGCCATGGGAGCCGCCGTGCCGGCCTGGATGATCGAGCGCCTCGAGGCGGCCGATGCCCGAGGCGGCGCCGATGCGGTTCGTGACGAAGGCATCCTCTGTGCCACCGAGCTGTGCGAGCAGCTGCTGGCTGGGGGAGTACCCG
>CAIVIS010000050.1 GCA_903906055.1 uncultured Acidimicrobiaceae bacterium
CATCAACTTCGTGCGTGCCCGCTCGCACCCGTTGGCCCTCTACGTGTTTTCGGGCAACAAGGGTGTAGTCAACGAGGTGCTGGCCCGGACCACGTCAGGCGGCGTCACCGTCAACGGCACTCTCCTCCACTTGACGAACCCCAAGCTGCCGTTCGGCGGCATCGGCGAAAGCGGCATGGGCGCCTATCATGGCGAGTCCAGCGTGCGACTGTTCCAGCACATGAAGCCGGTGCTGAAGCGGGGGACGATGATCGACCCGTCGCTCCCCTACCCGCCGTACTCGGCCCGCAAGGCCAAGCTGTTCCGCCGCGTCCTGTAGCGAGCGGGTGCGGGCCTTCAGCCGTCGCACTCGGACCGCCAGTTCGAGGTGTGACGCTCACGGGCAATCTGCACCAAGTCATGATGAGGCAGTCTTGCCGAGGGGCCCTCGGGGCCCCTTTCGCGTCATGCGGCGAGTGGGATGCCGGCACCGTGCCCCTACGCATACCGCCGGTTGTGAACGCAGGTCGATCCGGGATAACCATCGCCTAAATCGATTGGGGTGCTGGCCTGACTCAGCGACGCCGGGCGAAATCGGCCCCGGACCTCTATCGAATGAAGGTGCCCGCCGCTTCGACCAGTTTGCGGGCGTTGCGCAATGCCGTCTTCGTGTTTGCCATACTCACGTTCCCCAGGCCGTAGTGCCCGGCGGGTCATCGGAGTGCCCCGGCTAGCCCGGGTCGTCGCAGACTCGCTGGTGGCGACCCGAACAGACAGACCGCGTCTGCCTGCAGGGACGCGACGAGCCCTTCCCCTGCAGCTGCCCCTTCGGTCAACTGCGCCGGGGTCCCTTCCACCATCTGACAAGGGTTTCCCGATGCTGCTTCCGCTCCGCGGGCGAGCGCGGTGCGGGACCTTAGCCACAGGGGATCATCTGCGGCGACGGCCTCGGGGCGGACCACGAACAGATCGACGTCGGAGCTGGAGTTACCGTCGCGACGGGCGAAGGAACCGAACAGAAACACAGCAACAGGGGCAGGCTGCATCTGGGCGGCCAGGATGGCGATCCGATTCTCCAGCCGATCCATTGCTCCGACTGCTTCGACCAGCGGACCAGCGAGCAGGTGCTCACGATCGAGCCAGTAGCGAGTGGCGTTTCCGACCACTTCGCTACCCAGGATGCCTTCTTGGACCAGCCGGGCCAGTTCCTTCAGAACCCCGGCATGAGCCCGGCCAGCCGCCTGCTCGATGGCGTAGCCGGTGAGCGGCACCTGACTGCGCGCCAGGACGTACAGCAAGTCTGCGGCCACAGTGGGGGTGATGCTGTTCAGCGGGTTTGATGGGTTCACGGGCTCCTCCTGTCCGTCGATAGGTCAGTATATTGCCATTAGTGTCATTATACTGACTTATAGCAATCAGTGGCCACCTGGTTGCCAGGTTCGGAACCAGGCCACACAAGATTGGGCGGTGGCCGCTGCCGTAGTTCGATCTTTGCCACAATCCAGAGCATGGACCTACCGCCAGGCCTCACCATCGGCGCCCTCGACCACGTCGAGTTGCCCCAGGTGTCCGCTTGGGCGGCCAACGAGGGGTGGAACCCGGGCTTGTGCGACCTCGATGTGGCCTGGGCCCTCGAACCCGACGCGTTCCTCGCGCTACGGCTGCGCGGGGAGTTCATCGGAGTGGGGACGATCTTCGTCCACCCACCGGACTACGGGTTCATGGGGCTGTTCATCGTCGACCCCGCCCATCGAGGTCACGGACTCGGCACCAAATTGTGGACCTACCGGCGCGACCTGCTGATGGAACGCGTGGGGCACGGCGGTGTCATCGGCATGGATGGGGTGTTCGCCATGGTCCCCTTCTATGAGCGGGGCGGGTTCGAGCTCGCCTATCGGGATCTGCGGATGGAGGGGACCGCACGCGGACTGGTCGATCCCGACGTGGTGGATCTCCACGTAGGAAGAGCAGATGCCAGGGAGGCAAACACCGACGACCTGGTGAGTGTCGACCTGGCCCGGATGGTGGCATGCGACCGCTCCACCTTCCCGGTGGATCGGACCGGGTTCCTCGGCCTGTGGCTCACCCGTCAGGGCGTACACACGGTCGGGATTGTCGAGGACAGCAACATCGTGGCCTTCGCTACTGCTCGGCCGTGTCAGGTCGGCTACAAACTCGGCCCCGTGGTCGCCGACAACCCGGGCCTGGCCCGGCGGGTCGTCGGCACACTCCTCGATCGCATCGACGGCCACCAGGTGCAGTGGGACATACCCGAGCCCAACCAGGCCGCCCTATCGATCGCGTCCGACCACGGGCTCCATGAGTCGTTCGGCTGCGCTCGGATGTACCTCGGTGGGGTGCCGGATATCGATGTCGACCGACTGTTCGGCGTCACTTCGTTCGAGTTCGGCTAGGTCCATCTCGATCCCACCCGGCCCGACGAGCACGACCGCCACTTGACCCGCCTGGCCCGTCCGCACTGGCGGTAGGGTGCGCGGATGCGCCTTTCCCATCCGCATCCGTTCGGCCCTCGATGGCAGGGCCGGTGGATCTGGCACCAGCGGCCGGACATCCAGGCCGTCACCGCCACACGACCGGTGCTGGCCGATCCGATCTACACGGTCGCTCTGTTCCGCCGCACCGTTGAGCTCGAGACTGCCCCCAGCCAGGCCACCTGCCGCCTGTGGGTGGACGGGCGCTACGTACTGGTCATCAACGGTACCGAGGTGGCTCGTGGTCCGGTGCGCTCCGACCCCCGGCGTGCCCACTACGACGTCATCGATCTGACTGGGCTCCTGCACGCCGGGACCAACGTGATCGCCGTGACAGCCCGCCACTTCGGTGAATCCACGTCGTGGTGGACCCCGGTTCCCCCGACGTACTCGCTCGGTGCTGGCTGCCTGGTCTTCGAGGCTGCCATTGACGACCAGTGGATCGTCAGCGACCGATCGTGGACGTGCGCACCAGGTGAGGCCTGGACCCCGGTCCCCGTCCCTGGCGATGTGGCCTGCCTCCCCATCGAATCCTTCGACGCCAACTTGCATCCGCTCGGCTGGGACTCCCCCGAGTTCGATGACGGCCCATGGCGGCATGCTGTCGAGATCGTGCCCTTCCACACCGGGGCCACCGGCGACCCCCGTCCACCCAGCGAGCCCTTCGGGATGCTCCGGCCTCCGGTGCGGTCGGCGCTCCCCTTTGGCGCACAGCACCGCGCTGCCTGCACCGGCCAACAGTCGGGACTAGGCGCGCCCCCGGTGGGTGACCCGGTCCGCCAGGTACTGGCCGACGAGCAGGCGGATGCCAGTAGGTCAGGGACCGGGTCAGGGACCGGGTCCGAGGGCACCGACGACGTCGCGTCGGTGACTCGCATGGCGTTCGACCTGGCTCGGATCGCGGCCGGCTCGGTAGTGCTCGAAGTTTCG
Source organism: uncultured Acidimicrobiaceae bacterium (assembly GCA_903906055.1). Classification (GTDB taxonomy): domain Bacteria; phylum Actinomycetota; class Acidimicrobiia; order Acidimicrobiales; family RAAP-2; genus Bog-756. The sequence goes on from CAIVIS010000050.1 coordinate 3,402, forward strand.
GGGGCCATAGCCGGAACCATCATCGACGTCGCCGCGGCCGAGCACCTCGATGCCGCTGGCCGGCTCGCTACCTTGGGCCAGCACGCCGGCTTCCGCTACGTATGCCGAGGTGACGGACCCGAGCGGTTCGAGACCTTCGACGTGATCGGCACCCGCTACCTGCATGTGTCGGTCCGTACTGGCGGCGGCTCGGTGCCATCGATCGAGCTATCAGTCCAGGACCGCCATCGCCCCCGGCCCCAGGGGGCATCGTTCGAGTGCTCGGACCCACTCCTCGAACGGATCTACCAAACCGGACTGCGCACGGTAGACCTCTGCGCACTGGACGCCTACGTCGACTGCCCGACCCGCGAGCAACGAGCGTGGACCGGGGACTCGGTCGTCCACCAGATGGTCGACCTTGTGGCCAACCCGGACTGGTCGATGGCCCGGTGGCACCCCGAGTTGGCCGCTTCTGCCCGGTCCGACGGGATGCTGGCCATGGCCCCGGCATCGGATTTCTGGGCCGACGACCGGACCTTCGTGCCCGACTGGTCGCTCCACTGGGTCCGGTCGCTCCACAACCTCTATCGCTACACCGGCGACCGGGACCTGGTGGCTGAGCTGCTGCCGATGGCCGAACGGACGGTTCGGTGGTTCGAGGCCTACTTGGGTGACGACGGACTGGTCCACGATGTGTCGGGATGGGTGCTCCTCGACTGGGCCAGCGTCTATCCGTCGGGCACCTCGTCGACATTGAACGCGCTCTACGCCCGCGCTCTCGAGGACATCGCCGACATGGCCACCTGGCTGGGCAACGACGGCACCGCCGCGTGGGCACGGGCTCGCTACAACGGGGTGCGGGCCGGATTCGAGGTGTTCTTCGACCCGGACCGCTCCGTCTATGTCGACCACATCGTCGACGGCGTGCGCATGCCGGAGGCAGCCCAGCACGGGGGTGCGGCTGCCCTGGCCGCCGGGCTCGTCCCCACCGACCGGATCGACCGGGTGATCGACCGACTTACCGACCGGTCACGTCTGATCCGTCATTCGTGGGTAATGGACTCGGTCACCGTTGAGGGCGGCTCCACCGGGTTCGTCCACCTGGTCACCGGATATCCGCGGCCGACCTGGGACGCGGTGGAGCAGATGGTGGAGGCCGAACCGTTCTTCCGTTACGTGCTCCACGACGGTCTGGCCCGAGCCGGACGGGCCGATCTGATCGCCGGGCTGTGTCGTGACTGGGAGGTCTTCTTGGACGCCGGTGAGACGACGTGGCCGGAGTGCTGGGTAGGGGGCACCCGGTGTCACGGCTGGTCGTCGACGCCGACCCGCGACCTGATCGTCCACGTCCTCGGGATCACGCCGGCCGAGCCTGGGTACGCAGCCGTGCGGGTGGAGCCGGCCCTTGGCGGCCTCGAATGGGCGCGGGCCACGGTGCCTACACCGCATGGGCCGATCACCGTGGAGGCACGGGCCGATGGGACCATCGAGATCGACAGCCCGGTGCCGGTAGTAGGCCGGGGCTGACCCGGTGCAGGGCAGTGGAGCGGTCCTGGCCAGATAGGGATCCGCTCGGTTCGGTGGCATGATCGGGTCCCCCCGTCGCCCCGGATCACCACCCGAGTCGGCACTCCAGCCTGGAGCCCCATGACCTCGCCTTCCACCCCGTCAATGTCGTCCCAGGGCGTACAGCCCGCCGTCACGCAGCCCGCCGTCACGCAGCCCGAACCGAAGCCGTCCAACTACAAGGTCACCTTCGCCGTCCTGATGCTCGGGGCCATGGCGTACTCGCTGTTGCAGTCCCTGGTGTCGCCGGTCCTCCCCACCATCCAGCACGATCTGCACACCACCCAGAACACCGTGACCTGGGTATTGACCGCATTCCTGCTGTCCGCGTCGATCTTCACCCCCATCCTCGGCCGGGTCGGCGACATGGTCGGCAAGGAGCGGATGCTGGTGGTCACGCTGTCGGCCCTGGTCGTGGGCTCGGTCATTGCCGGTCTGTCCCACTCCATCGGCATGCTCATCTTCGCCCGGGCTGTCCAGGGCATCGGTGGCGCCGTCCTGCCCCTCGCCTTCGGCATCGTGCGCGACGAGTTCCCGAGAGCCAAGGTGGCCGGTGCGGTCGGCATCATCGCCGCCATGACGGCAGTGGGCGGTGGAGCCGGCATGGTCTTGGCCGGTCCGATCGTCAGACTCCTGAACTTCCACTGGCTGTTCTGGATCCCCATGATCATCGCCGCAATCGCCACCGTCTGCACCTGGCTCTTCATCCCCGAATCACCGGTCCGCACCCCGGGAAAGATCAGCTGGCTGGCTGCCATCCTGCTGTCGGGCTGGCTGGTGGCGCTGCTCCTCGGCGTCAGCGAGGCCCCTTCGTGGGGCTGGAACTCCCCCCTGGTGCTCGGACTGATCGGTCTGGCGATGGTGTTGATGGCGTCCTGGGTCGTCGTGGAACTGCGAGCCAAGGAGCCGCTGATCGACATGCACATGATGCGGCGCAAGGCGGTGTGGACCAACAACCTGGTCGCCTTCACCTTCGGCATCGGCATGTACTCGGTGATCGGGTTTCTGCCCGAGTTCGTCCAGGCTCCGACATCTACCGGCTACGGCTTCGGGGCCACCATCATCCAGTCCGGTCTCTTCTTGTTGCCTCTGACGGTGACCATGTTCATCTGTGGGCTACTGAGCGGGCGGCTGGCTGCGACCATCGGGTCCAAGGCTGCCGTCATCATCGGAGCGGTCGCCTCCACCGGTGGCTACCTCCTGCTGGCCTTTGCCCACCAGTACCCCTGGCAGATCTACCTGGCCAGCACCCTGCTCGGCATCGGCCTCGGCCTGGCCTTCTCGGCCATGTCCAACCTCATCGTCCAAGCCGTCCCCATGGCCCAGACCGGGGTGGCCAGTGGCATGAACGCCAACATCCGGACCATCGGTGGCGCCATCGGCGCGGCCATCATGTCGAGCATCGTGGCCTCACAGATCCTGGCCGACGGCTACCCGGCCGAATCGGACTACACCGCCGGCTTCTGTTTCCTGGCCATCATGACTGTGGTGGCCGTCATCGCCGCATGCTTCATCCCTGGATCCCCAGCCGATGAGTCCGACCCGGACCTCACCCACCACCTCGAGCACGCCGAGTTGGCGATGGTGCCCGGCGGCACCATCGCCGAGTACTGACACCTTCGGCCGTCTCCGACCTCTGACTCCCACCCCGGGCACCGACCTCTGGGTCGGCTGACGACAGGGGTCTAACGGCCCTAGGGGACGCTCCCTCGCGCTCGTACGATCGAACCAGCACACCCGGTAGATACCGGGGTACTGGGAACCGACCGTGGAGCAGCCATGACCGACGATGCAGGTAGGACCGAGACCTTCGAGCAAGGGGACGATGCCGTCGATGAGGCGTCGCGCTTGGACCCGGACTTCCAGGAGAGCCTCGAGCTCGACCCCTCGCTCGATCCCCACTCCCAGGTAGACGAGCGCGAACTCGAGGAAGCCGGTGCGGTACTTGATGACCCAGAGGAGTTGGTCTTGCTGGATGGGATGATGGACGACCCAGACGGACTCGGCGGCCCATCGCCTCACACCCTGGCCCGCCAAGCCGACACCGAAGGGTGGGACCTCGACGCTCCGATCGCACGGCATATGGAAGACGACGATGATTGAGGGCACCGAGTACCAGATCTAGGTTCGCACACCAAAAAGGCGTACATCTTTCTGTACATCTTGTGGTACAGATAGATGTACCTGATACAGTGGATCGCATGGCGAGTCCGTTCACACCGACACGTGTACTTGATACCTCTGAGGCCCGGAAAGGGCTCTCGAGGCTTGCGGCCAAGGCTCGCGAGCAGGGTGCTCGTTCCGAGATCGTATTCTGCGGGCCGTATCGCCACCCCGATCTGGCGATCGTTCCCGCAGCGCTCCTCGAGATCATTGGCCCGTACATCGAGGACATCCTCATCGCCGAGCGGGTTTCCACTCGCCGCGCCGAGTACCAGGGTGGTGGCGTGTCGCCTGACGAGCTCATCGAGAGCCTGGGCGTCTCGGATGAGGACGTCGAAGCGGCTGTGGCACGGATCGAAGCCGCCAGCATCAGGTAGTGACCTCCCGACGACCGGCCCGACGCGTCAACGTCTGGCCTGCGGCGCAAAAAGATGCCCAGCGGCTGAACGATGATGACCCTCGCCTGGGCGTAGAAATAGCAGCGATCATCAGACTGCTCGAACGAGGCGCAGACGGCTACGACCTCCAGTCGATGCCCAAGTACGGCGACTTGTCGGCTGTGGCGTATGACAGATGCACTCAGAAAGTTGGAGTTGCGTCAGGCGGCAGGGGTCAGGCGGGAGCGGTGGGCACGTCGACGACGCACCGGGTGCCGCTGTAGATCGATGGCATGCACCGGTTGCAGTGGATGCAGTTGCCGTCGTCGCGTTCTCCCCGTTCCCACCGAGCGACCAGGTCAGGCTCGCGCAACAGTGCCCGGGCCATGGCTACGAACGAGAACCCTTCAGCCAGCGCCGACTCGACGGTGTCGATCCGGTTCACCCCACCGAGCAAGATGAGCGGGAGGC
>CAIVIS010000051.1 GCA_903906055.1 uncultured Acidimicrobiaceae bacterium
CAGCAGGTCACGCCTCGCCAACCGGTCCAAGGATGCCGTCACCCGATCACTCCGCTGCATGCAGACCAGACGCAGCGCCCCGTTGACCGTCTCCTCCGCCGTCGTGGTCTTGAGTTCGGCCTGAGCGGCCGCCAGTGCTGCCTCATCAATGTCCACCAGGTGCTTGCCCATGGTCCAAATATACGGGTACCGCTGGGGACGTACCTCGGTGGGACCCGGCGGACTGGAACTGGCAGATGACGACAGCCATCGCCGGTCGTCTGCCCGTGCATCCACACCTCCACCATCGACGCGGCCGTCAGTCGGTTGGACCCACCCAGCCCCATCGGGACCAAGCGGCCACCAATCGACCACCAGCTGACCCGAGCCAACAGCGTTCGCGTCACACCCTCCTGTCACCATTGGCACATGACGCGATTCAGCAGGGGGTGGGATGTGGAGTGCAATCTGATAAAAGACTCAGGAACTTGTAGCCCGTTCCATTTCACAATCATTTGCAATATCTCACCGAGACCGATAGCATATGGAATGCGATCAAGAGTGGACGAGGCACCTGGGCCGAAGACTCCACCCCCTACTCCTGTTTCGGGAGAGTGGGAATGCCAAGGCGATCGCACAGAGGACACATCATGCAGCATCAGAAGCAACAGACTTCAGCGCACCACGCTCTCGTCGGATACCGGACTGCCTCGTGCACGTCCGGCCCCGTCGAGGGCCTGCGCCAAGGTTGGGGCCCGCCCCTCCTACCCAGCAATATCGCGAATGCCCTGGGCTTTACAGGGCCTATCGCTAACGCTGGGCGTCCGTCACCGGTTCATGCCGGACCGACGGGCCACCCGGGACCAGCTGACGGCGCGCTGATGCGCCCGGTGGTCCTGTGGCGAATGCCCAGGGCCACCTGCTGATCGGCGGGGTCTACCCCGCTTTGGCCTCCTAGGCCCCACCAGCACTTCTCTCCGGCGCCCAGTGCGTCCCCGCAGGCCCTCTCAGGCCTGAGTGCTGCCTCCCCATCCACGACATTGATGGTCAACCGCTCTCGATTGATCTTCTTTGTCGACCCCACAGATACCAACTCCATTCATATCTTTCGAAAGGAACCCCACAATGACCATTCACGCACAGCTGACCCCATCTGCAACTCCAGACGCATGTGGCGCACCCCGACGAGCTCGGCTCCAGCACCCCGCCGGCAGTGCACGTTTCGACCTCGTGCCCGACCAGGTCGTGGCATCGGAACTGGCACGCCAGGGACTGGCACTCCGCTTGGAGTCGGCGCTGGCCGACCTCAGCGCAGCCGGCAGTCGACTCGACCCGTCACTGGTTACCGCCCTGACTCACCTCGACATCTCGGGTGGCGGGCACCTGGCCACATCGGCCGCCGACCATCTCGTCCGGTGCCTCGAAGAGCTGGCCGACCCGGAGGTGCGCCCGTGGCTGCTCCCGGCCCGGGCCGATCCGGACGGACCCGTGCAACTGACCCTCCTCTGACCGCCGGCTCACTCGGCGATCCGTTCAACCACCAACACCACCCCACACCGACCACCCACTCAACACCGACCCTCGGCTCCTGAAAGGAACCCCACAATGACCATCCAGACCACTGACCCCACCAGCCCCTCCAACACCCCCGAAACCAGCAACTCCGATCCACTCGCCGGGCGTCCCCACCTTGCCCATCTGTCGATCTGCGGCACCTGCCACACCCTCTTCGGCGAGGGCCCCGAGCCCTGGCAGCGCCAGCTGTGCGACTGCGCCTCCGAGTGGGAACGCTGCGTCCTGGCCGAGGAGGCCTTCGATGCAACTGGTGTCGCCTGGAACCGGGTAGCCGAGGTGTGCCGGGGCTGCGGAGCCGAAGTGGTCGATGCCACCGATCCCTTCGCACTCTGGTTCTGCTCCACCTGCCTGTATTGGACCCAGTCGATCAACCGGGGTCACGGACACGCCGCCATCCCGCTCGGTCGACACACTGAGGTGAGTCGACTGCCGGCCGAGCCCGGCGACGACGCCAGCCAAGACGAGCGCACAGCCGCCGCCAAGCTGCAGTACTTCGTTGGCCAGTCCTTCGGCATCAACCGCCGAGGCCGCAAGGTGGTGGAATCCCACCTCGACCGGGCCGGCGTTCCGTCGGGTCAGGACGTCCCGTTGGGCGAGTACCTCCGAGCCGTCCGCTCCGACTGGGTCGACCAGGAGTACCTCTTCACCCAACTGGTGCTCGATCTCGACCTCCAGCGGTTCTGGCGCTGCTACGGCCACACCGCTCTCGAGCTCGACTGGGTCACCGAGGTCGGCCCCGTGGAAACCTACGTGGCCACCGTGGAGTCACCGTGGCGCTACCCGGACGGACGTGATGGCACCACCTCGCTCGCCCTTCGGGTGGTAGCCGCCAACTCCGGCGCGTGGTTGTGGGAGCTCAGCGTCGGGCCTGACGCGGCCAACGAGAGCGACCGCATCCTCCACACCGGGGTCGGACCGTGCGTGGGCGATGCCGCCCACGAGTGCGGCTGGGCCTCCCTCCACACCATCGGACGCGAGTACGAGCGTCGAACGGGCCACCC
>CAIVIS010000052.1 GCA_903906055.1 uncultured Acidimicrobiaceae bacterium
AGTCCGTAGTGCGGCGATGAGCCAGCGACTTCGTGTGATTTGAGCTCCCGAGCACTGACGGCTTGTTGTGCGCCTACAGGATGTGGAAGGCGATGCCATCTGCCGTGGCCGAGTCACGGAGGTTGGGCCCGACGTCATGTGTCGATACGGCAATGCCAGCGCCGAGCCGGTCTGCCGCGGCGAGGGCTTCGACCATTAGGGCGGACATGCCGCGCCCTTCACTCCGGTGACGATGCTGCAGCTGCGCCATCGACCACGAAAGATCTCGCATCGGCACCACCTCGATCTCGTCGGGCAGTGCGGTGATCTGCGCCAGGAATCGGTCCTGAACATCAGCCGGCAGTCCGGAGACAAGCGCCGCGAGCTTGCCGGCCACTTCGGGATCGGCCAGGGACGAGCAGAGCCGAAAGAGCCATAGCCCGGTGGTGGCTACGCCGTCGGGCGCAAGACCACCCAGATCTAACGTCCTCTCGCCCGCCAAGATGTCACGTAGGAGGTGATCGTCGACGACGACGGATGCCACCTACGTGGTGGCCAGATCAGGATCGTCGAGGTCGCTGACGAACTGGCGATGCTGGTCCGCTGTCAGCGCCTTGGCCAGGATCTCCTGGCGCCCGCCTGGCGGCAGGAGGATCACGGCATCGCCTAGGTCGACCACCGTCACCCGTCCACCGTTGTCCAACCCCCACCGATGGCGTACGGCCGCAGGTACGGACATCTGCCCACTAGTCGAGACGAGAAATTCGACTGACGTCGCCATCTGTGGCCCCGTTCACTTGGTGAAACCCGATCATACCAAGTGTACCGATGCAGCGCCTCTGCGGGTGATCGACATCGGTGCGCATCGGCCCATTGCAGCCGCCCATCCGTCCGCCTCATGGATAGGGGTCGATGCTCGGACCCCGTGCTGCGGTGGGAACACGCCTAACCAGTACCCAGCTGATGCGTCTGATGCCGCCGGTCCACATGATGTCGGGCATGGGCGATCGCCGCGTCGAGACCATCGAAGACGTGACCTTTGGCATCGAGTTCCGCCAGGACACCAGCCGTGGCCAGGAACCGCCCGTGTTCGGCACGTACACCCTTGATGAGGATGGTGATGCCGCGGCCGTCAAACTCGTCGATGATTTGGGCAAGGGCATCGGCGCCCGAGGCGTCGATAAAGGTCAGCCCCCTCAGCCGAAGAATGACGACCTCGACTCCCTCGACCTGTCGAAACTGTTCGAGGAAGCGAGGAGCCGCGCCGAAGAAGAGTGCTCCGTCTAGACGGAAGACGGCGATGTGATCCGAAAGCAGTGCCGTTTCATCGACGGGACCGTCGTGATGCTCGGCCAGATCCTCTTGCGTGGCACCCGAGCCCGAGGCGATCGACCGGAGGGCCAAGATGCCAGCCACGACCAGACCGACCTCGATGGCGGTGACCAGGTTGACGGCAACGGTCACTACCGCGGTAAGAGCGAATACGACGGCTTCAGAAACGTGAGCCCGGACAACAGTTGTTACCCGGGCGTGGTCGACCATCTTGACGGCCGTCATCACGAGGACGCCACCCAGCACGGCCAGAGGAATCCGGGTGACGATCGGAGCGGCAACCAAGATGACCGTGACGATCACGAGCGCATGCGTAATGGCCGCCACTCGGGTCTTTGCCCCTGCCCGGACGTTGACGGCGGTGCGGGCGATTGCCCCGGTGGCGGGCATTCCGCCGAAGAGTCCAGCCGCCATGTTGGCGAGTCCCTGGCCGACCATCTCTCGGGTGTCCGATGTGCGGGTCGAACCCGTCATGGCATCTGCCACGCGAGCCGACAGCAGACTTTCGATAGCGGCCAGGATGGCTACTGCTAACGCGGGTCCCGCCAGGCGCCGGATAGCGGCCAAGCCAAGATCGGGCATCTTCGGTGCCGGAAGATGGTGAGGGAGCGCTCCGATCGTGGGAACTGAAAAGTGGAAGAGCAGCGATAGGAGTGTCACGACTACCACTGCCACGATCGACGAGGGGACACGCTTCGTGACCCTCGGCCACAAGACCATGACGGCGACCACCAGCGCGCCGAGCAGGAGTGTTTCCGCTGCCGTATTCCAAGTCACGTGCGAGATCGCATTCCAGGCAGACTCGATGACAGTCGAACCGGTCCCCTTGGACTCCCCCAACAGGAGTGGCACTTGCTGGAGGGCGATCGTCACGGCAATGCCCACCGTGAAACCCTCGAGCACAGGCCACGGAACGAACTGGATGAGTCGACCGAGCCCGGCGAGTCCCATCATCAGGACCATCGCACCCGCGATGATGGCAACACTGGCTACCGCACCTATGCCGTCGTGAGCCACGATCGGGACGAGCACCACAGCCATGGCTCCCGTCGGGCCGGACACCTGAACCGACGACCCACCGAATATGGCGGCCACGATGCCAGCCACGATCGCCGTGACGATGCCGGCAGTCGCACCGACTCCTGAGGCGACGCCGAAGCCGAGCGCCAGCGGCAAGGCGACGACGCCCACGGTGAGCCCGGCCAGCAGGTCACCTCGCCAGGATCGACGCAATCCTTCGTAGTCCGACCTTCCAGGCAGCAGTCGTGCCATCCATCGCCACGCTCGATCCCCTGCCTCTGCCATCAGCTACCGAGACCTTCGAGCTCCTCTAAGGCGAGGCGGGCCTTGCCAAGCGTCGAAGCCAGCACAGTACTGGCGGCAATGAGGAAGTCCCCCACGGAGGGATCGGTGAGCCGATAGGTGACGGCATTGCCCTTGCGGCTGGACTCGACGAGACCGATGCGCTTCATGACCGCTAGGTGCTGGGAGAGCGTCGACGGCTCCAGTCCGATTTCAACCAACAGGTCGCTGACGGGCTGCTCGTCGTCGAGCAGGAGTTCGAGGATGCGGATCCGGGCCGGGTGTCCTAGGGCGCGGAAGAGGTCGGCCTTTGCGGCGTAGACGGGCTGACCGAGCGTGGCGAGGGGCATGACTCCACTCTATGTATGGATTCACAATATTTGCAATCCATTAAATAACAGACCGCCGAGGACGTACCGAACAGCGTCGCCCACCAAGTGTTTGATCGGGGTCACCATCACCTGGGTCTCGAAATCGAACTCGGGCTTGGAGATGGCCACGGCGGGTATCCCTGACCCCGGCACACCATGGCGGACTAATGGCTACACCGCAGTTAGCGGTGCAAATAGCAACGGTGCACTCCCACCCGTGCCAGGCCGTAACCTATGGCGGTGAGCCCCCGAATCGAATTCACGCGTCCCACCATCTGGAGCGTGGCTCATGCCGAGGCACCCGAGGTGATCACTTCGGCGTGGATCGACGAACAGCTAGCCGAGACCTTCGATCGATGCGGTATCCGACCCGGACTGCTCGAGTCACTAGCTGGCATCGTGGAGCGCCGCTGGTGGCCCGAGGAAGTCACCTTCGATGAGGCGGCGGCCATGGCCGGTACTCGGGCCCTCGAGCTAGCCGATCTGGACCCAGCCGACGTGGACATGCTGATCTCGACTTCGGTATGCAAGCACCACCTCGAGCCCAGCGTGGCCTGTGCGGTCCACCACCGCCTCGGCCTGGGCCCCGAGTGCGTCAACTTCGACCTGGGCAACGCCTGTCTTGGCTTCGTCAACGCCATGGAAATAGCAGCCATGGCTATCGAGACAGGCCATGCCCGCACCGTCCTCATCGTCGATGGTGAGGGCAGCCGTCAACCCCAGCTCGCCACCATCGAACGACTCCGTCAGCCTTCGGCCACCGCCGAAGACGTCTTCGCTCAGTTCGCCTCGCTGACCCTCGGATCCGGCGGGGCGGCCATGGTGATGGGTGGGCCACGAGACGGCGGCCACCGGTTCTTGGGGGGGATCTCTCGGGCCGCCACCATCCACCACGATCTGTGCGTGGGCGACCTCGACGCCATGCGCACCGATACCGCCGGGCTGCTGGAGAAGGGGTTGGCCCTGGCCCGCGAAGCGTTCGATGCAGCGTTGGCCGCCGGGTGGGAGTGGGAGACGTGTGACCGCTACGTCATGCACCAGGTCTCGGCCGTCCACACCCGCAAGCTGTGCAAGCTGCTCGGCGTCGATATGGGCCTGGTTCCCCTCACTTACCCGAACTTCGGCAACATGGGCCCGGCCGCCGTCCCCTACACGTTGTCGACCGTGGCCGACCAGATCACCCCAGGCGAGCGAGTGCTCCTCATGGGCATTGGCTCCGGCCTGAACTGCGCCGCCGTCGAACTGATCTGGTAGCTGCCGTGGCTCGGCCTTTCTCGACCGCAGGGGTGCCGACTGGGTCGCCTGATTCACCTACGGTGAGCCAACTCGTGTCGTGGGGGCTCGATCCGGCATGGTCGAGGCGGGTGTCGATCGATGGTTCCGATGGGCGCCCCGTCGACTGGCACGTGCTCGACACCGGCCCCGGCCCGGCAGGCACCATCGTCTGCGTCCACGGCAATCCGTCGTGGGGCTATGTGTGGCGCGACCTACTGGCGACCTTGGCCCCGCAGTGGCGGGTCATCGCCATCGACCAGACCGGCATGGGCTGGTCCGAGCGAGGCCGGCCGCGGCGACTGGCTGACCGGGTGGCCGAGTTGGCCGCCTTCTGTCGACAGGAAGTCACTGGTCCTCTAGTGCTAGCTGCGCACGACTGGGGCGGCCCGGTCGCCGTGGGCGCATCAGGGCTGCTCGAGGTCGAGGCGTTGATCCTGGCCAACACGGCCGTGGCCAAGCCCGACGACGTAGCCGTCCCCCCGCTCATCGCCGCCGCCCGCAGCCTGGTCGACCTGAGCTGCCGACAGACACCCGCGTTCGTGGGCGGCACCGCCCGGATGACCGACAAGGTGCACCGAGATGCTCTGCGTGCCCCCTATCGGAGTGCCGATCGTCGAGAGGCCGTGCGGGACTTCGTGGCCGATATCCCAGTAATGGAGTCCGACCCCTCGTATGCCACGTTGCAGGAATGCGCCGCAGTGCTCGACCACCTGCAGCGCCCCACTCTGCTGCTGTGGGGCGGCCGCGACCCGGTCTTCCACGACCGGTTCCTGGCGGACCTTCGGCGGAGGGCCCCCCATGCCGACATCGAGCGGTTTCCTGATGCGGCCCACCTGGTCACCCTGGACGCTCCCGTCGGTGCCGTAGTCGCCCGTTGGCTCGACGGACTAAACGGACTAAACGCCCTGGGGACCTCCGCTACTCCGGTGGCAGCGGCCGCTGGATTCGAGTCCGTGCTGGCCTCGCTGGCCACCCGCACCGAGGACACCTCAGCCGCCTACGACGGACCCGACGGCGTGCTGTCGTGGGCCGACCTCGACGCCCGATCCTCCGTGGCCGCCCGCGCACTCCACGATGCCGGCTTCCGACCAGGTTCCCGCGTGTCACTGCTGGTCCCGCCGAGCTGCGACCTCTTGGTGGCTGCGGCCGCCGTTTGGAAGGTTGGTGGCATCCCGGTGGTGGCCGATGCATCAGCCGGGCTCCGTCCGCTCCGGCGGCTCGTCCGGGCTTCCGCTCCGTCGTGGACCATCGGCACTCCGGCAATCCTGGCCCTAGCGCGCACGCTTCGCTTTGCTCCGGGCTCACGCTCGGCCTGCTTCTCATCGTTCCCGGGGTCTGTCCGCCTCGACCGTGCCGGGGGCTCCCGCACGCCATTCACTCCAGTGGCCGCCACCGCGACCGATGTGGCCGCCATCGTGCACACCTCCGGTGCCACTGGGCCGGCCAAGGCGGTGCGCTACACCCACGGCGCTCTGGCCGCCCAGCGCGATGTGGTCGGCCCGCTGTTCCACATGGAGCCCGGTGACGCCTTCACCACTTCATTCGGACCCTTCATGCTGCTGGCCCCGTCGCTCCAGATGACGTGTGTGCGACCGGACTTCGATGTGTCCGAGCCCGCCGCTCTCGGCTTCGACGAACTGGCCGCAGCCCTAGGCAAGGCCCGGGTCACCGTGGCTTGGCTCTCCCCCGCATCGGCCCGCCGCATCATCGACACTGCCCGTGGGCGCACCGCACCCATCGACCTGGTCATGCTGGCCGGTGCCCCCATTCCGGCTGACATGGTGGAGGACGTCCGACGGATCACCGGTGGCGACGTACGCGCGCCCTACGGGATGACCGAGTGCCTGCCGGTCACCGACGGGTGTGAACCGGACCGGATCGGCCGTCTCGGCGGCAACTCCACTGGACGACCGGTCCCGGGCAGCACGATCGTGATCACCCAACTCGGCGACCCTTCGTCCCCTCTGGTGCCGGAAGACGGCTGGGGAGAGATCCTGGTGCACGCTCCGTGGATGTTTGACGGCTACGACGCCGCCTGGTCAGCCGATGCCGATACCTGGGCGCGGCACGACGGGCTCCGGTTCCACCGCACCGGCGATGTCGGCTACATCGAGGATGAGCTGCTGATCCACCTCGGAAGGCTGCGTCACGTCATAGAGGCGGCAGATGGGCCACTGGCCAGTGTGGCCGTCGAAGGACCGGTGCGGTCGGCGGTCGGTTGCACGGTGGCCGCCGTCGGGGTCGGACCGGCGGGTCACCAGGTCCTGTGCATCGTCGTCCAAGGCGAGGGGTCGCTTCGGGTGGCCGACCACGAGATGGCCACGATGGTTCGCGGGGCGTGCCCCCACCGGGTGGCCGCCGTGCTCCAAGGGACGCTGCCCGTCGACCGTCGCCATCAGTCGAAGATCGACCGCACCGCCCTCGGTCTCGAAGCCGCACACTTCCTCGCTGGACGATGACCGGGTTGATGACCGGGCTGACGCCAATCGACCTGGGCCGGGCTCGATCATGAAGGTTCTCGTGACGGGCGGCTCGAGCCTGCTCGGACGCACTGTGGCCCAGCAATTGGCCAGCCGGGGTGACCAGGTCACCTGCTTCCAACGCAGCCCCAGCGGCACGGGCACGACTGACGTCCTTGGCGACATCCGAGACCCGGTGGCCGTGTTGCAGGCAGCGGCCGGCCACGACGCCATCGTGCACCTGGCTGCCCTGGTGGCTCCCCGACCATCGTGGGAGGCGGCTTACGGCATCAACGTGCTCGGGACCCGCAACGTGGTGACTGCAGCGGCCCGCTGTGGTCGGCTCCTCCATGTGTCGTCGCCCTCGGTGGCCTTCGATGGGCATGCATCGGTAGGGGCCGGGGTCGAGCCCGCCCGCTACCAAGGTCGGGACGCGTACACCCGCACTAAGGCCATCGCCGAGCAGTACGTGCTTGAGCACTCGGTGGCCGCCACCGTCGTCATCCGACCCCACCTGGTCTGGGGACCGGGCGACACCCAGTTGGTCGGGCGCATCGTGGAGCGAGCACGCCAAGGACGGCTCGTCCTGCCCGACCACGGCCGGGCCTTGGTCGACACCACCTACGTCGACGATGCCGCCGCCGCCATCGTGGCCGGCCTCGACCGCACTGGGGAGTCGACCGAGGCGTTGGGGCGAGCATGGGTAGTCACCGGCGATGACCCCCGACCGCTGGCCGAACTGGTGAGTGGCATCCTGGGTGCCGCCGGGCTCGATGTCGCCGTGCGCTCTGTGCCAGCACCAGTGGTCGGATTGGCTGGCCGCATCGTGGGCCGGCTGTGGCCTGGTGAGGAACCCCCGTTGACGTACTTCGCCGCCCGACAACTCTCCGTGGCCCACTGGTTCGATCAGTCCGACACCCAACGCGTACTCCGGTGGCAGCCGGAGGTCAGTGTCGAACGGGGGATCGAGGAGTTGAAGGAGTGGTTCGCCCGATCGTGACGTCGACCGAGGAGCCCTGATCTCCACTGGCCGAGGCGCCCATGGGCTCGTCTGCCATCAGCTGGTCGGTGCCATGAGAGGCAGTGGGGCTCGAGGCGATCAGTGGTTGAGTACGGCCGCCACCACGGCACCGACCTGGGCGGTCTCGATCAGGAATCCGTCGTGTCCGAACTCGGATCGGATCACCGTCACGTCGTGATCACCGGGTAGGTGACTAGCCAACTCCTCTTGGAGGTGGAGCGGATAGAGACGGTCCGAGTCGATACCGGCCACGTGCACCTCGGCGGTGATCTGAGCCAGTGCGGCAGCCGCACCACCACGTCCCCGGCCTACGTCGTGGCTGTTCATGGCTTCGCTGAGGGTCAGGTACGAGTTCGGGTCGAAGCGTGCTGTCAGCTTCATCCCCTGGTACTCGAGGTAGGACTCGACGGCGAACCGCCCGGCACCCAGCGGGTCCTCGTCACCTTGGGGCCGGCGGCCGAACCGCTCGGCAAACTCGGCCTCGCTCCGGTAGCCGATCTGGCCGATGCTCCGTGCGAGCGCCATGCCCGCCACCGGCGCCGTCGGGCCGCCGTAGTAGTCGCCCCCGGCATAGGCAGGATCGAGACGGACGGCCCGGCACTGCACCGAGCACTGCGCCACCTGGTCTGCACTGGCCGATGCACCCACGGCGAGCACGCCAGCACGAGCGACCCGGTCCGGATATCCGACGCACCACTCCAGCACCCGCATCCCGCCCATCGACCCTCCGACTATCCCGGCCCAGCGCTCGATCTCGAGGTGGTCAGCCAACAGCGCTTCGGCGGCCACCTGGTCACGGATGGTGAGCCGGGGGAACCGCGACCCCCAGGGCTTGCCATCCGGTGCTGTCGTCGAGGGACCGGTCGTCCCTCGACAGCCACCCAGCACATTCGGGCTCACCACGAAGTAGCGGTCGGTGTCGATGGCAGCACCGGGGCCGATCAGAGGATCCCACCAACCGGCCGTGGGGTGCGCCGGTCCAGACGGACCGGCGGCGTGGGAGTCCCCGGTCAGGGCATGGAGGACCAGCACGGCATTGCTGTGTGCCGCGTCCAACGTTCCCCATGCCTCATACGCGACCGTCAGGCCTGGCAGGGTGCCGCCCAACTCCAATGGGAGCCCGGCATCGCCAGTGGACTCCAGTTGGGCGAAGTGACGCCCGCCCGGTTCGTCACCAGGCTGCCAATACAGCGCCGATCCGGAGTCCGTCACGACCCCTTGGCTGCTCGGAACCCGAGTTCGAGGTCGGCGAGGACATCGTCGATCGATTCGATGCCGACACACAGACGGACCAGGTCGGGGGTCACCCCGGTCGTGGTCTGCTCGGCTTCGGTCAACTGGGAGTGAGTGGTCGAGGCAGGGTGGATGGCCAGGCTGCGCACATCGCCCACATTGGCGAGGTGGCTGAACAGCTCGAGCCCCTCGATGAACTTCTGGCCAGCCTCGAGCCCGCCGTCGATCCCGAAGGCCACGATCGCGCCTCCGCCCTTGGGCATGTACTGCTCCTGGCGTCCGTGCCATGGGCTGGAGGCCAGACCCGGATAGGCCACCCACGACACCTCGTCGCGTGCCTCGAGCCAGGTGGCGACAGCCATGGCGTTCTGCACGTGGCGCTCCATCCGCAGGCTCAAGGTCTCGACGCCCTGGAGGAAGAGGAACGAGTTGAACGGTGTGGTGGCCGCACCCATGTCCCGCAGGTACTGCAGCCGGGCCTTGAGGACGAATCGTGCCGCGAACAACGGCTCAGGAAGCTGGCCGAACACCAGGCCGTGGTAGCTCGCGTCAGGCTCGGTAAACCCGGGGAACCGTCCGCTGCCCTCGTAGTCGAAGGTGCCGCCGTCGACGATGACCCCACCGATGGAAGTCCCATGGCCACCGATGAACTTGGTGGCCGAGTGCACCACGATGTCGGCACCGTGCTGCAGTGGATTGCACAGGTAGGGGCTGGCCAGGGTGTTATCCACCACCAGAGGAATCTTGTGCTCGTGCGCTACTGCGGACACGTTGGCGAAGTCGAGGATGTTGCCCTTGGGGTTGCCGACGGTCTCGGCATAGAACGCCTTGGTATTGGGCCGGATGGCCGACCGCCAAGCCTCGATGTCGTCGGGGTCGTCCACGAAGGTGACCTCGATGCCCAGCTTGGGCAGGGTGTGGCGGAACAGGCTGTAGGTCCCGCCGTAGAGCGAGGCAGAGGACACAATGTGTCCACCGTTTTCGGCCAAGTTCAACAAGGTGATCGTCTCGGCGGCCTGCCCGCTGGCCACGGCCAGGGCGGCCACGCCACCTTCGAGGGCAGCGATCCGCTCTTCGAATACGGCCTGCGTCGGATTCATGATCCGGGTGTAGATGTTTCCCAGTTCAGCCAGGCCGAAGAGGGCGGCGGCGTGCGCCGTGTCCCGGAAGGCGAAGCTGGTGGTCTGGTAGATCGGCGTGGCCCGGGCACCCGTGGTGGGGTCGGGCTCGGCGCCAGCATGGATCTGACGGGTTTCGAATCCCCACTCGGACATGGTGTGTCTCCTTCGACGTACAGACGAACGGCCGCCAGGGTTCCAGCGGATGTGCCCTGATTCTGTCAAAAGATGACCAAGTTGGTCAACTACTGGGATCGAGCCCGCCGTCCCGCAGGACTGCAGACGGGCCGGCAGGCCGCCAGGCCGCCAGATGGAGACCGGTCAGACGACTTTGCCACCCGAGCACCAGGCATTGTCCGGGACGCCCTTGCACGGGTTGGGCATCGATGGCAGACCGGCCGGCAGTGGGTGCATGACCACCCCGGTGGCCTTCGGATACACCATGTCCGACCCGCACGGACCGTTGCCGGTGTCGCACAGCACCTGTCCCAACAGCGCACCACCCGTCACCGCCCCCGTGGTGGTCACCCCGCACTTCGGCTGGGTCTTTTGCAGATCGGCAGGCGACGAGCCGGCAGGCGCCACGTTGCCCGAGTAGCAGTTGGACGGTTCTCCCCCGTTGAGGGTGATCTGGCCGAAGTCGCCATTGCTCGGATTGCCGAACGAGCCATTACCCGAGAAATGGTTGTTGATCAGCGCATTGTTCATCGGGTCATAGACACACCCGAAGGCACCCGACTCCACCCCGCCGGTGCCGGTGCACGACTGTCCGTACTCGGGGGTGCTCGAGTCCGGGTAGGGGATCATCAAGAAGCCCCACGCCCCGTTGTTCGAGAAGGTGTTGTCCATGATGGTGTCGTTGCGTCCACCGGCCACCGTCATGCCTGTGCCGAGCGGTCCCTGGCTGGCCGTGCCGGCTTGAGGCACGTTCGGATTGTTGTTGTCGTGGACGTTGTTATGCATGAACACCCAGCACGAGTGGGTGTGGGTGATCGGGCTGATCCCGTTGTTCGGGCACGCCCCGTCCTGAGGTGCTGGCGGGTCACCGGCAATCTGGGTGTTGGTGTCGAACCCGTCCTTGTTGTTGTCGAACTGCGAATTCTGGATAACGATCGCGCCGCCCGAGTTGGTGCCCGAGTAGCCCAGCGCGCTGTACTCCATCCATGCGTGGTCGATGGTGACGCCGCACACCTGCATGCACGCCCCCACATAGATGCCGGAGTCGTTGAAGTTGCTGGCATAGGTCTGGTCGAGCAGCGCCGGCCCGGCGGCGTCCGAGGAGAAGACGCCGTACTGGGCGGCAGTGTTTTCGTTGCCGAAGTAGGTCGAGGTGGCCGTGAGGTACCTGCCGGTGTAGCCGTGCAGTCCGATTGTGGCGCTGTCGGCACCACCGTTCCACCAGATGCCGTTGCCCGAGTCACCTGTGCCGCCCATGAAGTTGCATGCGGTCAGGTTGTCG
Organism: uncultured Acidimicrobiaceae bacterium; assembly: GCA_903906055.1. Classification (GTDB taxonomy): domain Bacteria; phylum Actinomycetota; class Acidimicrobiia; order Acidimicrobiales; family RAAP-2; genus Bog-756. The sequence continues at coordinate 11,550 of CAIVIS010000052.1, forward strand.
ATGGTGACCCCGTCGGCCTTCCACACCACGATGCCGTTGCGGCCTACTGCCTTGCCGTCCGAGCCCAAGGGTCCGTAGGTCTGGGCGGCAGGGTCGGCACTGCACGACTTGGAGCCGGCCGCGGTTCCATCCACGATCACCTTCGAGCGGTCCATGCCGCGCAGGTGGAGGTTCGCGGTGGTGATCATGACGCCGCCGTTATCACCATGGCTGGGCTGGGTCGGCAGACCGGATGTATCTGCCGTCTCGTGGTAGTCCCCAGGGGCGACCAGTACCCAGTCGCCAGACTTGGCCGCGTTGACGGCAGCTTGGATCGTCTGGTACTGCCCGGCGTGCCCGTGGAAGGTGCCCACCAGCAGGGCGCGACCCGACGAGGCCGCCCCTGATGTAGAGGAGGTGCTCGATGCCGCGGAGGTCGTCGAACTCGAAGAGGACGAGGATCCACAGGCAGCCAGAGCAGCGCCCGCCAATACGCAGACAGCCAACAGCACTGCAGGTCGCAGCCGACCGCCTCTGGATCTGTAGGTCATTGCTTCCACCCGATCCAGCGACTCCACATGGCTGCTTCCCATACCGGCACTTCCTCTCGACTCACTATCTCGACTGGATCCACTGGATCTAGGACCTGCGTCGGATATTCCGACGGTAACAGGGTGAGCCTCCTCGAGCCGGAGACTTCCCCCCCATGCTGCATCCACAACCTCGCTGCCCCTATCGGCTGGCTACCGGTCCAGCAACTGTCCTGCACCTGGCCCTTCAGTTGTCTACGCGGAACGAACGAAAAAACAGGTGGGTGCACTATCATCACTTGTGCGTTTCGGGGACCAGCGGCTGCGGCCGATGTGGGGACCGAAGCGCATACGGACGGGCCGGACGGCCTGCCCGGTGAGCACCACCCCAAACGGGGTTGGAACGACGAAGGAGCCACATGTCCAGCGAGACACGCACCAACGACTTCAAGGTCGCCGACCTCTCCCTAGCCGAGTTCGGCCGCAAGGAGATCGTCCTGGCCGAGCATGAGATGCCCGGCTTGATGTCGATGCGTGCCGAGTTCGGTGCCGCCCAGCCCCTGGCTGGCGCCCGCATCACCGGCTCGCTGCACATGACCATCCAGACCGCCGTACTCATCGAGACCCTCACCGCCCTCGGTGCCGAGGTTCGCTGGGCCAGTTGCAACATCTTCTCCACCCAGGACCATGCTGCCGCCGCGGTGGCCGTGGGCCCCACCGGCACCGTCGACGACCCCAAGGGCGTCCCCGTCTTCGCCTGGAAGGGCGAGTCCCTCGAGGACTACTGGTGGTGCACCGAGCAGATCCTGCAGTGGCCGGGTGGAGAGGGACCCAACCTGATCCTCGATGACGGTGGGGATGCCACGCTCCTCGTCCACAAGGGCGTCGAGTTCGAGAAGGCCGGCGTTGTCCCGGACCCCTCCACTGCCGACTCCGAGGAGTACGCAGTTGTGCTCAGCGTCCTGACCCGCAGTCTCACCGAGGACACCAACCGGTGGACCTCCATCGCCAACGGCATCAAGGGCGTGTCCGAGGAGACGACCACCGGTGTCCATCGCCTCATCGAGATGCAGAACCGGGGCGACCTCCTGTTCCCGGCCATCAATGTCAACGACGCCGTCACCAAGTCCAAGTTCGACAACAAGTACGGATGTCGTCACTCGCTCATCGACGGCATCAACCGGGCCACCGACGTCCTCATGGGCGGCAAGGTCGCAGTGGTCTGCGGCTACGGCGACGTGGGCAAGGGCTCGGCTGAGTCCCTCCGCGGCCAGGGTGCGCGCGTCATCGTCACCGAGATCGACCCGATCTGCGCCCTGCAGGCCGCCATGGACGGATATCAGGTCGCCACCCTCGACGACATGCTCGAGACGGCCGACATCTTCATCACGACGACCGGCAACAAGGACGTCATCACTGCTGGCGACATCGCCCGCATGAAGCACCAGGCCATCGTGGGCAACATCGGCCACTTCGACAACGAGATCGACATGGTCGGCCTCATGGCCACCCCCGACATCGAGCGGGTCAACATCAAGCCCCAGGTCGACAAGTGGGTCTACCCCGACGGCAAGGCCGTGATCATCCTGTCGGAGGGTCGCCTGCTCAACCTGGGCAACGCCACCGGCCACCCGAGCTTCG
>CAIVIS010000053.1 GCA_903906055.1 uncultured Acidimicrobiaceae bacterium
GTCCACCCAGCTCGCCGATGGCATCGTGACCTCCGAGGTGACGACTGCTGAGGCCACCGGGCTTCCGGTCGACTCCGACCAGACCGACCAGACCGACCAGACCGACCAGACCGGGGAGAACCAGTGATGGCAGCACGAACCGCCGCGAGCAGCGCCAAGGATCAGAGTACGGCTGTGGCTGAGCTCAGCTACTCGGACGCAGGATCAGAGCTCGATGGGATCATCGAGGAGTTCGAGACCGGCGTGGTCGACGTCGATCGGTTGGTAGACCAACTCGAGCGGGCCACCGAGATCGTGGATGAGCTCGACCGTCGTCTGCGCCAGACGCGGATGCGAGTCGAAGAGCTGGTGCCGCGGCTCGAGGCGATCGGCCAGGATGCCCTCGCTGACAGTGCGGGTGACGATGGGGACGACGACGACATTGGCGAAGACTCCGACGCCCTGTTCTGATTCAGCAGTTCTGACCGGCCGACCCGAGACCGGCTCAGACCAACCCGGTCACGCCTACTGCTCAGCCGATATTGCGCTCCCGGCCCTCCCAGTAGGGGGCACGGAGCTCGCGTTTCAGCACCTTGCCCGACGGGTTCCGAGGTAGCACGTCCATGAAGTCGATCGACGTGGGGCACTTGTAGCGGGCCAGCCGCTCACGGGTGGCGGACATGATGTCGGCTATCAGGGCCTCGTCGTCCCCCGGATCGATGCCCGGCGCTCGCACCACGATGGCCTTGACCGTCTCGCCCCATTTGTCGTCCGGCACGCCGATGACGGCCGCATCGGCCACTGCCGGATGGGAGAGCAGGGCATTCTCGACTTCGGCCGGATAGATGTTCTCACCGCCGGACACGATCATGTCCTTGATCCGGTCATGCAGAAACAGGTAACCGTCTTCGCTCAACCACCCTGCATCCCCGGTGCGGAACCAGCCGTCCTCAGAGATGACTGCGGCAGTGGCTTCGGGGTTGTTCCAGTAACCGAGCATGTTCTGGCCTGACCGCGTCATGACTTCACCGACACTGCCCGCCGGCAGGATGGCGCCCGTGGCCGCGTCCTCGATGCGCAGCTCCACATGGGAGAACGGTCGCCCGGCCGAGCGCAACAGGTTGGCCCGGGGTCCGTCGGGGTCGTGGTCTTCAGGCATGAGCGATGTGATGGCACCCGTCGTCTCGGTCAGGCCATAGACCTGGGCGAAGTCGCATCCGAAGGCCTGCATCGACTTGACCAGGACGTCCTCACTGATGGGGGAGGCCCCGTAGTAGATGGTCCGCAAGGAACTCATGTCGGTATCGGCCAGTTGGGGGGTGGCCAGGACGAACATCAAGACGGCGGGGACGACGAACGAATCGGTGATCCGGTGCGCCTCGATGATCCGCAGGATCTCGACCGGGTCCACGTCGCGGATGATGATCGAGTGGCCCCCCCGTGACATACCTGACAGCGCCCACCCGGTCCCGCCGATGTGGAAGAGAGGCATGGCCACCATCGACACGGTGTCGCTGCCGATCCGGAAGACCTCGACCGCTCCGGTCAGGATGGTCTCGATGTTGCGCCCCGAGATCATGGCGCCCTTGGGAAGTCCCGTGGTCCCCGAGGTGTAGAGCTGGGTCACGACGTCGTCGGGGCCCGGTTCGAACCCAGGATCGCTGATTGGTTCGCTTTGCCCGCTGTCGCGCCACTCGGCGAACCCGGTCAGCGGAACGAACCGGCGGACCGTGGTCACATGGTCGGTCAGGTCGGCGACCGCTTCTTCGTAGTCGGTGCCGTAGATGAGCACGGTGGCACCGGCATCCTCGACGATCGCCGCCATCTCCATCGGGGCGAGCCGCCAGTTCACGGCGACGCTGACTGCACCGAGCAGCGCACAGCCGAAGAACGTCTCGAAGTACTCGATGCAGTTCCGGTCGAGGAAGGCCACCCGCTCGCCGGCTACGACTCCCTCAGCCGATAGGGCATGAGCCACGCGCTTGGCCCGCTCATAAAACTCTCCCCAGGTCACGGTGTCCGAACCCAGCGTCAGCATCGGACTGTCGGGCTGGACGGCCGCCCAGTGGCGCAGCATCGACGTTGCCGAGTACGTGAACCCGGTCCCCGTTGCCGCAGTGTTCGTCGTCATGGCTGCACCATCCCTGATCGCTTGTTCGTGGTGGGCAACCGTATCCCCACCTGGCCCGACTGCAGGCCGAAACCTCGATGGGAACCTACAGTGTTGGCGTGACCGATGCTCCGAACGACCTCGCTGCCCCGATGGGATCCGATCGCCTTTACTTCCGTCAGCTCCTGGCCGGTCGGGACTTTGCCGTCGACGACCAGGTGGCCCGCCAGATGGTGAACTTCGTCTACCTGGTGGGCGACAGGGAGACGGGCGAAGCGGTGATCATCGACCCTGCCTACGGCATCGACGACCTCATGGGCATCCTGGCCGCTGACGACATGCGGTGCGTAGGTGCACTGGCTACTCATTTCCACCCGGACCATGTGGGCGGCGACATGATGGGGTGGAGTATCGAGGGCATCTCCCGGCTCATCGAAACAGCCCAGGTCCCGATCCACGTCCAGGCCGACGAGGCCCCGTGGATCGAAGGGTCCACCGGTGTCGGCGCCAGCGATCTGGTCGCCCACTCCGGAGGCGACATCGTCCAGGTCGGATCGATCCCCATCACCCTGGTGCACACACCTGGACATACCCCGGGCAGTCAGTGCTTCCTGGTGGAGGGCAAGCTGATCGCCGGAGACACCCTCTTCCTCGATGGGTGCGGCCGCACGGACTTCCCCGGAAGTGACCCGGCCGCCATGTACGAGTCGCTGATGACGCGCCTCGCCCGGGTGTCCGACGACACCGTTTTGTACCCCGGGCACTTCTACTCGCCTGAGCCGTCGGCCACCATGGCCCACACCCGTGCCACCAACTACGTATTCCGACTGAAGACCCCCGAGCAGTGGATGACGATGTTCGGCGGCTAGGTGAGCGATTGCCTCTACCATGCGCCCATGAGCGACCCCGTATCGAAGGACGGCACCATCGCCGTCGTTGGTGCTTCGCTGGCGGGCCTGCGTGCCGCAGAGGAGATCCGCCACGAGGGACATACCGGCCCGGTGATCATCATCGGCGAAGAGATCCACGCACCCTATGACCGGCCACCGCTGTCCAAACAGGTCCTGTCGGGAAAGTGGGGCCCAGAGCGGATCCATCACCACGCTCCCGACGCGCTCGACACGTTGGGCCTCGAGTTCCGTCTGGGTCGACGTGCCACTGCGCTCGATACGGAGACCCGGACCCTGACCTGCAACGACGGGACCGAGATCGCCTATGACGGTCTGGTCGTCTCCACCGGCGCATCCACGCGGTGGCTCTCGGGAACCGAAGCGATACCGCATGTGTGGACGCTCCGCACTCTGGATGACTGCCTGGGGATCAAGGCCGACCTGGCGGCCGGCGGCGACTCACCTCGACTCATCGTCATCGGCGCGGGCTTCATCGGGTCCGAGGTAGCGGCGACCTGCCAGGGCATCGGTGCCCAGGTCATCATGCTCGAGGCACATCACACGCCGCTGGCCCGGGTCCTCGGAGACCAGATGGGGCAGATGTGTGCCGATCTGCATCGGGCCAACGGCATGGACCTCCGCTGCAGTGTCCGGGTCGATCACCTGGAGTCCGATCCCGGGGGCCCGGATCCGGTGACCGTCGTGCTCGATGACGGCACCCGGCTCGTGGCCGATGCCGTGGTCGTGGGTATCGGCGTCGAACCCTGTGTCGACTGGCTCGGCGATTCGGGCCTGACGGTCGACGACGGCGTCCGATGCGACGAGTCGCTGTTCGCCGCTGATCGAGTGGTGGCGGCTGGCGATGTGGCCCGATGGACCCTCCCGTCGACCGGACAGTCGGTCCGGGTGGAGCACTGGACCAACGCCGCTGAAGCAGGGGCACATGCGGCTCGCAATCTCCTGGCTGGAACGGCTGCAGCCACGCCGTACGGGCCGGTCCCGTTCTTCTGGTCCGACCAGTACGCCACCAAGATCCAGATGATCGGACTGCCTCACGGCGATGACGAGGTGGTCGTTGTCAGCGGCTCGGGCGAAGAGGGAAAGATGATCGCCCTCTACCGATCCGGGGATCGGTTGGGTGCGGTGTTGACCTTGAGTCAGCCCGCGAAGTTGATGGGCTACCGCCCGCTGCTGGCCGCCGGCGCATCGTTCGATGAGGCACTGGCCCACGCCCGGTCCTGATCGACCGACGGAGGCTGCCCGGGCCGGCCAGGGCCAATGGGGGGATCGTCATCCGGGCCTCGACTGTCCCGACTACGTCTTGGGGTGTCTCGAAAGCGTCGGGTGGCCGCTAGTGCTACGGCGATCTGCCGGGCCGTCGGCTCGATCCCGCCGTAGGTAGCGCGCTCGACCAAGACGGTGGCCGCTACCAGGTCGGCCCCATACTCAGGCGCTAGCCGAGCCAGGCGTTGCCCATACGACGTAAGCGTCTCGTCTGGACGGCGTGGATATCCGATCCGCCCACCGCCGCGAGCTAGGTCGGCCGCCACTTGATACGACCATGACGTCGGCTTGCGGCTGTGGCGACGACGCAGCCAGATGATGAGTCCGACGACAAGAGCGGTCAGCAACAGCGGGATCCATGGGAGGCGCGTGAGGGAATGGCCGAACGACCGGGCCAGCACCGACCCCGGTGTGGGGTTGGCCAGGGGGACCTCGGCGGTCGGGTCGAAGTTCTGCCAGCCCCATCCTGGGAACCACACCTGCACCCAGGCATGGGCATCTTTGGCTTGGATGTCGTAGAGATCGGTGATCGGGTTGTAGGGCCCTGGCACATAGCCCACGGCTTCCCGAGCGGGGATCCCCAGACTTCGGAGCATCACCACGGTGGCGGTCGAGATCTGCTCGCAGTAGCCGCGTCGAGTTCCGAAGAGGAAGGAGTCGACGCTGTCGGCACCGGCCGGGAGCGGGGGAATGTCGGTGGTGTATCGCACGTGGTCCCGCATCCACTGTTCGATGGCCATCACCTTGTCGTAGGTGCGCGGGTCGGACGCCGTCGCATCGCCGATCGGTGCGGTAATCGTCGTGGCAAGAGCGGCGACGCGGGCATCGGCGTGGGGGAGTTGGAGGTAGCGCGCTTGGCCGTCTATCCCGAGACTCGACCGATCGACGACCCCGCTGCCGGGCGTAGCAACTGTCGCCGCCTGCAGTTGGCTCGGTGTGGCGTTCACGTCGCTGGAGACGACCGTGTAGATCGTCCCCGCACCCATCGACTGCGTAGATGCGATGGTTCCGTCCGGGCTCACCAAGATCGATCGGGCCTGCAAATAGACCTGCTGGGCGTTGTCGGCGTGGAACACGAGATTGGGGCCGCCGGTGGTCAGGTAGAAGGTCTGCACGTCGACTGGGCCCGCAGAGTGCTGGGCGATCTGGTCCGGGAATGTCGGGATCGTGAACGGTGAGCCACCGGTGATCTTCTGGGTGTCGGCCCCGTTCATCGGATGTGCAGATTGGACCCACGATTGACCGTTCCACTGGTCGTAGGTCTGCCCGATCCAGTAGTTGGGACGGGTGGCCCGGACGCGCATGACCACCTGGTTCCCCAGGGAGACCCGTCTGCCCGTGTCGAGGGACTTGGCGAACCCGAGGAATCCTCCTACTCCGCTCTTCGCGTTGAGACGGCCCGAATGGGCGGGCAGGCCCCCGGCTCCTTCGCTGAGTTTCGTCGCGCTGTCGACCGGGGGAGAGTTGGCCGATGACGACGAAAAGATCAATGAGGTGGAAACGCGCGGAGCGGGCAGGACACTGACGAGCACGACGGCCACCACGAACACCATCGCACCGGCCCCGATGAGGGACTTCCAGGGGATGCCATGGGTCTCCGACAGGGACTGCCACATGGCGACCAGACCCCATATGCAGCAAGCGACCCAGGCGAGGACCCATACGCCGAGGGCGAGATCGACCGATTGGGCGGCAGCCACCGCGATCAACGCAGTCGAACCGGCCAATGAGTAGGTGACGTCCCTGCGCGATGGGACATCGAATGCGTGCGTAGACAGGACCCACGCGAAGAGTGCGGCCAACGGGGTCTCGACGGTCGAGATGTCTCCGGGGGTTGCGGAGCGAGTGACGGTGACGATGAACCAGACGAATCCGCCGATGGCGCAGAGGGCAAGGATCGGCTTCACGCCGGGCCACGGGTCGGCCCGACGGCGGTAGGCGATGAGGTTCCCTACGACAGTGGCGGTGACGGCAAACAACGCCACCGCGGCACTGAGCTCGCCTTCTGACCAGCAGGCACCGATGCCGACCACGATGGCCATGACCGAGGCTGCCCGAAAGGAGATCGAGTTCTCGGGTGGTCCCGGACGGTTGACCTCAACGAACCGCTGCCACAGAGTCACAGGGATACCGCTCGTGCCAGTCGTCTGCCCAGATCGGTCTGGTCCGCCACCGCTCGGACGACGCGTCCACCGACCTCATCGGTGGCCAGCACCACGCTCTGTTGCCTGGCCAGGTTGATGCTGGCGTCGGCCATGGTCTGCTCCGCGGATGCTTCGGCTCCTGCGGTGTCACGTGGGAGCTGCAGGTCGATGAAGATCGGGTTGTCGGTCGGCCGCTCGGACTCACGGACCATGAGCACCCCCGCATGGGAGGTTGCTGGCCAGTGCACCGCGTGGCGAGGATCGCCCGGCGCGTACGGTCTGATGCCGCGGGGCTCACCCACCCCAGACGGAACCCGGGGCGTAGCCTCGCCCGGCCACTGGTCGCCGGTCTGCGTCGACCGTCCGGGGGTTCCCATCCTGGGGGCCACGTGCAGCAGCCGCGATAGCGGCAGTTCGATCTCCCTGGCCCACCACAGCAGTCCAAAGGGGGCGCTCGATGCCACTTCGACCACCACGGAGTCGAGCACGCCTCGGCGCTGGGGAGTGCAGTGCAAGGTGGCGCTGCGGGACCCTCGCTGGCTTCCGCCGCTCTGGACTGCAGGGCCAGGGGGAAATAACGTCCGGATTCGCACCGGCCGATTGGCCTCGATCGTCAACTCCACCGGCTGACCGGCACACCCGTCTGATGGCGACACGGTGCACGCCAACCGAGCCCCGCGGGCAGGAAGTGCGGGTGCGACCAGCCCGATGAGCAAAAAGGCTCCCAGCAGCGCGCCCACGGCCTGCACCCATCCGGAGCCGCTCGAGTGGGCGACGCCGACCCACGCCGCCATGGTGATGACGGAGGCGGCCACGGGGCCGATCCAGGCCACCGGGTGGACCCGGCGCTGGAGGCGAAGTGCCCGGGGGAGGCCTGGTGATTCGGGAGGTGGTCGTCGACCGTGGACGCGCCATGAGAACAGGGTCCCGCTGAGTAGGGCGGCGGCACCGATGGCGATCCCGATCGGGGCCGCGGCCGGACCGAAGAGTGAGCGCGAGACCGCGACACCGATGAGCCCGGCGGCGATCCCTACCATCGCCGCCTGGAGGGCCCGCCCTCTGGGCTTGGGTCTGCGGGTCAGGGCCGCTCTCCTCACGTCCGAGGGGCGGGGGTGTCGGCGATGATCTGGGCGACGAGCTCGGTTCCCTTGCCTCCCGAGCTCTCGACGATCAGCCGATGCGACAGGCAGGCCACGGCGACGGCTTGGACATCACCTGGCGTGACATAGGACCGGCCCGATAGGACTGCGTAGGCCTGGGCGCAGCGCAACAGTGAGATGGTGGCTCTCGGACTAGCACCGAGACGGACCGACCCAGCGGTCCGGGTGGCTCGCACCAGGGCCACGGCATAGTCGGCAACCTCTTGGACGACGTACGCCTCAGCAGTGGCCGCAATGGCACGCTCCCATCGAGCGGTGTCGGCCACCGGAGCGAGGGAGTCCAGTGCAAACCGCCCCCCACCGTGGAGTACCAAACGGGCCTCGACTTCGGCATCGGGATAGCCGATCGAGGTGGAGAGGCCGAATCGGTCGAGTTGGCTTTCCGCCAGCGGGTAAGTGCCCAACTGACCGATCGGATTCTGGGTGCCGATGACCAGGTGCGGACGAGGCAGGGGCCACGACTCCCCGTCCACCGAGACCTGCTGCTCTTCCATGGACTCGAGCAGGGCCGACTGAGTGCGCGGCGGGGTGCGGTTCATCTCGTCAAGCAGTACCACGTTGGCGAACACGGGACCGGGGCGAAACTCCCACGTAGCGGTGTCCGGGGAGAACACGGTCACCCCGGTGATGTCCGATGGCAGTAGGTCTGGGTGTCCTTGGACACGGGAAAGGTCGGCACCGAGTGCGATGGCCAGAGCGCGCGCCAATACGGTCTTGCCCACACCGGGCACGTCCTCGATCAGGAGGTGAGAACCGGACAGTGCTGCAACGACCGCCGTGGTGACGGCGACCGGCGTTCCGAGTAGCACCTCGGACAAGGCGGCGTAGAGCTCACCAGCCATCAAGATGGCGTCGTCGATAGCGGTTGCGCCGGTAACGGCCATATGGATGGGCACCACTGCGCCTAGCGGGGCCGTCTCTGGTTGGGCGAACAGAGCGCCTCCACCGCTGACTCCGTCGGCGGTTCGCATGACCTCAGGCACGGCGCTCGGCACGGTACCTGGCACCGGAGCGGGCGCCGGTAGGTCCGCCCCGTCCCATGTCTCAACGCCGGTGCTCATGGGGTCTCCTGCTTCCCCGGCTTCGGCCGGTCGGATCGAGGAGCGCACGATCGATGCCGTCACCGAACGAGGTGAACTCTCCGCGACGAAATCAACGAACTCTCCTCAGAACATTGTAGGGGGCACGGCCGTGCCTCCACAATGGATTTCTTGGCCAAATAGCCAAATGGCACATCGTCGGGTCACCCGTGCGTCAGGCGTCAACGGTCCTAGTTCAGGCCCTCAGAAGTCGATGCCGGACAGCTCGGGGATGGTCCCTTCGGCCCGCGACCGGGCATCGAGCCACCGTGACCGGGCCGCATCGCGTTCGGCGACGGTGAGCGACGGTTCGACAATGGACCGTGGGCTCCAGGCCGCAGCGATATCGTCCTCGCCGGTCCATGTCCCCACGGCCATCCCGGCCAAAAACGCTGCACCCAGGGTGGTGGCTTCCAGAACAGGGGAGATCTCGATGGGGCATCCACAGGCATCGGCGAGGGCCTGGATGAACACGGTGTTCGCCGTCATGCCGCCGTCGACACGAAGGGAATCGATGGGAAGGCCGGAGTCCGCCTCGGCTGACTCCAACAGGTCGCTTCCTCGGTGGGCGATGCCCTCCAGGACCGCGCGGACCAGCTCAGGACGCCCACTCCCGCGGGTGATCCCCGTGAAGGTGCCTCGGGCGCCGAAGTCCCAGACCGGTGTGCCGAGGCCGAGCAGCGCGGGCACGAACCAGACGTCACCGGAGTCGTCACACTGTTCGGCCACCACCGATGAGTCGGCGGCGTCCTCGATGATCCCGAGGTCGTCCCGCAGCCACTCCACGCAGTTCCCGGCGGACAGCATGATGGCTTCGATCCCCCAGGTGATGGTCCCATCCCGGCGCCAGGCGATGATCGGGATGGTCCCGGCCGGCCCGCGGGCGGCTTGGGGTGGCCGTTGATCGCCCAAACACTGATCGAGCATGCCTCCGGTGCCGAAGGTGGCCTTGGCTTGGCCGGCACGGGTGCAGCTCTGACCGATGAGCGATGCCTGCTGGTCTCCGGCGACTCCGGCAATGGGCGGTGCTCCGTCCAGCAGCCGCGCCGTCCCGACGACACCGGACGAATCGACGATCCGTGGCAGGACAGCCTCGGGTATGCGCAGGGCGGACAGCAGGTGCGGACTCCACCCCGAGCCATCGGCGTGGATGAGGCCGGTCACCCCGGCGTTCGATGCGTCAGTGATGTGCAACTCGCCCTCGGACAGGATCCATGCCACCCAAGTGTCGATGGTGCCGAAGGCCAGTTCGCCTCGCTCTGATCGTGCGCGGTCAGGATCGGCGATATCGAGGATGGCAGCCAACTTGGTGGCCGATGCGTTGGGGGCGATCCGGATGCCCTGAGCCTGGAGCTCCAGGCACGTCCCTACGGTGCGCAGGTCCTGCCAGCCCAGTCCAGGCCCGACCGGCTGGCCGGTGGCCCGATCCCACACCAGGGTGGACGCCCGCTGGGTGGCGATTCCCACCGCGTCCACCGGGCCCCCGTCGGCCAGGCTCCGGGTAGCGACTTGGCGCACCGCGTCGGCGATGGCGATGGCATCGAACTCGACCAGCCCGGGGAAGGGCGTGTCCGGTAGGACGGGGACGTGGTGGATGTGCTCCACGGATGCATCGGGGCGGACCACAGCACCGCGGACCCCCGAGGTGCCGACGTCGATGACCAGGATGCTCATGGCCACACCACCGGTCCGAACGGGCTGTCCAACCCGAGTTTGCCTGGATTGAGGATGCCGTTCGGGTCGAGGGACGCCTTCACCGAGGAGAGCACCTCGAAGGAAGCACCCAGTGCGTCGGCCAAGAACCGACCCCGGTTGAGTCCGATCCCGTGGTGGTGACTGATGGCCCCACCAACGGCGATGGTGGCTCGGGTGACCTCGTCCCACGCTCGACGGTAGTACTCGCTGATCCACGTATCCCTGCCGACGGCGTCGTCGGCTCCGATCTCCTCGGGTGGGCGTCCGGCGAAGGTGAAGTAGAGGCAGGCGCCGTCGGTATAGGCGTGGCTCTGATGGGACGAGGACACCAGGGTCCCGGGCACTCCGGACAGTGCATCGAGCACGGAGCGGTAGAGGTCGGGAAGCACGGACCAGCGGGCCGACACTTCGACGGTATCGACCACCACCCCAGAGCGCCACAGAGGGGCCAGGGCTGAGACATCGTTGCGATGGGTCAGCCACCGGTCGACATGGGCGATGTCGAGGGTGGCAGCGCCGGCACACTCCCGGTCGACGATGCCGAGCGTGGCGCTCACCAGGGCCGGATCAGCCTCGTCGAGCACGATCAGGACGTTGGTGTCGGCCTCATCGAAGGAGCGGCCGGATTCAGTGGTGTCGTAGAGCCGGAGGACGGCCGGGGTGGCCCCGGCCCTCAGGATCCGGCGACAGGCATCGAGTCCTGCCGCGAACGAGTCGAATCCGAACACCCGGCGCCCTTCGCCATCGGGAACCGGATGGACGCGGAACCGACCTTCGGTGATGACGCCGAGGGTGCCCTCGCTGCCCACGAAGAGCTGCGTGAGGTCGGGACCGGTGGCTGAGCGCGGGCCGCGCCCTCCGGTGCGGATGACCCGACCATCGGCCAGCACCACCTCGAGGCCGATGACCATGTCCTCGATCTTCCCGTACCGGTTGGAGTACTGACCCGCACCTCGGCACGCCAACCACCCGCCCACGGTCGAGAGGTCCATCGACTGCGGCCAGTGCCCGAGCGTCAGTCCATGGCCGTCGCGCAGCCCGGCTTCGACATCAGGGCCGAAGGTGCCAGCGCGCAGATCGGCCACCAGCGACTCGCTGTCGACGTCGCCCACCCCGGCCAAACCACACAGATCGAGGGCAACCCCTCCGAACAGCGGGACCGACGCTCCGCATACGCCGCTGCGCCCGCCCGCCGGAGTGACGGGCACTCGGGCGGCATCACACAAGGCCAGCACCGCCGACACCTGGGCGGTATCGGTGGGGCGGGCGATCAGGGCGGGACGTGAGGGCACCGAGCCAGCTGCAGCCCATCCGATAGCCAGCGGCCACCAGTCCCTTCCGGCCTCGGCGCGGTCAGCATCGAGCACCGACACGGCGTCGCATGCATCGGCCAGCCGTCGAGCCAGGGCATCGTCGACCGGAACATGCACGGCGCCGAGCCGGTCCGTGACGGCGGACGGCTGTGCATCGATGGGTGTCACCGGCGTGGGCTGGCTCATGCGTCGGTCTTCCCCTGGGGATCGGTGGCATCGGAGGCGGTGGTCAACGAGACCTCACCATCGCTTGGTGCAGCCACGTCGACGTCGAGCCCGGCCCGAGTCAACTGGGCACGAAGGCGCGCCGCGTAGGCATCGGCCTCTGAGCGGATACGGCCCTCGTCCCACCCGAGCTCTGGCCCGATCAAGGCGGCAACGGACGCAGCGGCGTCGGCGGCGGCCCGGGCCTGGCGGTACGACGACTGGGTGCGGCGGTCGAGCACGTCGGACACCGTCCTGGCCATCTCACGCCGCACCGCCCAGAGGGCTTCGACCGCCAGATAGGGCAGACCGGCGACCAGGGGCTCGAGCAGCTCGGGTCGCCCCTCGGCCATGGCCAGCACGGACTCGGCCTCAGTGCCGAACCGGCTGGCGAGGTGTGCGGTCCGTGAGGCGATGGGATCGCTCCGATCGGGCCGCACGTTGGATCCTTCCCCTCCGGCCTTGGGGGCGGCGCGGCGACCGGTGGGCGCCCCGTGCAGTCGCAGGTGCTTCGTCTGGCATTTGCGCCCTTGGCTGCCGAGTTGGCGGACTACTTCGTCCACGGTGTCTTCCGCCATCTTGCGGTACGTGGTCAGCTTGCCGCCGTTGACCGTGATCAGGCCGCCGGCCGATGTGCGAACCGTGTGCCGTCGAGACAGGTCGGCGGTGCGCTCGCTCGACCCGCCCTTTTGCTCGGGGGCGAGGAGGGGCCGGAGTCCAGACCAGATCCCAGTGATGTCGGCTCTGGTGAGTAGGCGGGTGGAGATGGCGTTGGCGGCACCCAGGATGTAGTCGACGTCCTCGGGCGTGCATGACGGATCATCGAGCGGGCCGTCCCACGCGGTATCGGTTGTGCCCAGGTATACCTGGTCGCCCCAGGACACGACGAAGATCGACCGCTTGTCCTCCTTGACGGGGATGACGGCGGCGATGTCGCACGGGAATGCTTCTTCCGGCACCGTGATGTGGATCCCCTTGGCCGGCCGGATCGAGTGCGGGTCTTGATGCTCTTCGAACGTTCGGATCTGGTCGGACCAGACGCCGGTGGCGTTCACCACGACTCGAGCCCTGATCTCGAAAGGCTCGCCCCCCTCGGGAGAGACGATGGCGCCCCGGACCGCGCCCGAGGCATCGGTCACCAGTTCGGTGACTGGGGTGTGATTGGCCGCGGTTGCTCCATGATCGAGTACCGCAGTCCGCAGCACGGTCAATGTCAACCGAGAATCATCGGAGCGTGCATCCCAGTAGAGGAAGCCGGCGACGAGGCGGTCTGCCTGCAGGGTGGGCATGTGGGCCAGGGCCTGCTCCGGGGTGACCTTCTCGTGCCGGCGGCCGATGCGGACCCCGCCGGTGAGGTCGTAGAGCCACAGGGCGGTGCGGTACACGCGGGCCACGCTCTTGTTGACCACGCCGGACTTACCGAACAGCGGGATGAGGAAGGGGAGTGGGGTGACCAGGTGGGGAGCGTTTTCGAGGAGGCGCTGGCGCTCAGCCAAGTTCTCATAGACCAGGCGGTACTCGCCCTGTTGGAGGTAGCGCAGGCCTCCATGGATCAATTTGGATGATTTGGAGGATGTGCCCGAGGCGAAATCGTCCTTCTCCACGAGGGCGGTCCGAAGGCCCCGGCTGGCTGCATCGAGGGCTACTCCGGCCCCGGTGATCCCGCCCCCGATGACGAGTACGTCGAACGACTCGCCGGCCAGGCAAGCCAGGGCCTGGCCGCGGTCGAAGGGATCAGTGTGCGCCGACGACGTACTCGCGGGATCTGGCATGGGGGAAGCCTGCCACACGTGATGAGGAAGCCATATATCAACAATGATTGTCAACAAACAATGATTGCTGTTAGACTGAAAACGTGCATACGCCTGACGAGTTGAGCGAGCGGTTCCGTGCCAGCGGACGCAAGGTGACCGCTCAGCGTCAGTGCATCTTCCGAATTCTGCAGGGCGATGAGACACACCCCTCGGCGGATGCCGTCTACGCGGCAGCCGTCCTCGAGATGGAGACGATCTCGCTGAAGACGGTGTATCAGACACTCAACGACCTAGCGGATCTGGGTGAGATCACCGCATTGGACGTGGGGACGGGGATGACCCGGTTCGACCCTAACGTCGACGACCTCCATCACCACTTGGTGTGCAAGTCGTGCGGCAGCGTCCGTGATGTGGTGGGCACTCTTCTGGATCTGACGCTCCCCGAAGGTGCCGATCAGGGATTCGAACTGGCCTCTGCCGAAGTGATCTTCCGGGGTCTCTGCCCGACCTGCCAGGTGGCGTCGGAGCCAGGGGATCACGACCTAGCTAGCGCACTCTGAAATTCTCACAGCAACCCAAGTAAGCCCAATAACCCAAGTAACCCAAGCAAGAAGCATCAGAAAGGAACACCGTGCCCGAACTCAAGGACAGTAAGACCGAGGCCAACCTCAAGGAGGCCTTCGCCGGAGAGAGCCAGGCCAACCGCCGCTACCTGTACTTCGCCCAGAAGGCCGACGTCGAGGGCTACCCAGATGTGGCCGCCCTGTTCCGCTCGGTCGCAGAGGGCGAGACCGGCCATGCCTTCGGCCACTTCGACTTCCTGCGTGAGGTGGGTGACCCCGTGACCGGTGTCCCCGTCGGTCCGACCGAGGACAATCTCAAGTCGGCCATCGAGGGCGAGACGTATGAGTACTCCGAGATGTACCCCGGGTTCTCTCGCACCGCTCGTGACGAGGGGTTCGATGAGATCGCGGAGTGGTTCGAGACGTTGGCTCGGGCCGAGAAGAGCCACGCCGGACGCTTCACCGAGGGACTCACCTCCGTCTCCTGACGTAGTTGTGGGCGGCCGGGGCGGATCCATCTGCCTCGGCCGCCACACCCTCGTGCTGCACCATCACCGGCGGCCATAGGACATGCAATAGATCAGACCTAGCGGAACTGGACACAGAAGACTTCGATGACGACTACTTATACGCCCGACGATCCCGCCTACCTCGACGAGAAGGATCTCCGAGTCGAACTCGAGCGGGTGTTCGACCTCTGTCACGGGTGCAGATTGTGCTTCAACCTCTGCCCGTCGTTCCCCACGTTGTTCGCCACCATCGATGCCCGTGACGGCGATGTATCGGCCATGACGCCGGCCGAGCAGGACGAGGTGGTCGACGAGTGCTATCAGTGCAAGCTCTGCTACCCGAAGTGCCCCTACGTGCCACCTCACGAGTGGCAGCTCGACTTCCCGCGCCTGATGATGCGAGCCCACGCCGTGCGCCACGCCGAGGGTCTGCCGATCCGCCAGCAGATTACCGATCAGGCACTGGCCCGCACCGATGTGCTGGGCAAGATCTCGGTAGCTGCGGCCCCAGTGGTCAACAAACTCACCGGCACCCCCGGGTCACTCTCTCGCAAACTCATGGAGAAGACGACCGGTATGGCATCTGAGCGCCTGCTCCCTCCCTATGCTCGCACCCGGTTCTCCACCTGGTTCAAACGCCGTGGTGCCAATCGGGGACCTCGAGCGTTCATCACCGGCGCAGCACAAGGTGAGGTCTCGGTCTTCCCGACCTGCTTCATCGAGTACATGGAGCCAGAGGTCGCCCAGGACCTGGTCAAGGTGTACGAACGTAACGGCGTGGCGTGCTCGATGCCGGAAGGAGCCGCGTGCTGCGGCGCGCCATGGCTCCACCAGGGCAATATCAAAGAGTTCACCAAGGCGGCCAAGAAGAACGTCACCGCTCTGGCCAAAGAGGTGCGAGCCGGGAAGGAAGTCGTCGTAGCCCAGCCGACCTGTGCCTATGTGGTCAAGAAGGACTACCCGCTCTATCTGGCCAATACCCCGCTCGGTGCCGATGCCGCCATGGTGGCCGAGCACACCGCGGATCCAGCCGAGTTCCTGATCAATCTGCACAAGGCCGAAGGCACGACGCTCGACACCGAGTTCCCTGGGCGCGAGTCGGGTGCGGTCCCCGATCAGGTGACCTACCACGTGGCCTGTCATCTGCAGGCCCAGCACATCGGCCTCAAGAGCCGTGACCTCCTGAAGGTGGCCGGCATCAAGGCCACATTGGTGCAGAAGTGCTCGGGCATCGACGGCACGTGGGGCTATCGAGCGGAGAACTACGAACTGGCCCGAAAGGTGGCCCAACCGATGGTCAAGGAAATCGAGGCCGCCGGCAATGAAGTGGTCTGTGGAGACTGCCACTTGGCCAATGGAGCGATCGAACAAGAGACGGGGACCAAGCCGGTCCACCCGCTGCAACTGATGGCGCGGGCCTACGGCATTCCCAAGGAGCCATCGTGACCGCCAACCCGCTGACCCTCGACGACATCGCCGACCAACGCGCCTACGAGCGAGAGCGCGATGAGTTCCGCAGCGCGGTGATCGCAGCCAAGAAGCTGCGCCGTATCACCGTGGGGCCGGTGGTGACCCTCACCTTCGAGAGCCGTATGACTATGCGCTTCCAGGTCCAAGAGATGGCCAGGGCGGAGAAGCTCACCACTGATGAGCAGATCCAACACGAACTCGATGTCTACAACCGACTGCTGCCATCGACCGGCGAGTTGTCGGCCACGTTGTTCTTGGAGCTACGGAGCGAAGCCGAGCTGCGGAACTGGCTCCCCAAGTTGGTCGGAATCGAGCGCTCTGCCGTCCTGCAGATCGGGGAGGGACCCGGCGCCCACCTGGTGCAGTCGGTTCCCGAGGAAGAGCACGAATCCCAGTTGACTCGGCCCGATACCACCTCGGCGGTCCACTATGTCCGGTTCCCGTTGACACCGACCGAAGTGGCGGCGTTCGAGGCGGGCCCGGTGACACTCATCATCAATCATTCGCAGTATCCCGACGGCCGACCCGGGGTGAAGATGTCGGACGCCACCCGGGCCCAGTTGCAACAGGACTTGGCCGGCCAGTAGCTACCACGCCCTAGCGACTACGCCCTAGCGACCGAGGAACTTCGGAGGTCGCCGGTCCATCGATGCGGCGATCCCCTCGCGGAAGTCCTCGGACTCCATGAGGCGCAGCTGTTCCGATCGCTCGTGATCCACCATGGCGGCAAAGCCGTCGATGATGTCGGCGCGCATGGTCTGGCGGATCGACCGGACGGCAAGCGGTGCGGATGCACTGATCTCGGCGGCCAGTGCATGCGCCCCGGCTCGTGGGTCGTCGTCGAGCCGGTCGCACAGTCCGATAGCCAGAGCATCGACACCGTCGATCCGGCGCCCGGTGGTGAGCAGCTCGAGCGCCTTCTGGCGTCCCACGATGGCTGGCAGGGTCATCGATATGCCGAAGCCTTGGTGAAACCCGAGCCGGGCGAAGTTGGCGGCGAACCGACTTGTGGGTGCTGCCACTCGGAAGTCGCCGGCCAGAGCCAGCCCCATCCCACCTCCGACGGCCGAGCCTTGTACGGCGACAACGATGGGCAGGGGGCCATCGATCAGGTCGCGGGCCGTGCCGTACAGGGTGGTCAGGGCCTCGGGTTCTGGTTTGTCGGTGGCCCCGAAGTCCAGACCGGCACAGAAGTGCTTCCCCTCCGAGCACAGCACGACGGCCCGGCCGCCGGCGGATGCGGCCCAGCGAATGGACTTGACCACACCGGAAAGCAAGACAGCATCGAAGTAGTTGGCTGGCGGCCGGTGCATCTCCACCTCGGCCACATGGTTCGCACCGAGCACGACGGTAACGTCACCGAACGAAGTTCTTAACGCAGCATCCATCACGACTCCTCCTGGTCGGTTGCTACTGCACTGTCAGTTGCCCCGGCCTGGTCGGTTCCTAGTGCAGACCCGACACGAGTAGGCCACTGCGCCACCTCGGTGCGCACCTCGTCGTTGTGTTGCCCGCTGAGGGCAGCGGGCAGACGTACGGTCGGCCCTGGGGAGGCGGAGAAACGGACCGGTTGGGGGATCACCTTGTAGCGGCCGGCCAGCGGATGTTCGTCCTCGGGCAAGGCGTCCACCAAGTCCTCCAGGGTGGGTACGGCTGATGCCGGGATGTACATATCGGTACAGAACTGCAGCCACTCACTGGTCGTGCGTTGGATGAGGATCTCGGCCACATCCCGGTAGAGGGCGTCGGCATGGGCGATCCGTGACCGAGCCGAAATGATTCGTTCATCTTCGGCCAGATCAGTTCGACCGGCCTCACGGAACAGGTCCTCGTAGTTCTTCCTCGTATAGGCCAGGACATTGATCCATCCGTCAGCCGTGCGCTGCGGCTTGCGCTCGGGGTTGAGGATCCTCGGATATCCCGGGGGGCCCTGCGGGGGGATGGCAGTCGCGGCTCCAGCGTGTTCGACCAGGGTGAACGATGTCATGACATCGATCATGGGGATCTCGATGTGCTGTCCCTCTCCCGTGCGTGCTCGGTGCAGCAGGGCGGCCAGTACCGCATAGGTAATGGTGAGCCCGCTGACCTTGTCGGCCACCAAGGTGGGGACCAGTTCCGGATCGCCCCCTTGGCGTCGGAAGGTGTCGGGGATCCCCGATCCGGCCTGGATCACGTCGTCATAGGCGGGGGAGTCGGCGGCGGGGGAGTCCGACGGATACCCCTGGGCCTGGCAGAAGACGATGTCATGACGGACGGCGGCGAAGTGCTCGTAGGTGAGACCCAGCCGACTCAGTGTTCCGGGGCGCAGGTTGGTGATCACCACATCGACCGTGGCGGCAATGGCCAGGGCCTCGGCCCGACCGATCGGGTCCTTCAAGTCGAGGGTGACGTTGCGCTTGTTGCGCAGCAGGTTGAGGGCGATACCGGACAACTGCGGCACGGGTCCAGGGGTCATGACTCGAACCAGCGTCCCCTTCGGGTCCTCCACGGTGATCACGTCGGCACCCAGATCACCCATGATCTGGGTGGCCAGTGGACCCATGACCACCGAACTCAGGTCGAGCACACGCACGCCGTGGAGTGGACCCGGGGACGTCGAGGGCATAGAGGTTCCTTAGGGGCAGTGGCTGGCATCGTGCCGGCCCGAGTGGTGGCCCATGGTAGCGACGCGGGCCCCTGCCCTCGATGACCACTGCGGCGGATGCCGGGGGGCGGATGCCGGGGGGCGGATGTCGAGGGGCGGATGTCTGCGCCGGCGATGTCTAGTGACGAACGGCCAACTCAGGAGTCCTGTGCGGCCAGAGGGTTGGGGATCGGGGGCGCTACCCGGCTGAGTGTATTGCCGTCGACGTGGGAAAACGGCTCGTCGTGTCCGGCGATGTCCAACATCACTTCTTCCTCATACGACCAGGTCCCTTCGGCATGGATGGTGACATGCATCCCGAAGCTGAGCGTGCGGAAGTTCTGATCGAGGAACGGACTGGACAGGATGCCGTACGTCTCGGATTCGACTGCCGCCCGGACCTCGAACTCGGTGGCATCGGGCTCGGCGGTTCCGCCCGCCAGCAGCACCTGGCCGCGGGGGATCGCGATGGTGAGGGTGACCGTCTTGGTGGCCGGCTCCCACAGCCAGTACCCGACCTGGTCGTGGAAGGTCTCGACCTCGCCGACCTTGACGACCCGTGTGTGATAGCGCAGCCCGTACAGGAGTTGCGGCCCGTTGGTCTGTGGATCGATGGGCTGTAGTTCGAACTGCTCGGTAAAAGCGTCGCGGACCAGGCCTTCGGCCGCGAGGTGCGTGTCTGCGCCACTGCTGCCCACCCACGAACCCGCCATTGCTGTGAGCGGACCCAGGTTGGCGAGCGTGTCGGTGTCAGCATCGGGCTCGGTGAAGATGTCGTCGCCGTAGTCGAAGCCGTTTGCGTCGGCAGCCATAGCGTTTTGTTCCTTCTCTGGTTCGAGATCTGCCGAGACCAGCACAGATTTCGCCAGATCAGCCTAGGTGGACGGCGCCGAGCAAGGTACAGAGCCAGGTGCGGTAGCCACTTCCAGCAAGGTGAGGCGAGCAGGGTGCCGATGTCGCCCAAGTGGGCGGCCCGCCCGGTGCTCACCACCGCCGGCGGCAAGGCACTCCGGTGCATCCGAAGGGAACACACATGAGCAGCGCAACTACCACCACGATCGTGGGGAACCTGACCAGGGACCCCGAGATCCGCTACACCCGTGACGGGCAGGCCACGACCAACCTCGGGGTGGCCGCCAACCGGAGGTGGCAGAACCGGGAGACGAATGAGTGGGAGGAGTCCACCTCGTTCTTCGACGTCGTCATCTGGAGGGATCTGGCCGAAAATGTTGCCCTCAGCCTCACCAAGGGGATGAGGGTGATCGTCACCGGCCGGCTCGAGCAGCGGAGCTGGGAGACCGAGGAAGGGGACCGGCGCTTCAAGGTGGAGATCGTCGCCGACGAAGTCGGCCCTGCGCTGCGCTTCGCCACGGTCGACGTCCACCGTGTGGTCCGTCCGTCAGTCGACGGTGATCCGGCAGCATCGTTCGACGGGGAGTCGGCCGGTGCCTGAGGTCACGTTGGCTCCCGTTGATTCCACAACTGACCTACTGGGTCGACCCCTCCGGTTCAGCCAGCGTGTGGTGCTTTCCAAGGACGAGGCGTTCAGGGCCTGTCAGGCGCTAGCCGATGCTGGTCGTGTGCTCGTCCGTTCGGGTGGGGCGTCCGAGGCCGACACGCTGGGCTCGCTCTTCTCATTGCTGGAGGAGCGGCTCGTCGCCCGGTGACACAGTCCCGATCGTCGTTCCGCCCCCGGCCGAGGTGTCGGGGGCGGAACGCGTCAGGGCTGCACCATGCGTTGGTTGCCATGATCCCGATCAGGGGGATCCTGGCTACCAGGACTCAGTCCTGGGTCGGCTCGAACTCCAAGGACAGTGAGTTGACGCAGTAGCGCAGGCCAGTAGGCGCCGGCCCGTCGGGGAACACGTGGCCGAGGTGCCCACCGCACCGGGCGCAGGTGATTTCCGTGCGAGCCATGCCGAATGACCGGTCGACGTGCTCCACGATGGTGCCCTCCGATACCGCCCGGGTGAAGCTGGGCCAACCAGAGCCGGATTCGAACTTCGTGTCAGTGGGGAACAACTCTGCCCCGCACCCGGCGCAGGTGAACATGCCGCTGCCCTCTACGTGGAGTAGTTCTCCCGACCATGCCGGCTCGGTCCCCTTCTGGCGCAGGACGGCATAGCGCTCGGGCGACAGACGAGCCTTCCACTCGTCGTCCGACAGTTCGATCGGGCCGGTGGGGGAGGTGGATTCAGGGGTGGCACTCATGGAAACTCCTTCGTGAGGTCGGTGAAAACGTGCCGCACTGGCAACCCGGCGGACGGGTCGTCCCGTGGCGAACACCTACAAGAAACGCCGAAACCCGCCCTCGTGTTCCCAGGTGCCGAGATCTGGCCGATCACCCGACACCTCGGACCCGCATCCGATTGGAGTCGAAAGCCTGTTTGCTAACGTCGCGTCAGATTTCGCCATCCCTTTCGCCATCCCTTTCGCCGTACTGCGATTACCACAGGACAACGCACCATGGACCTTAGAGACCGACCAGAAGACGAGGCCTTCCGCAAGGAGGTCCAGCAGTGGATGGCTGATCACGTGGTGGGGGAGTTCGCCGCGTTGGGCGGCCGGGGAGGATCGGGCGACGAGACCTTCGGCTTCGAGGTCCGCCTCGAGTGGGAGAAGGTATTGGCCTCTGGGGGTTGGACCTGCCTGGGCTGGCCGACCGAGTTCGGCGGCCGGGGCGCATCCATTTCCCATCAGGTCATCTTCAACGAGGAGTACGTGAAGGCCAAGGCTCCCGGCCGGGTCAGCATCCTCGGGGAGGGACTCTTGGGTCCGACGTTGATCCAGTACGGAACCCCTGCCCAGCGCGACCGGTTCCTGCCCCGGATCGTGGACGGGACCGAGTTGTGGTGCCAGGGCTACTCGGAACCGAATGCCGGCAGCGACCTGGCCAATGTGGCCACCAGGGCCGAGCTCGACGGCGACGAGTGGGTCATCACCGGGCAAAAAGTGTGGACGTCCCTAGCTCACCAGTCCGACTGGTGCTTCGTGGTCTGTCGGACCGAGCCCGGATCCCTGCGCCACAAGGGGCTTTCGTATCTGCTGGTTCCGATGGACCAGCCCGGCGTGGAGATCCGCCCCATCACCCAGCTGACCAAGACCTCCGAGTTCAACGAAGTCTTCTTCGAC
>CAIVIS010000054.1 GCA_903906055.1 uncultured Acidimicrobiaceae bacterium
CGATCGGGCAGTGGGTCCAAGTCGGGCGGCAGTGATTCCACGGCCACCATCCCAGCCAAGTCAGACACCGGCGGCTCCGGGTCGGGCTCTGACTCCGGATCGGGCTCTGACTCCGGATCCGGATCGAAGGAGTCGTCGGGCTCGAAGGATTCGTCGGGCTCATCGGGCTCATCGGATGCAGCCAAGCCCGCCAAGGCTCCGACACCTTCTTCGCCAGCCAAGAGCAGCGGATCCGGTAGCTCCTCGACCTGATCACTCCGGCCGTCGTACACCGAACGCCTCGACGTCAGGTGGGACGTCAGGTCGTGCGTCAGTCGAAACCAAACCGATGAAACCAGCCCAGGGCGGATGGGCACGGTAGTCATATCCGGGCAGTGTCCACGGGGTGTACAGGGCGAAATATGTGCTGCGATTTGGCACATCAGTCCTGTACAGTTGGGGAAATGGACGTAGCGGACCTAGACAGACTCCTCGTCAAGTTGGCAGAACTCGACGGCTCCGATCTCCACATCAAGGCAGGCGCACGCCCCCGCCTGCGGGTTGCTGGAGCGCTTCGTACTCTTGATGACGAAGAGGCATTCACCGCTCCGGAAACCATGCAGATCGCCGAGGCGATGATGACTGAGTCCGTACTCGCCACGTTCCGCGAACGCCGCGAAGCCGACTTTGCTTACAGCGTGCCTGGCACCGGCCGGTTCCGGGTGAACGCCTACTACCAGCGTTCATCAGCCGCCCTGGCTATTCGCCGGGTGCGCGCCACCCCTGCCACCGCAGAAGAGCTCGGCCTCCCCGAGGTCGTCACGAGGTTGGCCGGGGAGATGCGGGGCTTGGTGCTCGTGACTGGGCCGACCGGGTCGGGCAAGACCACGACACTGGCCGCCATGATCGACCACATCAACCACCTGCGCTCGTGTCACATCGTTACCATCGAAGACCCGGTCGAAGTCCTGCACAAGGACGACCTGGCGGCCATCGACCAGCGCGAAGTCGGCTTCGACACCGACTCGTTCTCCTCCGCCATGCGAGTGGTGCTCCGTCAAGACCCGGACGTCATCTTGGTCGGTGAGATGCGCGACCAGGAGACCGTGGCCGCTGCCCTAGGTGCAGCAGAAACAGGGCACCTGGTCTTCTCGACATTGCACACGATCAACGCCACCGAGACGATCAATCGCATCGTCGACTTCTTCCCACCGCACCAGCAGTCGCAGATCAGACTCAGCCTGGCCGGCTCCCTCAAGGGGATCGTCTGCCAGCGGCTGATCCCCACCGTCGAAGGTGACGGACGGGTCCCGGCACTCGAAGTCCTGGTCGTCAATGGCCGCATTCAGCAGTCGATCATCGATCCCCTCCTGACCAGCGACATCGAGTCGATCGTGGCCGACGGGGCCTACTACGGCATGGTGACCTTCGATCAGTCCCTCGCCGAGCTGCTCTCATCGGGCCAGATCACCTTGGCCGAGGCCATGTCCACGGCATCCAACCCTCACGACCTGAAGGTGATGCTCGAGCGGAAGGGGATCCTCCAGACCGGGAACCTCGCCGCACAATTCACCTGACCGATTCACAGATACCGGTCAGACGCTCAAGGTGATGCTTCTCTCTTCCGATAGTTCAACTGTGGCCCACTCGGCCATGAGAAGCACTGACATGCCACCAAAGACCGGAGAACAGCAATGCGGAACGTGACCATGCCATCGGTGGACGGTGTGCGAACCGCGCCCTCTGCGCCCCCTGCTCGCTCCGTGGCCGCCTCGGCGGATCACGTCGCACCTGGACCTGCCTCTCTCACCATGACTACGACGGGAGCCAACACATGGCACGCATGACGGTCGGCCTCGATATCGGCACAAGCGCGGTACGCGCGGCCGAAATCGATTCCTCCAAGTCCATGCCGGTCCTCATGACCTACGGCCAGGTCGGTCTGCCGCCCGGCTCGCTGGTCGACGGCGAAATACGCGACACCTCGGCAGTGGCCGAGGCCATCGAAAAGCTCTGGAAGAACGGGCAGTTCAGCGGAACCTCGGTCATTGTCGGGATCGCTGGCCTGCGTGCCATCACCCGTGAGATCGACCTCCCCTACGTTCCTGACGACGAGGTCGACAGCGCCGTGCGGTTCCAGTCCGAGGAAGTCATCCCCTTCCCACCGGACCAGACGATCCTCTCGTCCCAAGTGCTGGCCGACTACACCAACGAGGAAGGCGCAAAGATGCGCCGGGTCTTGGTCGCCGCTGCCCACGTCGACCTGGTCAACGGGGTCATCGAGGCCGTGGAGCGAGCCGGACTCACAGTAGAAGGCGTAGACCTCGTCTCCTCTGCACTGGTGCGGTCCATCGGTGCGAGCAAAGGCTCTGACCAGCCCGAAGCCATCGTCTCCATCGGTGCCGGGCTGACCGTGGTCGCCGTGCACCAGTCTGGACGGCCGCAGTTCGTCCGCACCATCGGATCCGGTGGCAATGCCACCACGGCGGCCATCTCTTCCGCCCTCGACATTCCGATCGTCGATGCCGAGACCATCAAGTTCAAGTTCGGCGAAGACTCCTCCCAGATCCAGGCCGCCGAACGGATCGCCCAGCCCAGCATGCTGGAGCTGGTCGATGAGATCCGCAATTCGCTCCAGTACTTCGCCTCGCTGCCTGGTCGACTGCCGGTGCACCGGGTGCTCGTCACCGGTGGAGGCTCCGAACTCAGTGGACTGATCGCCATGCTCGAGGAGCAGGTGCAAATTCCGGTGCGCATCGGTTCGCCGCTCGTCAGCCTGGACCTCACCAAGCTCGACATCACCCCCGAGCAGGCTGGCGAAGTAGCCCCTGTGCTGGCAACCCCGATCGGCCTGGCGCTGTCGGAGCCCGACAAGGCAGTCAAGAAGTTCAACCTGCTCCCACCCGAAGTAGCGCAGAAGGCCAAGCTGAAGCGGATCCAGGAACGGACCCTGATCGGTTCCATCGTGGTGATCGCCCTCCTGGTTCTCTTCGGTGGTTGGAAGTTCCTCCAGGTCCACAACGCCCAGAGCGACGTCAACGATCTCCAGGCCAACATCACCACACTCAACGCCCAGGTACCGAAGTACGACCTGGTGGTGGCGGCTAACAACGCCTACACCAAGGGTCTGGCCCGAAGGGCATCGGTGCTCAACTCTGCCGTCGACTGGCCGCTGACGCTCAACAGCCTGATCAGCATCACGCCGGCCAACGCAGCGGTGCAGACCTTCGACGGATCGCAGCTGACCGCAGTGGCCGGTTCGACGACAGCACCTGCGCCCGGCGCCAAGTCCGACACCAAGTCCGCCGCCATCGGAACCATCAACCTCCAGGTGACCGGTCCGGGTCCGAGCCTGTCCATCTCGGCTGCCTGGATCAACGCGGTGTCGAAGTCTCAGTACTTCGCCAACCCGTTGCAGGGAGCGACCACGGTCAACCCCGACTCTTCCATCTCGTTCCCCTTCAACGTGTCGATCACTCCGAACGCCAGTCTCATCAAGAATGCGAGCCTGAAATGAACACGATCCGCGAATACCGCATGCCGTTGCTCATCGCTGGTGGAGCTCTCGTGGTCGCCATCCTCCTCTGGGTGGTACTGATCTCCCCGCAGAATGCCAAGGTGGCCAGCCTCAAGGTCGAGACCGAACAGCTGCAGGTCCAGGAATCGACGTTGCAGGCCCGGCTAACCGCACTGCAGTCCGAGGGACAGAAGCTCTCGTCCAACTGCGCCGACCTCGAGAAGATCACCACGGAGATCCCATCGGTCCAGAGCCCCACCGACCTCGATGCCGAGGAGTCGAGTTTCGAGGTCCAGTTCAACGACCTAGCCGCTTCATCGGGGGTCAGCCTGGCCCAGTTCAGCGGCTTCGCCCCCGCTGCGGCCTCAGCCGCCCGGCCCACCGCCGGGGTTCCGGCCACCGCCGGGGTGACGGCCGTTCCCACCACATTGACCGTCCAGGGGAACTACGGACAGATCACTGCCTTCGTCAACGGCCTCGACAACTTCCCCCGGTTGTTCGTGATCCAAAAGTTCGTCCTGGCCTTCGGTGCGGCGTCCACGTCAGCGTCAGGCGGTTCGTCGTCGAGCAGCGCAACTGGCGCAGCTAGTGCTACCCAGCCACCCCTGTGGGTCGGCGGCCAGCAAACGTCGCCGTCCAACGGCCCCTACAACCTGCAGATCACCGGCTCGATCTACTACACCTCGACGCCGAACGCCCTAGCCACTTGCACCAAGGCCAAGGCGGCCCAGGCCTCCAACAAGTAGTCGGAACCGGTCCTGCAGATTGGGTTGTGGCGCGGGGTTAGACGCCGCTGATCTGCATATCGCCAATGGCCAGGGTCTGGCCGGCAGCGATACCGGGCAGCCACTCGACGTCGGCTCCCACTGCCACCAAGGACAGCAGCATGCGTTGCAGGGTGGAGGCCACGGTGATCTCACGGACCGGCTCGGCCAACTTGCCGTCGCGGATCATGAGACCTTCCGCCCCTACGGAGAAGTCGCCGCTGATCGGGTTCACCCCGGAGTGGACGCCGGTCATCGACTGGACGAAGAGCCCCTCTCCGACCGCGGCCAGCACCCCGTCCTCGTCGTAGCCCTCGGGTCCGGGGGCGAGAGTCAGCGCACGACACCCGGGTCCCGGGGTTCCGGCATAGCCACCGCGGACGGCAGATCCGGTGGAGGCCACACCCGACCTCGACCCCGACACCGTGTCGTACAGGAATCCACGAAGGACACCGCCCTCGATGAGAGCGTTCCGCCTACAGGCCAGACCCTCGGAGTCGTATGCCGCGGCGCCATAGGCACGGGGGTCGGTCGGGTCGTCGACCAATGTGAGTCCTGGGTGGCCGACCTGCTCGCCCACCCGTCCAGCAAAGATCGAGCGTCCTTTGGCCACTGCCTCACCGGACAGGGCCGACGAGACGATCGACAGGAGCGTCGTGGCCATTCTCCGGTCGAAGACGATGGTCGAACGGCCTGAGGGACCCTTGACGGCCCCGAGTAGACGCACAGCGCGGCTGACGGCATCAGTGGTGGCACGTTCCGGATCGAGTCCGTCGAAGCCGCGGCCGACACTGAAGCCGCCCCCGGTCTGACTGGCATCGCCCTCGCCAGCGATCACTCCGACCGACAGATACCCCGATGTCTTTCGGGTGGATGAGCGGATCCCGGTGGTCGACACCAGGGCGGACTCGGCCGCCACATCCCCGTAATCGGCCGAGCTGACCTGGCGGATCCTGGGATCGGCCCCGCGGGCCTGGGCCTCGAGAGCGAGCGCCAATTCGATCTTCCTCGTGGTCGGCACCGACTCCAAGCGCTCGTCCCACAGGTCGATCGGCACCGCAGCCACACCGTCGGGAACGGCCAACTGCACATGCTCATCTGCGGTAGCGAAGACGGCGTTGTCCCTGGCCTCCGCCAGTGTCTCGCCCAGGACCGACTCGTCGAGCGAACCGGCCCAGGCGAAGCCCAACCGGTGGTCGACGATGACCCGGATGCCGATGCCCGCCGAGGTTGCCGAAGTGAGTGACTCCACTTCGCCCTCGTAGGCCCGGACCTCGGTCTCGGTGCCACGGGCTACGTAGACCTCCATCTCCTCGCCCGAGCGGGCCCAGCCCGCTACCCGCTCAGCCAGGGCCAGTAGCGCTTCAGGGTCGCCCGCTGACGCTCGACCGGCAGTGTTGGTCTCTTCTGTCGTGGTGCTCACTCTGCTGTCCCTCCGATAGTGACGCCGGAAAGGCGCATGGTGGCCTGGCCGCAGCCGACCGGCACGCTCTGTCCGTCCTTGCCGCAGGTGCCGGGCGTCATCGAGAAGTCGGTGGCCACGGCATCGATGCGCTGGAGGATCTCGGGGCCGTTGCCGATCAGGTTGGCATCGCGCAACGGCTCGGTGATGACGCCGTCCTCGATCAGGTAGGCCATGGTCGTGCCGAACACGAAGTCCCCGGTGGTGGTGTTCACCTGTCCGCCGCCGAGCTTGGCCACGTAGACCCCGCGCTGGGTCTGGGCGACGATTTCGTCAGCATCGTCCG
Organism: uncultured Acidimicrobiaceae bacterium; assembly: GCA_903906055.1. Taxonomy (GTDB): domain Bacteria; phylum Actinomycetota; class Acidimicrobiia; order Acidimicrobiales; family RAAP-2; genus Bog-756. Next base: position 6,009 of record CAIVIS010000054.1, read on the forward strand.
TCCCAGGCAGCAGAAACGTGTTTGTCATCCGCACCATGGGAAGGTCCCGGTAGGACTGACGGCGGCCGTTGCCCGAGGACAGGCGGCCCTCTTTGCGTGCCCGCAGGTAGTCCCACAGGTAGTCGGTCAGGATGCCGTCTTGGATGAGCACGTTGCGCTGAGCCGGCCGGCCTTCGTCGTCGACGCCGAACGTGCCCCACTCCGACCCGATGGTGCCGTCGTCGACCAGGGTGACCAGGGTGCTGGCCACCTGCTGGCCCACTTTTCCGGTGTAGACCGATGCGTTCTTGACGATGTGATCGGCCTCGAGTCCGTGCCCGCACGCCTCGTGGAACAAGATGCCGCCGCTCCCGCCGGCCAGCACCACGGGGAGCTCACCGGAGGGGGCCGGCCGAGCTGCCAACTTGGCCAACGCCTGGGCGGCGGCGGTGCGGGCCAGCTCCTCTACGGATACTTCGTCGAAGAGCTCGAAGCCGAGCGTGCGGGCGGCCGTTTCGTATCCGGTCTGCATGCCGGTGTCGCCGAGGGCCACGCACGACACCGAGAACCTGGTTCGGGCGGCCTCGTCGCCGGCCAGCAGTCCCTCCGAGTTGGCGATCAGTACCCGCCTCGTCGAGGTGCCGAACCCAGCCTGGACCTGAGAGATGCCGGCACCCGAAGCCCGGGCGGCCTCATCGGCCCGCTGCAGCAGTTCCAGCGCATCGGCCTTGGATCCGGTGGTGGGAGTGGCGCGTCCGTCCATCGACGGTGACGCCGAACCGGTCAGTGCACCAGAGGAGACCGTCCGGGTGCCCCCTCCCCCGCTGCGAGCCACTGCCGATGCCGCCTCGGCTGCCCGCATCAGGCCGCGTTCCGTCAGATCTGCGGTGTGGGCGAACCCGGTGGTCTCCCCCGAGACGACTCGGATGCCTGCACCTCGGTCGCGTCCCGACGAGAGCTCCTCGACACGGCCATCGTCCAGCATGGCCGACGAGTTCACCTTGTCCTCGGCGAAGATCTCGGCGAACTCTCCGCCGTTGCGCAGTGCTTCGGAGAGCACCCGCTCCAGTACTGGGGTTTCGATCACGACGTCCTCCTCAGGTCCGCTACTTGGCCTCTACTGCTCTGACTCTGCTACTCGTACGCGTGGCCATGCGGCTTCGCGTCGATTGTGACCGGTTCGAGCCGGGTGGCCGACCCCGGTGTCCGTCGCGTAGCGTACCGTCGTGGCCCCCCGCACCGGACTGACTGCCCGAATCGAACTCGTGGTGACCGAGGAGGACACCGCCGAGGCCTTCCGATCGGGGTCAGTGCCGGTGCTGGCCACCCCCCGCCTGGTTGCCCTGTGCGAGGAGGCGAGCTGCCTGGCCATCGAGGGGCACCTGCCCAAGAACGGGACCACTGTGGCCAAACGGCTGCAGTTCGACCACCTAGTGCCCGTCGGAGTCGGAGGAACGGTGTGGGCTGAAGCCACGCTGGACCGCATCGAGGGCCGGCGACTGGTCTTCACCCTGTCCGTATCAGAGGGTGGCGGCCTGGTGGCCGCTGGCAAGCTGGTCCGGGTCATCGTGGACAGGAACACCTTCCTCGACAACGTCCGCTAGGAACGTCAGCCAAGTTGCCGCTAGGAACGTCAGCCAAGTTGGTCGATGGGACTCCTAGAGACCGGTCCAGGGCGGCAGTGCAGCCTGGCCCGCGCTGGTAGCCTGAGAGCAAAGGCCCACGCTGAACATGATCCTCGAACACATCGACAGCCCCACCGACCTCCGTTCGCTGAACCCGGACGAGCTCGCCCAGCTCTCCGTGGAGATCCGGGAGTTCATCGTCGGCGCTGTCACCGCCACGGGTGGCCACCTCGGATCCAACCTGGGCGTAGTGGAGCTCACACTCGCCCTCCATCGCACGTTCGACTCGCCCCGTGACTTGCTCCTGTGGGACACCGGCCACCAGGCCTACGTGCACAAGCTGGTCACCGGCCGTCGAGATGCCTTCACCCACCTGCGCCAAGAGGACGGCCTCTCGGGCTATCCGAGCCGGACCGAGTCCGAGCACGACTGGGTGGAGAACAGCCACGCCTCGACCATCTTGAGCTACGCCCACGGCATGGCGACTGCCCTGGAGCTCCAGGGCAGCGAGCGCAAGGTCGTGGCCGTCATCGGCGACGGAGCCCTCACCGGCGGCATGGCCTACGAGGCCCTCAACAATCTGGGCCACTCGGGCAAGCGGGTGGTCATCGTCTTGAACGACAACGGTCGCTCCTATGCCCCCACGGTCTCCCAGTTGTCGCTCAGCCTCACCCATCTGCGGCTCAGTCCGGCCTATGTGCAGGCCCGCCAACGCGTGCGCACCATCCTCCGAGACTTACCCGGCGTGGGCGAACTCGCCTATTCGGGCATCCACGGCCTCACCAGTGCGCTGCGCGAGGTGGTCACGCCCCACACCTTCTTCGAGGCACTCGGGATCCGCTACGTCGGCCCCATCGACGGCCACGACATCGCCGGCACCGAGCAGGCGCTGGCCAAGGCCGCAGAGTGGCCGGGCCCCATCGTCGTCCATGTGCTGACTCAGAAGGGCCAGGGCTACGCCCCGGCCGAAGACGATGACGTCCAGCGGCTCCATGACGTCAAGGTGAAAGTTGCGGCCGTCCAGGGACCGGCACTCGATGGCCCCGACGCTCCTTCAGATGTCATCGCCGCCGTCGAATCGGCCCTACAGAACGCATCCCTGTCGATCGGTGGCGCCGACATCGCACCCGATGTCCCGGTCACTACCTACACCCACGCGTTCACCCGGGCACTCCTCATCCACGCTGAAGCCGACGCCAGGATCGTGGCCATTACCGC
>CAIVIS010000055.1 GCA_903906055.1 uncultured Acidimicrobiaceae bacterium
CCTTGCCCGGGCCCGGGGGCGGGATGGCCGACGACACCGGCCACGGGTTCACCGCCGTCGGATGGCCACGCTTGTCGAGGGTGAGCCCCTCGCCCCGGCCCTGCTGCATGCCCAGCACGTTGTCGTAGGAGTGGTTCTCCATCATGACCACCACGATGTTCTTGATGAGCGGCAGCAGGTCGGTGCCGGCAGGCATGCTCGGATCGGGCCGGTCGCCGGGGCCCATGGTGGTGGTCGACGGCTTGGTCGACGGCGTGGTCGGCGCACTCGACGAGGACGAGGACGAAGAGGTCGAGCACGCCCCCAATCCCAAAGCGGCGGCACCGGCCACCGCGCCACCCAGCAGTGCTCTGCGCGAGAAGGCTGACGATCCGTCCATGTTGCGACCCTAACGAGGCCGAGGGAGGCCGACAAGCGCTTCATCGATGACGCAGAACTTCACCTCGGTGGCGTCGTTGCCCGAAACCCCACGCTGCCCGGACCCAACTGATGTCGGCGGTAGCGTGCGCCCCATGGAGTTGAGCGAGGCCATCCGGCGACGGCGCATGACCAGGAACTTCACCGGGGCTCCCCTGCAGCGGGCCGTGATCGATGACCTGATGGCCCAAGCCTTGCGCGCCCCATCGGCCGGCAACACCCAGGGCCGGGAGTTGGTGGTGCTCGAGGGCCCCTCCGAGACGGACGCCTACTGGGACACCACCACGGATGCCGCCTGGCGGGCGCGATCACGGCGGTTCGAGGGCATGTCCCGAGCGCCGGTCATCGTGCTCCCCTTCAGCGATCCGGACGCCTACGTGGAGCGCTACCAGGAGTCTGACAAGGTGCGGGCCGATGGCGCCGAGGTCGAGTGGGTCGTTCCCTACTGGCACGTCGATGCCTCCTTTGCCGTCATGACCCTCCTGCTGGCCGCGGCCGATCGGGGCATCGGGGCGGCCTTCCTGGGCAACTTCCGAGGAGAGGCGGCGCTCAAGGAAGCCCTCGGCGTGCCGGTCGGCATGCGCTGGCTCGGTGCTGTCCTCCTAGGCGAGGCGGCCAAGCCCGACCCGCCATCGCCTTCCGCTTCCCGCGCCAAGCGCACGGTCGACGACACCGTCCATCGGGGCCGCTGGTAAGCGACGCCCGATCCCGTTTGCTGTGGCTCTGTTGGGAACCAGCAGCGCGTCCAAATAGCCCGGCCAGGTACTCGGCAAGGTCCCGGGCAAGCACGGACCGGCACGCTCCATGGGTCCCCTCGACCCGGCCCACATGGGCACTTCGGGTCCCGACCCCTAGGAGCAAGCCATGTCCATGCCCACCGTCATCCCGTCCACTCCCCGCACCATCCCGCCGCCACCCACCACCATCCCTCCGCCACCTCGACCGATCTACCCCATCACCGGCCGCCCCACCGGTGCGGCCCCTCAGCAGATGCCAGAGGGCCCCACGCTGCGCATCGTGCAGTGGGTGGACCCGGTGGCCGACCCCCACGGGCTCCATCCCTGCAGCCGGTACGTGGAGCTCTACTGGTTGGGGATCATCGGCCCGTCGACCACGTGGCTTCTACGGCGACTCCACTACGGACTCGAGATTCACGGAGACGGCTTCGACCTCCACCTGCCCGAAACGGCACGGTCGCTGGGGCTTGGCGACAAGATGGGGAAGAACTCGCCGTTTCGACGGGCGCTGGCCCGGCTCGTCACCTTTGAGCTGGCACGCCCTCACGGACCCGGTGAGCTGGCCGTGCGATCCCACATCCCGCCGCTTCCGCTCCGTCACCTGAGCCGGCTGCCCGAATCCCTCCAGCGGAGCCACCAGCGGTGGTTGATCGAGCAGCGCCTGCCCGAGGTGGAGCAGATGCGCCTTCGAGCCCAACGTCTGGCCGACGGCCTAGCCGCAGCCGGCCACGACCGGTCGACCATCGAACGGCGACTAGGTGAGTGGCAGTTCCACCCCGCCGTTGCGTTTGCAGCAGCTGAACGCGCTGGTGCTGCTCCCGCCCCAGCCCCCGCCCCCGCCCCCGCCCCTACCCCCGCAGGGTCCTAACCGGGCTCCGCTTCGTGGCCGGCTGGGGTGAGTCCCCAGTAGGAGTCGACGGGCTCCATCTCCCCCTTCACCACCTTGTCGATCATCCGACAGATGGGGAGATCGAGTCCGTGCCGCTCCGCCAACTCGAGGGCAACAGTGGCCGTGTTCACTCCCTCGGCCACCATGTGCATTTCGGCCAGGATGTCGGCCAGTTTGCGGCCCTTGCCCAGCTGCTCCCCGACGGCCCGGTTCCGGCCGTGCGGACTGACGCAGGTGGCGATCAGGTCGCC
>CAIVIS010000056.1 GCA_903906055.1 uncultured Acidimicrobiaceae bacterium
GCGCGTAGGGTCTTGCTTCACGGGGGCTCTCCAGGGACTTGAGGTGTCAGATCCCTAGATCTTGGAGGCCCCCGCTCTTTCGATGGTGGACGTCAGACCCTGCTCAGATCCGAAGTGCCCACAATGCAGCGGCATGTCGCCCCTGTGCCATCAGTCGGATTCCATCGGTGGCTGACATGGAAACATGGCCAACCCCGGCCAGTTCTACGACCTAGGTTCGCTCTGGGGTATTGAGCGGGCTGGTCTCCGCCCGAGTGAAAATGAGTGCAGCGGTGACCCGTCGGTCGATGAGGCTCTGGCTAGTGAGGCCCAGCTTTCGGAAGATCGTCGTTACGTGCTTCTCGATTGCCTTCACCGATAGGTGCAACTCGTCGGCGATGCCCCGGTTGGACAGGCCATGGGCCATCAACTCGAGGACGTCGACCTCTCGGATGGTCAGATCGTCGATGGCGAGGCCGTCGCGCCGATGGATGAGCGAGTCGACGATGCTGGGATCGAGGACACTCTGGCCGGATCGCACTTCACGCAGTGCGCCCAGTACCGCGTCCATGCCGGTCAACCGTTCGTCCAGCAGGTAGGCGATCCTTGCCGCTCCACCTCGCAGTAGCTCGAGGGCGAAGCCGTTGCCCCGGTCTGAGATCACCACGATGCCCATGCCGGGGAAGTCCTCGCGCAGATGGCGCGCCGCGGTAATGGTGGCCATGGTCGAGATGACGGGGGTGCGGATGCTGATGATGACAGCGTCCGGGGTGAGTTCCTCGACGGCTCGAACCAACTCCTCGTGGTCTCGTACTCTGCCGACGACGGTGATGTCTTCGGTGTCCGCGAGTAGTGACGCCAGTCCGTCGCCGATCAGGAAGCTGTCGGTGGCCAAGACCACCGTGATGGGGACTACATCGGGGGCCATCCAGATGCTCCTTCCTAGTGCGGCACGGGAACTCACAGAAGGTCCGGCCTGGAACGACTGGTTCGACCAGAGCCATTGCCGAAGATTTCATCGGTCCCGCAACCAAAATGAACAGACGTCACAGCGCACTAAGCACTACGACAGAAATGCAGGTTACTGCATGCGGCTATCGGGGGTATTCCCCCTACCCATGGGAGTGTGCACCCCTATGACTATTAAATTATCTTTCGCACCTCGCAGTCGGTTATTCATCACTGAATTGGCGTCTGTATGTGCAACCAGCCATTGCGATGACATGCGGTATCTATTGGTCGGACTGCCCGTGGTCGGTCCCGTGGTCGGTCCCGTGGTCGGTCCGGTGGTCGGTCCGGTGGTCGGTCCGGTGGTCGGTCCGGTGGTGCACACTGTGCATGTGGGCACTATGACGCACCGGTTGACAGTTCGGCGCCGGGGCAGCGATGTCTGCATTATGCGCATCGAAGGACTTTTCCGGCCTGGACTCCAAGTAGACCCGACCGGACGTGCGCCGCAGATCCTGGCCGGCACTTGTTGAAGCCTGTGCTCCGCCTTCACTCGTGGCACGACCGGGCCGTCCTCGGCGTCGTCTTAGCCGCCGCCGCGGCCGGGTTCGGCCAGTTCGGAGTGGTCGCCGCCCTAGGGGACGTGGCTCGGGACTTCGGCCGGATCACCGATGGCGCCACCATTGCTGACCAGGCCGGACTGTCGGCATCGGTATTGGGTGCCGGGCTGGCGGTGATCCGACTGGCGTCCCTCCTCGCTCTGCCGCTGACCGGGTTGGCTGACCGATTCGGCCGACGCACGATGCTCCTGATCACGGTGGTGGCTGGACTCGGTATCACGGCAGCATCGGCGGTGAGCCCGAGTTACTGGTGGTTCGTCGTCATCTTCGCCCTGGGTCGACCGTTCCTGAGTGCCGTCAACGCGCTGGCCCAGGTAGTGGCGGCCGAGCAGACGTCGACCAAGGACCGGGCCAGGGCAGTGGCTCTGGTGGTCGCTGGCTATGGGGTAGGTGCCGGCCTGACCGCAATCATCCATAGCCTCGCTTCTTCTCTCCTCGGGTTCCGGGGCGTGGTGGGTCTGGCGGCCGTACCCCTGCTGGCCGTCCCCCTCATCGCTCGGTGGGTGAGTGAACCGGACCGGTTCGTGGCGGCCGAGGCGGCGCACGACCATCCCGTCCCGGTGCTTGGCGCGGTAGCTGTCCGGTTCCGTCGGAGGTTGGCCATTGTTGTCGTGCTCGCCTTCACCGTGTCGGTCATCACTGGGCCGGCCAACACGTTCGTGTTCATCTATGCCCAGAACGTGCTGCATCTGTCGGGCTCATTGACGGCAGCCATGGTGGTGACAGCCGGTGCCGCTGGCCTGGTGGGATTGCTGGTGGGCCGTTGGCTGGCCGACCGGATGGGGCGCCGACCCACGGGAGCACTGGGAATGGTCGGCATCGCCGTGTTCGCAGTTCTGGCCTACAGCGGAGGGAAGCCCGCCTTGGCCGCTGGATACATCCTGGGGGTCTTGGCCGGAGGGGTGTTCGCCCCAGCCGGTGGTGCGCTGGTGAACGAGCTCTTCCCCACATCGGTGCGAGCCTCGGTGGCCGGGTGGTGGCTGGTGGCCGGGGTCTTGGGGGCATCAGTCGGTCTGGTCGTGTTCGGCTCGCTCGCAGATGCCGGTGATCGGTTCACTGTGGCCGCCATAGTCACGTTCCTGCCGGTCATGGCAGCCGCAGGGCTGTTCTGGTGCCTGCCGGAGACGAAGGGACGGGAACCTGAAGATCTATGGCCGGCGGGCTGAGCTGCCTGCGACGCCAGAGGGGTCGCGTGCGCGCCGGGGTGGCGTGCTCGCTGTGCTCGTGTGTTCGCCGGGGTCACCCGTCCGCCGGGGCAGCCAGGTCCCACAGCAGTCGGGGATCGCCGGGCGACTCGAGCAGGACATTGGCCGGGATCTGCTTGTCGATGTGACCGATGAGCCCCCGGTAGATGCCGTAGCCCACGAGCTCTTGGAGGCGGCGGGGGAAGTTCCGCACCGTCTCGCGCTCTAGGCCCAGTTGCTGGTTCTCCTGCTGGCGGATGTAGCCGGCGCAGTAGTTCATGGCGATCCCTATTCGTCGTTGCGACGTGGTGTTGGCGCCGCCGCCGTGCCACAGGCTGCCGTGCCAGACGAGCACGCTTCCCTTGGTCATCTGGGCAGCAACGGTCTCGTAGGGCTGGGTGAGGTCGGGGGAGTGGTCGGCCATATGCGACCCCGGGATGACTCGGGTGGCACCGTTGGCCTCAGTGAAGTCGGTCAGTGCCCACATGGTGTTGCAAACCGTGGCCGGGTGAGGCTTGGGGAGCGGCAGGATCTGATCGTCGGCGTGCACGGGCTGCGGGGTTTCGTCTGGGCCGATGGCGATGGAAGAGAGCGAGGAGACGAGGAGGCCGGTATCGAGCACGCCCTCGCAGATCGGCAGGATCCTCGGATGGACGGGTATTTGGGCAAACAGTGGCCCGTGGGCCAGCAGGTTGTAGACGCGGGTTGTCTTCGTGCCTTCGAACGCGTTTGCGGCCGGAGTGATCCCGAGGTCGCGCTCGAGGCGATCGAGGTCGTCAACCAGGGCGTCGATGAGGCCTAGGTCGATGGCATCTTCGACGATGGTGTAGCCCTGCTGTTCGATCTCGGCCAGATGGTCGGCGCTGTCCTTGTTCATGACTGCATGCTCCTAGGTCGTGCCCCATGTCAGCCTATGGTGATCCTGTGTCAGGAACGAAACGCCCGGACAACCGGTACGAACTTCTCACCTGTGCCTGGAACGGCCATGTATTGGTGGGTGAGAACGCCGCGGTCGTCACGCCTGACGACTCCATCGTCGTGCGCGAGTTGGATGCGCTCCGTTGGTGCCGGTGCCTGCGGTGCGATGCCTGGCTGCCTGTGACGATCCCAGAGGATCCGAGCCATGAGCGCGTGCCGGCGCGTGAGGAGATCGAAATTCCGTTGCGGGGCCCAGCGCTCCGTGACCGCTACGTCCTTCGTCTCATCGCTGTCGACCGCGTCGTGCATGTGGTGGGGCTGCTGCTCTTGGCGGCTGCGTTCCTTACCTTCGCCACTCACAACAAGACCCTGCATCAGGACTACGCCAACATCATGGACGCGCTCAACGGGGGAGGCGTGGCGGCCGCCAAGGTAAGAGGAGTGCTCGGCTATCTGCGCAAGGCGTTCGAATACACGCCGACTCATCTGTTCGTTCTGGCGGCCATATTCGTGGCCTACGCATGTCTCGAGGGGGTGGAGGCGGTCGGACTCTGGTTCAACCGGCGATGGGCCGAGTACCTGACGTTCATCGTCACCACGCTGCTCATCCCCTATGAGATCTACGAACTGGTGCTGAAGGTCAGCGTGTTCAAGCTCGTTGCTTTCGCGGTCAATGTGCTGGTGGCGGCATATCTGCTCTACGCCAAACGGCTGTTCGGTCTTCGTGGCGGCCACGCAGCCGAGGCAGAACGCAAGAACGACCTTGGGGGCTGGAACGCACTCGAGCGGTCGATGCCAGCGGCGTTATCTGAACCTGTGGGGTAGCGGGGGGGGGTAGCGGGGGCTGGCAGGGGAGTGGCAATGACATTGGGCTGGTCTTTGGTTGCTGGGACGAATCTGCTGTTTCCGGCAGGTACACCGGGGAGCGAGTGGTAACGTCGTGACTCACGGGCCGTTGGCGCAGTTGGTAGCGCACTTGCATGACACGCAAGGGGTCGTGGGTTCAAGTCCCGCACGGCCCACCAGGAGAAGTCCCAGTTCAGAACCAGTTTCTGGACTGGGACTTTGTGTTGTCGGAGGGCCGACCTCGCCCAAAAGGGGAAGTCTGAGGGGTAAA
>CAIVIS010000057.1 GCA_903906055.1 uncultured Acidimicrobiaceae bacterium
AAGCCGATGGCTCAGCGCTTCCGGTCGATGCGCTCGATAAGTGCCAGCCCCGTCCGCTGCAGTTGGACCGCCGTGGGGACACCCAACTCCCCGACGCCGGACCGGACGATCACTCCCACCGTCCGCATTGCCTCATCGATCATGCTGCGTTGGATCTCCTGTCGGCACCACGAAGAGAGATCGTGAGGTGCCATACGCAGCGAGCTGGCGATCGAATCTGTCAGTGACGGATGCGATGCCAGACGGAAGATGTCCAGATAGTCACCACCGGCCTTGTGGATCGTGGCCCCCTTGCGCCGCGGCGCAGACTGCAGCTTCATCGCTACCAGGCTGCCCGGGATGGCGAATCGGCAGCGGACACGCACTACGACGGCTCCTGCTTGCTCAGCACTCACCGTCACGACTTCTGCTGTGTCGAGCGCCCAACGGTGGCACAAGACGAACACCCTGTCCTGATCGTCTTCGGGCAGTGAAGAGAACGCCAGATCGGCAGCGGCTACGTCGCCTACGGAAATGCAGTCCACCTTGGTCCCGATGAGGAATCCGTCGGGACCTGGTGGCACCAGTACTGCCTCGACGCCCGACATCGCATCGCCGCGTTGGGTTGCCACCGTGTCCAGATCGTCTGTGACCCGATGCGCTCCTTCAAGGCGCGCCAGCACTGCAAGTCCTCCGATCACCGCGAAGTCATCGATCGGAACCATCTCGGTGAGAGCAGAAAGTGAGGTGACCAACGGAACTGCTCCACCATGAGACAACCGGAGTTCACCAGACACGTGACAAGCCCGATGGGTTCCAGCGGTCGAGGGACTCTCGTCCTCGCGCTCGGTCCTTGGCGAGGTCGAGGGCAATGACCAGATGATTCGCCAGCATGACCCCGTCGGAACGAGTCGTCGATCCCCACGTGAAGCCGAAACGTGACGGGCAGACGGCGACCACGCTCGCTGTGGCCCCAGGCAGAGTCCCGAAGATGCCCTGCACCGTTGCGAGCTCACTGTCGTCGGCGACATAGAGATGGGGGGGTGAACCCTCGCCCCCGGTCACAATCGGAGCACCCAGAGCGAGTGCACCTTGGGTTCCACTGAGTCGAACCCGGTCCGGTATCTCGAGCATTGGTACGTTTGGCAGTGGCGTCCAGCGAGGTTTCCACTCTTCCGCCAGAACCCAGAAGAGCTCGGGGACGATGGGGCTGTTGTCCGCGTCGACCAGACCCTGCGACCGGAGCTCCGTCAGGATTTCCGACACCCTTCCAGGAGAGCGGTCGATCATCCTGGCAAGTTCATGGACCCCTCGATGGCCAACGGGGTCAGACAGCAAGGCGAGCGCAACGTCGAGGCCCGCCCCTCGGAAGACACTGACAACCCTGCGGCGCAGTGGAAGGGCCCCGGCCGGCACTGCAGCGTTGACATATAGCCCTGGGCACCGGATCCACAGGTGTCCACGGCGGTCCCACCACGCCATTCCAGCCCGGCTGAGTTCCACTCGGGCCGCTTCAGAGATCCGGTCAGCAATGACAAACGTCGGCCTATATCCGGCGATCTCGAGCAGGTGGGCCATCAGCATCGCATCGCTCTCGCGCACGACCTTCCGCTGGTCGACGGCAAACGAGGTACCCGCCACTTCCACCTGGCCGCCTTCGAGCGGGCGGGCCACCACCCCGGCATGACTCAGTGCCCCATCCAAGCCCGCCAAATCATTCGTTGTTCGTGGCACCACGACCACAGACTAGCATTCGAGCCTGAGTGGCGCTGCCGGGCGCTAGCGGACGGCTCAACGACTTTTCTGGTGACTCTGCCCATACCCACACGTTCTAGGTGTCATAAGTATGCTGCCCGAGACTGGAAGCGTCTCGGCCGCCGATGGCCCCAACGGGTCACAGCCAGCGCATCCCATCGCCCCCGTCGCCCGTCCCTCCACTGAACCACTGACCACCCTCAGGAGCACCGAATGAGCACCTCCCATCAGCACGCCACCCACCGTGACGCCCGATCGTTGCGAGGTGGGTTCACCACCTTCACCTCGGGAGCGCTCTCCTTGGTCAGCCTCCGGCCGATGGCCATCTTCGCCGTCGTGCCCACGGCCATCTTGGTCGCTGGTCTGGGCTCGTGGATGCTCTTTCCGATCATCCTCGCCCTGACCCTGATCATCGCTCTGGTCTTCGGCGAACTGGCCTCCCGGTTCCCCCTCGAGGGCTCGGTCGCCGTCTGGTCGCGCCAGTTGATCGGCCCCCGCACCGGCTGGCTGACGGCCTGGCTGTACATCTGCGCCTATGGCGTCCTCGCCTCCTACGTCAGCTACAGCGCCAGCCAGAAGTTGCTGGTCCTGTTCGGCCATGCCCGCCCCACCTCGATGTCCATCGACCTGCTGTGCGTCGGACTCCTGGTCGTGGCCACCCTGATCAACGCCATCACCCGCAGCGTGCTCAAGATCTTCGCTGTCGTGGTGGCCGCCATCACCGTGGTCACCTGCCTGGTGGTCAGCACCATGCTGCTCATCTCCCATCGCCACCACGGCGTGGGTGATCTGTTCCACTCCTCGGCCAACGGTGCCCACGGTTGGGCGTGGGTGACCGGTGGTCTGCTGGCTGCAGCAGCCGCCACCGGAGTCCTGCGGGGCTTCGAAATGCCGGCCGAGGTGGCCGAAGAGGTCGAAGACCCGGAGCGCAGCGTCCCCAAGGCCATCGTGTGGTCGTACATCGCTGCAGCCGCACTGGTCCTCTATACCAGTGCCGCCCTGTTCCTCTCCTATCCGACGACCGTGGCTCAGATTTTGGACCCGGCCGGCTCAGTGCAGATCGAGCTCGGCTCATCAGCCGGGCACATCGTCGGCTACCTGACCGTCCTGGCCTACTTCGCCGTGGTGGTCATCGCCGTCATGGCCTCGTCCCGCACGGTGTGGATCAGTGCCCGCGACCGCGAGTTCCCGGCCAGCGGCTTCTTCTCCACCCTGTCGACCAAGCACCGGCTCCCGGTCAAGGCCATCGTTCTGGTCGGTGTGGGTGCGGCCCTCCTGCCGTTCGTCTCGAGCGCCAACATCAAGCAGGACCTGTACGCCTCGGCACTGGCCGCGCTGATGATCGCCTATCTGCTGCCGGTGTTCGGTGCCCTCCGGGCCCGCAGTGCCAAGCGGTGGACCCCGGGTCCGTGGTCCCTTGGTGGCTGGGGCACACCGCTGCTGGTCATCGCGCTCGCCTTCACGGCCGCCACTGTCGTCAACGTGGTGTGGCCCCGAGTCGAGCTCTACGGTCTGGGCAGTGCCCAGTGGGGCCCGCTGGTCACCATCGTGGTCATCGTGGCTGTCGGACTCCTCATCGGCGCATGGGCCTTCCGCGACGACGG
>CAIVIS010000058.1 GCA_903906055.1 uncultured Acidimicrobiaceae bacterium
CCTCGTAGTTGATGTAGTCGAGGATCTCGAGGGCCCGCACCTGGCGCACCTCGCTGCACAGCCCCATGAGCGTCATGGGAAAGAGGTCGTTGGCGAATCCAGGGTCTATCCCGGTGGTGAAGCACGAGGCGCCGCCGTCGCTGCATGCCTCGGTAATGGGGTCGATCCATGACGGGGGGTTCTTGGTCATGTGGGGCCAGACCCACGGAGTCATGGCCGTCGAGCAGACATCGATACCGGCCCGCAGGAAGGCGCCGATCTGGCGGATGTTGACATCGGCCTTGGCCGCCGTGGGCCCGTAGTGCACCAGCGCATCTGGAGCAAGGGCGATGAGGGCCTCGATGTCATCGGTGGCGGTGATGCCGATGGGGTCGATGCCGCAGATGACACCGACGTCGACGCCCACTTTGTCCGGGTTGGACACGCCGACCCCGACCAGTTCGAAGCCGGGATGGGCCAGGATTTCGGGAATGACCATCTTGCCGACGAACCCGGTGCCCCAGACGACGACACGCTTGGGGGCGCTCACCGGAACATCTCGCCGGAGTTGACCAGCAGGTACTGGCCGGTGACGGCCTTGGCCCGGTCGGAAGCGAAGAAGGCGACCACATCGGCGACCTCGCCGTCCTCGGTCATCCGACGCAGTGGGAACGTACCCACGACATCGTTCAGTGCTTCTTCCACCGTCTTCTCCTCGTTCTTGGCCCGCCAGTTCATGAGCATCTCGACTGGGGGACCCCACATCCACGACGGAATCACCATGTTGCACCGGATGTTGTCCGGCCCGAGCTCGTCGCACAGGTAGTACATGGCCGACAGCAGCGCGCTCTTGGAGGCGGCGTAGCCGCCCTGGGGCATCTGAGGTGCGAACATTGACTGGGAGCCGATGAGGACGACGGCGCCGCCCCCGGACTCCTTCATGGCGGTAGCCGCCGGCCGGATGACGTTGATGGCTCCGAGCACGTTGGTCTCGAAGGCGGCCCGCCAGTCCTCGAACTTGAGGTCGTAGAGACCGCCCCAGGCGTTCTCGAACGCCGCCACCTGCACCAGGGCATCCACGGTGCCGAACCGCTCTTTGGCCAGGTCGACCAGGGCGGTACAGGAGTCGGCATCGGTAATGTCGGTCACCTTGGACGCCACGCGCTCACCGGTCGGGTCGAGTTCAGCGGCGATGGCCTCGAGGGAATCGGCGGTCCGAGCCGCGATCACCACGTTCGCCCCGTCGCGTAGGGCTGCAGCTGCACATTCGCGCCCCAGACCACCACCCACCCCGGTCACCAATACGGTCTTGCCATTGAGGATCATCGCAACCGTCTATCGGCTGGAGACCGCGGGTGTCAATCGCCGCCCCGGCGGAGGCATGGGACGTTCGGCCCTATCGGCTCTTCGTGGCTGGTCCGAAGATGGAGACGTGGCCCACCGGAACGGCGGGCACAGGATGCGTGCAAGGAGAGAATTCATGGAGTTGGTCCTGAACGAGTCCGAGGTGACCGAGTTGCGCGATCTGCTCGACGGCGCGCTTGGCGACCTGTCGAGTGAGATAGCCGACACCGATAATCCGACCTACCGCCTCGGGCTCAAGGGTCGGCGCGAGCACCTTCGGGCCGTGCGGGCTCGCTTGGAGCCAGTGGGAAACCGGGCCCGCTGAACTGTCCGTTCGTGGCGTGGCGTGGCGTGGCGTGTCGGTCGGTGGCGTGTCGGTCGGCGGCGTCTCGGCTGACGGCGAAGTGAGTAGTCAGCCGATACCAAGCCGGACGAAGAGGTCGTCGGGCGCGCTGATCGAGCGCAGCGCCCCGGCCAGTCCATCGAGGAGTTCGGCCTCGATCTGCTCACCGCACCGGTCCTCGAGTTCGCCTGGGTCGACGGCGGTGTCGAACAGGTGGGACAAAGACGGCGTGGGGCCGAGCGCCCAGTAGGGCAAGGTGTCTCCGGCCTCGAAGGGCTGGCAGATGACCGGGACGTCGGTTCCCGGCATGGTCCGCAGCACCGCCCGGCTGTCGGGCCGAGGGAGCCGGAGGTCGGGGAAGGGGTCGACCGGCATGGTGGACCAGCGGTTCGACCACATGGACAGCGGCAGGTTCTCGTCCCCGCAGCCGCGCAGGTAGCGGTGCCTGCCGTCGGTCACCCCGACGTGGCGGCCCCAGTAGCCGAACAGGGCCAGTTCGCGGATCGAAGTGGCCGTCCCCTCGATCAGGGGCAGGAGGGACGTGCCGTGGGTCGGGTGGCCGACGGCGGCCCCGAACAGGTCAGCGATGGTGGCGTGGATGTCGACCGAGGTGGTGAGGGCGTCGATGTCACGAGGGGCCTGCCCCGGCCACCGGATCAGCAGCGGGATACGTCCCAACTCCGAGTAGATCGGGGCGGCCGGCTTGCCGAACAGGTCGTGCTCCCCGAGGTAGTGGCCGTGATCGGTGACGAGGACGATGCCGGTCGACCCAGTGAGCCCCGCCTCGTCGACGGATTTCAGTAGGCGCCCGAACCAGTGATCGATCATGGTCAGCTTGGACCCGTAGTTGTTCCGCAGGTGGCGGGCCTGGTCGAGGCTCAGGCGGCCGCTGGCCACAGCATCGACCAGGTACGGTGGCCAGATAGCCAGCTCGGCCTCGCCGTCGACGTCGTTGTACATACCGGCATAGGGGAGCGGGGTGTCGAACGGCTCGTGGGGGTCGAACTCGTCGACCATGAGGAAGAACCGCCCGTGCGCGGGGGCGGAGCTGCGGATCCAATCGGCTGCCGCCTGCATCGTGCGAGGTCCCGGATAGTCCGCCTCGTCGCGAAACCATGTCCGAGAGTCGTCATAAGGGCGGTGGTACTTGGACCGCTCGACGGGCAGCGCCGGCGTCCCCATCCATGTCGGGTCGGGTGTGGTGCGCCATGGATCGTTCTCGTGGCCCCGCTCGTAGGTCCAGGCGGTGAAGTCGGTGTGGTAGTTCTCCCCACCTGTCTCGAACAGGTGTGGGTGGTCGGACACCAGCATGGTGGTCACCCCGCACTGGCGGAGCGATCGGGTGATGGCGTCCTCCCACACCTCGATGGAACCCCAGGGCCGCCAGGGGAAGTCGAGTGCCCCGACCAGGATGTCGTGGCGGGCCGGCATGCATGGGAGCGACCCGGTGTGGTGCCCGGTGAACCGGAGCGCAGAGCCTGCGAACGCATCGATGGACGGGGTGGCGAACTCGGTGCCACCGTAGGTCCCGAGCATGTGCCGATTGAGGCTGTCGAGGATGACCACGATCAGGTTGTCTGGTCCTTCGATGGCCATGGTTGCTCCCCGCAGACGGCCGATGATGTTCTGTGCGCCTGAAACAGTACCCGTGGAATCTTTTTCAGGGCGGACCAGGGGCCGTACCGCCCGAAGATCTGGCCATGCACCCTGGTGGGGGGCGCACCACGCCTACGATCTCGTCCGTGAGGGTGACCGGGGCATGAACGACGACGGAGTGGGCCCTGGCCCGGGTTCTGACGGCACTGGGCCACAGCGCACCAGGGCTCAAGTGCAGTCCGATCTGTCGGGCGATCGAAAGCGAATCGATGATGAGCGTCGACGTCGAGTGCGTACAAGGCTGTTTCCTCTGATCGGTCTCGCAGTGGTGGCCGTCGTCATATTCGTGGTCACCGATTCCGGTGTGTCGGGTCCGAAGCAGCGGGTGGCATCGACCCCAGATCCGCCCACGAGCATCAAGACCACCACGACCACCACGACCGCCCCGCCCTATGTCCCCCCTCCGGTGACCCCGACCGTGACCCCGGCCCAGGCTGGCGAAGGCACGTGGACGGCCACAGATACCTGGGATCCAGGCCCGCCGTCGGTCATGACCACCACCTTCCGTCCTGATCCAGCCAACCCGACGATCGTTGCCTACGCAGCTTGGATGCGGTCCAGCTCGACTCAGCTGGCCTTGTACCCGGGGTACAAGGGACCAGGGACCATCCCGGCTGGCATGGACCGCGGTCCGCAGATGATCCCGACATCGGGCCGCCCTTCCCTGCTGGCCGCGTTCAACTCCGGGTTCTACACGGCCGATTCGGCCGCCGGGTTCTACGCCCACGGCAACCTGTACGACCCGGTGATCGATGGGTTGGCCACGGTGGTGTCCCGGACGGACGGGACGGTGGACATCGTCAGTTGGACTGGCGGGACGACGCCGGACGCCTCGATCGTCACCGCCCGCCAGAACCTGCCGCTCCTGGTCGATGCCGGCGCTCCCACGGTGGCGGCCCAGACGGCATCGACTTGGGGGATAACTCTGCACGGCGTTCCTCAGGTATGGCGGACCGGACTGGGCATCGACGGCCACGGCAACCTCATCTATGCGGCTGCCCCCTTGCAGACGGCGGCCAGCCTGGCCCAACTGCTGGTGCAGCTCGGTTCGGTGCGCGCAATGCAGCTCGACATCAACCCGGAGTGGCCGATCTACATCACCTATGGAGGCCCGGCGGCTGCATCGCCGACACTGTTCGTCCCCAATCCGAACCAGATCGCCTCCCGGTTCCTCTACTCGAGCACCAAGGACTTCTTCACCATCTACCAGAAGCCGGCAGATGTGACGGTGCAGCCGTGGTGAGCCCCGACGACGGTTCACGGCCCGAGCACAGGCACCAACACAGCCACCAACACAGGCACCAACACAGCCAGCAGGGGAACCGCCGCCGGCCGATGGTGATGCTGGTCGTCGTGGTTGTCGTGGCCGGTTCGGTGGCCGCCTACGCCCTAGTGCACGGCCTCCGGTCATCACCGGGAGGGGTTGCTGCCGTCGCGGTGACCACGATGCCAGTTGCCTCGAGCACACCAGCATCATCCCCCGTTGCTGCTGCGACCTCATCTGCGGCTAAGGCCAAGGCGAAGGCCAAGGCGAAGGCCAAGGCGAAGGCCAAGGCCAATGCAGCCAAGGGAGCGAATTCGGGATCCGGCAAGCCGACGCCGACGACGACGACGACGGCACCTCAGGCCGTGACCATCACCGCCGTCGGAGACATGGAGTTGGGGAATACACCGAACGTCCCGGCGGACCCCGCCGGGTACCTCCAGCCGATGGTGGCCGTACTGGCTGCTCCCGTGGTCTTCGCCAACCTCGAGGGGACGTTGACCGATGCCACCGGATCGAAGTGCGGGGCCTCTTCGAGCAACTGCTACGCCTTCCGCAATCCGCCTTCGTTCGCTGCTGGCCTGCGGTCCTCCGGCTTCACGGTGCTGAACAGCGCC
This sequence comes from uncultured Acidimicrobiaceae bacterium, assembly GCA_903906055.1. Lineage (GTDB taxonomy): Bacteria > Actinomycetota > Acidimicrobiia > Acidimicrobiales > RAAP-2 > Bog-756. The sequence continues at coordinate 5,204 of CAIVIS010000058.1, forward strand.
AACAACCACGCTCACGACTTTGGCGCCCAAGGTGTGGCCGACACCACGGCAGCGCTGCAGAGCGCCGGTATCGTCCAAGGCGGGCTGCCCGGCCAGATCGGCCTGCAGAAGATCGGAACGGCGACGGTCGCCTTCGTGGACTTTGCCCCGTACTCCAACACCAACAATCTGCTGGATCTGGCCGGGGCCAAGACCCTGATTGCACAGGCCCGCACCCAGGCCGACGTCGTGGTCGTCTACATGCACGCAGGGGCCGAGGGCACGGCGGCCACCCACGTGACCGGATCCGAAGAGTCCTACGTGGGCGAGGACCGTGGGAATGCCAAGGTCTTCGCCCATGCCGCCGTCGATGATGGAGCCGACCTGGTGATTGGAAGCGGGCCGCACGTCCTGCGAGGGATCGAGGCATATAAGGGGCGGGTGATCGATTACAGCCTCGGCAACTTCGCCGGGGATGGGAACTTCGCCACCAGCGGAGTTCTCGCCATGTCCGGAGTCCTCACGGTGACCGTCACCCACGGGGATGCGCCCGCCACCGGACGCTTCACGTCACTCGTGCTCTCTGCGCAGGGCCGCCCTTCGGTTGACCCGAGCGGGGCAGCGGCCACCTTCGTCAACCAGCTGTCGACTGCCGACTTCGGGCCGGCCGCCGTCATCATTCAGCCGTCCGGGCAGCTGACGATGCCGGCGCTTCCTGCCTGATCGGTTCCACTGGATCGAGGGCCGTGGCCCTCGTCGGATCCGGGCAGGCGACCGGGCCGTAGTGGCCGTGCATCAGCAGACTCAGCAGCCCCCACCCGGTCCCGGCGTACCACCTCCGTCGGCCGGCTGGGCCACCGTGCCGACGTTGGAGGGACGGGGGTTCGGCCCTAGGTGCACCACATACCACGTACCTCGCCACGAGATGAGCGAGGCCACGGCGAACGAGTGGACCCCGCTGGCCGTGCGATAGACGAGACGCACGCCAGGCAGGTGCCAGTAGCCCATCTTGTTCTCGCACGTACCCGGAGCGATCCACTGGGCCAGGGCCGGGTCGGCAACCACCGACTCCAGCGAAGCGGAGGCAGCATCAGCGCCCAGGGCCTGATGGTAGGCCGGCACATCGAGGTCGTAGAAGGCGATCAGGCGGCCGGTGTAGTCCGAGGACGGATAGGCCAGCACTCCGGTCTTCATCTGGAGGTATGCCGAACGTGGGAAGAAGGCGGCCAGGCCAGGGGTGGGGTCCCCCGTGGTGATGGCAGTCCACAGAGGGGTCAAGGCGGCTTGGAGGCCGGTGGTGACCGGCGGCTCATCCGAGGTCTGAGGAAGGAGCCCTGGATCTGTAGTTGTCGTCGTGGCCGGCGCCACGGTGGTCGTGGTGGTGGTCGGCGGTGCCGTGGTGACGGTCGTCGGATTCGGGGCTGTCGTTGCCGTTCCTGATGTGGCCCCGGAACCACATGCCGATGCTGCGGCCGCTAGGACCAGAACAGCTAGGACGGAAGCTCGCTGCATCTTCGAGCTCATCGGGTCAACTCCTCGAGCACGTCGACCAGGCCGAGGAGTTCGTCTTCGGTGTTGTAGTAGTGGGGTGAGGCTCGCACGACGGCGGAGGGACGGGATCCTCCGAGGTCGAGTCGGGCGGCTGGCTCATCGGTGACCGACACGTTGATGCCTGCCGCTGCTGCCGCTGCTGCCACCTGGGCGGGATGGTGCCCCTCGACCGTGAAGGTGACGATGCCGCAACGAAGGGCGCCGCCATCATGGACGGTGACCCCGTCGACGCCAACGGCCAAGGCCCGTAGATGCTCGGCCAGATTCCCGACCCGTGCCGCGATGGCCTCGACCCCTAGTGCCAGCGCGTGGTCGATGGCCGTGCCCAACCCGAGGTGCATCGCCACGGGTACTTCGAACGGCACGAAGCGCTGGGCACCGTCGCAGAGCTGGTATCGGTCGTCCGCGGTCCAGACCGCAGACCTCCCGTCGAGGCCGATGGGGTCGACGCGGTCGGTGAACCCCGATCGCAGGTAGATCAGCCCGGTACCCCGGGGTCCCCGGAGCCACTTCCGTCCCGTCCCGGTCAGCACGTCGCACCCGATGACCCGGACATCGACCGGGAGCTGTCCGATGCTTTGGCAGGCATCGACGAAGGTGGCCACCCCAGCGTCTCGGCACAGGTGGGAGGCCTCGGCCACCGGGTTCACCAGGCCGCGGTGGGTGCCGACATGGGTGAGGCTGGCCATGGCCACGTCACCGCCGGCCAGGGCTGTCGCCAGCGCATCGAGGTCCAGGGTGCCGTCACTGGTTCCAGGCACGGCCTCGATGGTCGCACCGGAGACCCGGGCCACTTGGAGGAGGCCCATGTAGTGGCTGTCGTAGGCGATCCGGTCGACCAGGATCCGCCCTCCGGATCGAAGGCCTCCCCCGAGGAAGAAGCCCCACAGCGCCTTGGTCCACCCCTCGGTGTCCGACCCGGTGATCGCCACTTCTGAGCGGTCGGCACCGAGGAGCTCAGCAGCCGATGCCCGTAGCGCGCTGAGCCGGTCGGCAGCCTCGGCCGCAGCCTCGTAGCCACCGATGTCGGCTTCGCGCCGGAGATGGGACATGACCGTCTCGAGGGTGGCTGCGGTAGGCAGCGATGCCCCGGCATTGTTCAGATGGGCGACGGTGGCACACCCTGGGGTGGCGGCGCGCTCAGCATCGATGTTGAGGGCTGCGGGCACATGGAGAACGCTAGTGCCGACGGTGGCGAGCCTCACGTCTGGGCCTGGCCCCGGCGCCCAAATGCCGTCGGGTCGCTAGGGTCGACATCATGGATGCAGGTGACCCCACGGCCGATTCCAGAAGTGCCGGCGGACCCGGACATGGGACGCTCGATGAGCAGACCGTCGATGGGGATCCACTGGTGCAGTTCGGACGGTGGTACGAACAAGCCGCGGCCGTTGTCGAAGCTCCCGAGGCCATGGCCCTGGCCACTGCCGACGCTGCTGGGCGTCCGTCGGTCCGGATGGTCCTCCTCAAGTCGTGGGGGGAAGACGGCTTCGTGTTCTACACGAACTACGACGGCCGTAAGAGCCACGATCTGGAAGCCAACCCCGAGGCGGCGCTGCTCTTCTACTGGGAGTCCCTGGGCCGCCAGGTCCGTATCGAGGGATCGGTCACCCGGACCACCAACGAGGAGTCCGATCAGTACTACGCCAGCCGCGACAGGACGAGCCAGATCGGCGCCTACGCCTCCCACCAGAGCCGACCGATCGAGGGACGGGCCGCCCTCGATGCCCAGGTGACCGCCCGCACCGCCGAGTTCGCCGACCAGGCCGTACCCCGGCCACCGTGGTGGGGAGGCTGGAGAATTACTCCCCGGGCCTATGAGTTCTGGAAGCAGGGCGACCACCGTCTGCATGACCGGGTCCGCTATGAGCCTGAGGGCAGCGCATGGACGGCCCGACGGCTGCAGCCCTGACGGGACCTTCGCTGCAGCCCTGAGGGGACCTTCGGGATCGACCAAACCACCTCCGACTTGGGTTGTGCGGCGTGCAGGGCAGTATGTTCTTGTCATGGCAGATGACACGACTCTCGTTGAGCAGTTGACCACCCAGCTCTTGGACGAGTGCGACCCCAAGGTCACCTCGGTCGAGGAGTTCCGGGGCCGCCAGTTCGATCTGGGCCTGGCGTGGATCTCGTTTCCCGAGGGCTATGGCGGTCTCGGATTGCCGCCCAATCTCCAGGGCATCGTGGATCGGAAGCTATCCGCAGCCGGGGCTACCCCCATGGGTTCACGCGAGTTCTTCGGCCTGACGATGGCTGGCCCCACGGTGGTCACCCACGGCTCCGATGAGCTGCGGGCCAGGGTGCTGCGCCGCACGTTCACCGGCGAGGAGGCCTGGTGTCAGCTGTTCAGCGAGCCGGGGTCCGGGTCAGACCTGGCCGGCTTGGCCACTCGCGCCGTCCGCGATGGCGACGAGTGGGTCATCACTGGTCAGAAGGTGTGGAACACGCTGGCTCACATCGCCGATCGAGGGATGCTGGTGGCACGGACCGATCCGGATGCTCCCAAGCACAAGGGCCTGACGTACTTCGCGCTCGACATGCATGCCCCCGGCGTCGAGGTCCGGCCGCTGCGCCAGATGACCGGTGAGGCCGAGTTCAACGAGGTCTACATGACCGAGGTCCGGGTGCCTGACGCCGACCGCATCGGCGATGTCGGCGAAGGATGGCGGGTGGCCATGACCACCCTGTCCAACGAACGCACCACCATCGGTGGCGGAGGCGGTACGCCACCACGGGGTTCGGGGTCGATCGCCGAGGCGGTACGTCTGTTCCAGGCCAAAGGTGACCGCGGCACCGCTGTCGAGCGGGAGCGCCTGATGCAGCTGTGGGTGCAGACCGAGGTCTTGCGGCTCACCAATATCCGCGCCTCACAGAACCGGAAGGCCGGAAACCCCGGTCCGGAAGGGTCGATCGCCAAGTTGATGTTCGCCGAGGTGAACAAGGACATCTTTGAACTGTGCATCGACCTCCAGGGTGCAGACGGCCTGATCGACTACGACTACACCTTGCGCCGTTCCGAAGTGCTCGGGCTGGTGGGTCCTCCCGGCACGTCCCGCAAGTTCTTCTTGCGGGCGCGCGCCAACTCGATCGAAGGCGGCACCTCGGAGATCCAGCGGAACATCCTGGGTGAGCGCATCCTGGGGCTCCCAGGTGACGTGCGAGTCGACAAGGAGCTCCCGTGGGCCAAGGTCCCGCGCAGTTGAGCGCCAGCTCGAGCCTGGACCGACGATGACCGACGCCCGCCAGTTCCTGGGGATGGAGGAGCTCGGTGGGCCCCTCCACTGGCGCCTCGAAGTGGTGCCCGAGTTGACCACGCCCGGCAACTTCCTCTTCGGTGGCTGTGGGTTGGGCGCTGCCCTGGTCGCCCTCGAAGCGGCAGGGGGGCGACCTACGGTGTGGGCGACGGCTCAGTACCTCTCATTCGCGCCCACCGGATCAGTCCTCGACCTCTCGGTGACCCTGGCTGCCGAGGGCCATCGGGTGACTCAGGCCCGCGCCGTCGGCCGGGTGGGCGATAGCGAGATCCTCACGGTCAACGCTGCTTTGGGACTCCCGGCCGACATGGATGCCGAGGGCGTATGGGACAGCCCGCCCGATGTGCCGCTTCCCGACGACTGCCCGCCTCGGCGACTGCCCACGATGGACATGCCCTCGATCTTCGATCAGATCGATGTACGCCTGGCCAAGGGGCGCAGTTTCGCCGAGATCAGTGCGGGGAACCTGACGCCAGGGGAGCCGACGAGTGCGCTGTGGGCCCGGGTGCCCGGCCACCTCGAGCCGTCGGCGGCCATGCTGGCCATCCTGGGGGACTACGTGACCGGCGGCATGGCGCAGCCCATCGGCCGACGGGTGATGTCGCGTAGCCTCGACAACACGTTGCGCGTCGTCCGCCTCGAGCCGACCGAATGGGTGCTGTGTGACATCCGGATCCAGGCTCTGGCCCACGGCTACGGCCAAGGCACGGCCTTCTTGTGGTCGGAGAACGGGAACCTGCTGGCCACGGCCAGCCAGTCGATGAGTGTCCGCTACTTTCCGCCGGCCCCCTGACGAGCGCGGCGGCGTAACAGGACAGGCACCCGTCTCGTTGTAGGAGACGAGGTGGCACTGCCCGGGAGTGGTCGGGTCGCCCGCAACAGCAGGACGACTGCGCCGGACCACGGCCGAGGCACCACGAAGCGAGGGGAACCAGAGATGAAGCATGCACGTACGTTTACGAGGGTGACAGCCCTTACGGTGGTGGCCCTGGGCCTCACCGCCGGCGTTGCCGGTGCCGCCAAGGGCAGCGCCCCCTCAGTGAGTGGCTCGGTCACTGCCGTCAACGGAGACACCACGCCCGGTGCATGCGGGACGGCCGGTTCGACCGGCGACTTCACCTTGACCACCAACGGGGCCACGCCCTCCGTCCACACGGTCGACATCACCTCGGCGACCTCGTTCGTCCAGAAGAAAGTGGCGGCGCCGACCTTCGCCAATGTCTGCGTGGGCTATGACGCCACGGCCATCGGCGTCCAGACCGGCTTTGTCGTGGCGGCGTCCGGCGTGTCCATCCACGTGCCCAAGTCCACCCACGTCTTCGGCACGGTGACCGACATCGGCGGTGTGTCGACGGCCGGCACCTGCGGCACGGCGCAAACCAGCGGCACGTTCAGCCTGTCCACGCTGGTGTCGGGTAGCCAGGTGGTCACGACCGTCTTCGTGACCCCGAGTACCAAGTTCAACGTGTCCCACGTGGGGACTTCTACCTTCGCCGGACTCTGCGTCGGGTCCTACGCCCAGGCCGAGGGCCTCACCGTCGGGGGCACTGTCCTGGCCAGCTCGGTGCAGGTCAAGATCCCGAAGCCGCCGACTCCGGTCCACGTGAAGGGCATGGTCTCGTCGGTCAACGGCACCTCGACGGCCGGCACCTGCGGCACCGCAGCCACGGCCGGCTCGTTCGTGATCACCTGGACCGACCGGACCAGCACCGTGGTCAACACGACCGTGGTCGTCACGGCCGCCACCCCCTTTGCCGGTAAGGGTTCGGTCACCTCGTTCGCCGACGTCTGCGTCGGGGCCAAGTCGTCGGTCGTCGGCAACAACTCGTCGGGCGCACTGGACGCGGTATCTGTGGCCACGTACCCCGTCAAGGTCTGACACGACCTGGAGTCCGTCCCCACGTCGGCAGCCTCCGGGGTGCCGCCGTGGGGAGCGTCCGGACCCGGGGCCGTCCACTAGTGTCGGCAGGCATGTTCGACAGCCGAACCGATAGGGGACGACCATGAAGATCAGCACGATGCTCAGCTATGCCGGCGGATTCCGCAAGGCAGCCGCACAGGTGGCGGAGATGGAGAAGGCGGGACTGGATCTGGTGTGGGTGGCCGAGGCCTACGGCATCGACAGCCCCAGTCAGATGGGCTACCTCGCCGCCCTGACCGAGACGGTGGAGATCGGATCGGCCATCCTCCCCATCTTCACCCGGACCCCAACACTCATCGCCATGACGGCCGCCGGCGTGGACGCACTGTCAGAGGGACGGTTCCATCTCGGACTCGGGTCGTCCGGTCCCCAGGTGATCGAGGGCTGGCACGGGGTGCCGTTCGATGCGCCGCTGGGCCGGACCCGCGAGATCGTTGATATCTGCCGGCAGGTGTGGGCTCGCGAAGCACCACTCGAGCACCACGGTAAGTACTACGACATGCCCCTTGCCGAGGGACAGGGAACCGGGCTCGGCAAGGCGCTCAAGATCATCGGTCGGCCGGTGCGCTCCCGTATCCCGGTGTGGGTGGCCTCGTTAGGGGAGAAGAACGTGGCCATGACAGCCGAGATCGCCGATGGCTGGATTCCCATGTTGTTCGTCCCCGAGAAGGCGCAAAATGTCTGGGGGGAGTCGCTCGATGCCGGCAAAGCCAAGCGGGACCCGGAACTCGGACCACTGCAGATCACCGTGGGCGGGATGGTGGCCATCGGCGAGGGCGACGACGTAAAGGCCCTGCGTGACATGGCTCGACCGATGGTGGCCCTGTACGTGGGTGGCATGGGTGCCAAGGGCCAGAACTTCTACAACGACGTGGTGAAGCGCTACGGCTACGAGGAAGAGGCCGAGAAGATCCAGGATCTCTACTTGAGCGGCAAGAAGGCCGAGGCCGAGGCGCTGGTGCCCGACGAACTGCTCGAGTCGATGTCGTTGTGCGGCCCCGAGAGCTACGTGGCCGAGCGGATCAGTGCCTTCAAGGAGGCCGGCGTGAGCCACCTCCAGGTCGTCCCCGTCCCCACCGGGGATCAGACCCCGGTCGACATCATCGCCAAGGTCAAGGACATGATCGGCTAACTACTAGTAGGGCCGACAGTGCCGGCAGGGGAGTCCCTGCCGGCCGTGCTGGCCGGGTGGCTACTCGTCGGAGACGAGCTCACCCGGGCTGACCGTGTCGAGCGAGAGCAGCGAGTCCAACTGGACGGCCATCTGCTCGATTTCGGCTGCCTCGTAGTAACTCCGGTTGAGGGTCAGCGTGAGCTGGTCCTGCACCAGTGCGAGGGCATCTTCGGCGGCGGCAGCGGCGTCGTAGACCGAGAAGAGGCGTGCCTGCATGGCCTTGGCCGATACATAGCGGGTGCCGCGGTCTGCGGCCTCGACTGGTAGGGCCCGCAGCGCATCGCCGGGGGTCGCAGTTCCTGACGTGACCGTGTCCTGCACTTGCTCCTGGTCCATCGTCATCCACCTTTCGTGGTCGTCGTCACCGCTTGGTGCTCATCTCTATTCAACACCCTTGGTGTGACAATTCATCCGCATGCCCCAAGAACGCCACCGACCTGCAACGGGACCCTGGTGGGATGGGAGAATCGGGTGATGGGACAGCAGCCGAGGAGTGTCGTTCGGCGTTGTTGCTCCTCCCGGCTGTCCACCCGGCCGTCGAGTCGGCGGAAGCGACCAGAGGGCGCCAGTCGATGGTGACCGAGTTCGATGCCGTGGTGGTGGGGTCAGGCCCCAACGGGCTGGCCGCCGCCATCACGTTGGCCCGAGCGGGCCTGTCGGTCCACGTCATCGAGGGAGCCAAGACACCCGGCGGCGGATGCCGGACCAGCGAACTCACCCTGCCTGGGTTCCGCCACGACGTCTGCTCGGACGGTGCTCCATGATCTCTTCGCGGGACCGGACCCGTTTCGTCGGTGACTGCAAGTTCTTGGCCGCCCGCTGGCCCTCTGTGGTGCCGCAGGGGACCTCCATCGCAAGAGCCGGAACCCGGCGGCCACCAGGTCTGATGGGTCTCCGTGAGCCACATCGAGGGCCTTAGGCAGATGGGGTGGTGAACCTCTGCGATGATGACCCACTGTGAGTCCGCCCAGTCGAGGGCGGACCGGACGTTGGAGGACCGGCAGTATGGAAGGCCCGATTACCGACAGTGCCCTCGAGGCGATGCTCCAGGCGGCCCTGTCCCGGGTCGACGTACGGATGTTGAGGGAGACGCTCCAGTCGGTCACCGACCCGCGATTCCCCATCTCCAAGCCCATCGCCAACGCGCTGGCCGCGTTGAGCAAGCACCGCGATCCGGTGGCGATGCTCGGCCGGGCCCAGTATCGGGCCGCACTCCCCTATGCCGCGGCAGTGCTGGCTGAGCCCTGCCTGGCCGCCGTCATCGAGGCCCTGGGCGAAGATGCCGACGATCCGACCAGCGAGCAGCTCCTGGCGGCCATCGATTCGGTGGGTTCGGACTATGACGACGTCATCGTCGCTGTCATGTTGGCGTCAGTGGCGGCGGGCGACATGGCTGCATCCAACCTCTGCTTCGAGACGCTCGATACCGATGAGCGGTTCGGGCTGACGGACTGGCAGAAGTTCGAGCGGTCCGAGTCCGTACCAGCCGAACCCCGGGCCGCTGCCGCGACAACGGTCTCCCCCGAGCAGCGCGAAGCTCGCAAGGCCAAGAAGCAGCGGGATGTCGAAGAGAAGCGAAAGCGGGCCGAGACGGCGGCCAAGGCGGCCGAGCAGGTGCGCCTGGCACGCAAGAAGGAGCGGGCCGGAGCACCGGGCCGCCAGCCCGCATCAGATCTGGTTGCTCCCCGGCCTCCGTCGGTGGCACCGTCGATCGGCCGACGTCGACCCATCCTCACCCCACTGCAGGAGGAGGAGTTCGACAGCCGCGACAAGTGGTCGGCCGGAATCGTCCATGCGTGGGTCCGCTTCGACGCCCCAGATCCTGACGAACCTGAGCTTCTGGGCAAGGTCCGACCGTGCGTGGTGGTGGCCGGATCGGACACCCATGTCCTGGTGCGCCCCGGTTACTCGGAAGGTGGGGTCAAGAGCCGGGACTGGAAGTGCGTCCCGGTCCGACACTGGCGCCAGGCCGGATTCGATCAGCCGACGTGGATCGATGTGGACGCCGTCCGCGTCCCCCGGCCCGAGGAGGGCCCCACCGGGTGGTTGGAGCCCGACGACTGGAACTCGCTCTGGTAGGTCGTTTACCAGCCAGTTTCCTTCGCCTCTGGTGTGGGTCGCCAACATGGGTCGACCGGTAGCCGTCAGCTTCTCGCATGGTCCAGCAATCCTTGTGCAACTCCGGTAAGTTGTTGGTTTTACAGGCGGAGCCCGTAGTTCGGGTTCATGGAGAGCGGCTGGCACTCTAGGGGCTGGTCGCACGAGGAGGCAGCAGTGGTACGAACGTTTGTGCTTGGGGCGGGAGCCCTCGCGTTGGGGTTCATCGCAGTAGTTGGTTCTGGCGGGGAAACCGCTTCGGCTGCAGTGGTGCCTGTGGCATTCACCGGGCCAATCCATTGCGCGGCCACCGGATCACTGAGCTTCAATGCCAAGTTGAACAACAGCCCTGCTGCTTCATCGACGGTGACCCTGAGGGTGGCTCTGGCCGGCTGTACCGGTACCGGTACGACCTCAGGCGGGGTCACGCTGTCCGGCGGCAAGCTCAAGGCTACGTCGACATCGACGCTCGCCAACAGTTGCGGCTACGTGCTCGGCGGCAATGCCCTTCCGGCCATGACAGGAACGATCACTTGGAAGACCACCAACGGAAAAGCGGTGGCATCCACCGTGACCGTCTCTGGTGCTAGCAACTACTACGACGCTGGGGCCAACGTCATCTCGACGTATCTGCCGACGACTATTTCGGGCGGATCGTTCGTTGCCCAACCGACGACGTATGCAGGGCTGACTTCGAATATGAGCGGTTACAAGTTGTCCTCGGCCTGCGACGCAGCTGGGCTCGGGTTGCTGAAGTTCGGTAATCCGGGAACCGTCACCGGATCTATGACTGTGGGAGCGTGAAACTGATGCAGAGAAACCCGATCAAGACTCGCATTGCCCGGCTGACTTCTGGCGCCGTGGCTGTCGGTTCGGCCGCGGTGTTGCTGGCCGCTGCCGTGACGACTCCTGCAGGGGCGGTCACCAGCCCCCCCTACAACACGAGCGTCACCGTGACCACCAGTGCGCTGACGGTGGTGACCGGCCAGCCGGTGACCTACACCGCAAAAGTGGTTTCCATCGGTCACGGAACGCCGGGCGGGCAGGTGGCCTTCACGATCACGGCCACCAACGCGACCACGGTTGCCTGCGATGGCGGTAACGCCATCTCTTTGAGCGCCGGGACCGCCGCCTGTGTCGTGTCTGCCGGACTGCTCTCCACCGGTGGCCCCTATGCAGTGGCAGTTGCCTATACCGACACGCTCGACTCGAACTACAAGCCCGGAGCGGCGTCGCGGACGCAGAACGTCAATCAAGGTAAGACCACGACCTCGGTGACCGCTTCGGTCAATCCGTCGGTCACCGGTCAGCCCGTGACCTTCACCGCGGCGCTCGCCCCGACCGCACCTGCTGCCGGCGCCCCTTCGGGCACCGTGACCTTCACCGGGGCGACCTGTGATGGAGGCAACGTTGTTGCTGTGGTTGCCGGACTGGCCCAGTGCCCAGTATCGGCAGGCCTGGTGAGTCAGTCAGGGACGTACTCGATCACTGGTGCGTACTCGGGGGATGCACTGTTCCTCTCCAGTTCGGGCATCGCTCGTCAGGCAGTGAAGACGGCGGCTACTTCCGTGGTGATCACCCCGTCGGCTGGTACGTGCACGGGCTCCTCGTGCTCGATCGGGCAGGGCACAGCAATTTCGTTCACAGCCGTTGACACG
>CAIVIS010000059.1 GCA_903906055.1 uncultured Acidimicrobiaceae bacterium
GGGCGCATACGTCGCAGTGTGCGCCGAACGTGACCGCTACCGGGAGGCGCTGGAACACATCGCCATACCGCTCGTCCACGACGCAGAAGCACAGACGTGGATCGCCCAGCACGCACTGGACGGTGAGGGATGAGGTGGTGGCTGTGCATCCTGACCGCCCATGACTGGCACGCCTTGGCCTACCCGCCGGCACGTCGCTGGGAGTGCATGCGTTGTCATCAGATCATCGAGGACCAACCAACCGAACCACTGGAGGCAAGCGTATGACCATTGCAGAAGTAATAACCCCCGAGATCATCGGCCAGGGCCAACTGCTGCCAAGTGGCACCATCGTGCCACCGGCTACGCCCGAGGCGGCAGTCGAGTCGCTGCGGCACCTGGCCGACGGCATCAACGCTGGCGAGTGGGCCACCGCTGCGGTGATCTACGCCATCACCGAGCGGGGGACACCTGGGCCGAGATCTGTCGACAAGTCGACAGATCTATTGACGATCACCGAGTTGGCCGACAAGAAGATCCGGGGGTTGAAGTCTCGCGACGCCATCATCCGCTACCGAGGCATCTGGCAACTTGCCATCGACACTGGCCTGGCCGCTGAGTCGCAGATGGGGGTGCCATGTGTGCTGCCGACTAAGGATTCATGGTCCGAAGCAGCCGACGCATACAAGGCAGCCAGCAAGGCAGTTCGGACAGACGAACTGCGTGCAATCGAAGCAGCAGCAATGACAGGCGCAAAGACGAAGCCTCATATCGACCTGAGCGATGCGGTGACGTGGCTGCGGGGGATCGAAGCCGGAACGGTCGACCTGCTGATCACCGACCCGCCTTATGTGACCGACGTGGTCGACCTTCCCGCCTTCGTCAATGAATGGGTTCCAGCTGCGCTCGCGACGCTGAAGTCATCAGGTCGAGCCTTCATCTTCACCGGCGCTTACCCCATCGAGATTCACACATACCTAACGGCGCTCCTGGCGGTCGAGGACGTGACGGTCGCCAACCTGATGGCGTGGCATTACCCCGACACGCTTGGCCCCGACCCGGCATACGACTACAAGACAACGTGGCAGGCAATCCACCACATCAGAGGCATCGACGCCACACCGCTGCGCTCGGATGTGCTCACCGAGAAGACAACGATTCAAAAGTTCAACATGAACAGCAAGATCCTTGGCGGCCGTCGCCACGAATGGCAGAAACCCGACGCCCTGGCCGAGCGGCTCATCGTCCACGCCACCCAGCCAGGCGATCTCGTCATCGACCCATTTAACGGTACGGGCACATTCGCGCTGGCGGCTAATCGCTTGGGCCGAGTTGCCCGAGGTTGCGAAATGTCCGAAGAGATGCTCGCCATATCGGCAGAGCGGGGCTGCGATGTCCACACTGACTGACAGGATGCTCAGCGCCAACCAGGACTTCGAGCGGGAGGTCTGGCCCCACCTGGCGCCCATGCTTGGCGGTGGCCCTGTCATGTCCAACGAGCTGGCGGCTTCCGACTCGTCCACGTTCCACCTTGACGTGCAATCGGGAATCGACTGGTGGCAGATGATCCCAGGCGGAGGTATGCGTGGCATCGCAGCCCGAGTCCAATGGGGCATCCCATACAAGACATTCACAATCAGGAGGACGCTGGTAACGGGGAACGCCACTGAATACGCCAAGCGAATCAGAGACATTGACGAGGGCAATGTCTACCCGAGCGTGACGATCCAGGCGTACCTCGACAGGAGGATGGGCGACTGCTTGGCCACAGCTGCATGCAAGACCTCGGAGCTGATCTCTAAATGCACCGACGCAAGCATCAGATATAACCGGGACGGCTCCACCTTCTATGTCGTTGGTTGGGACGAGTTCGACACTGACCACATCCACATATATGACGCTACCGATGGAGATGCAACGTGAAGATCAGAATCAAAGCCGACACCATGACCCGCAATCGTGAGCGCATCATCGAGGCGCTGGCCATGCTGCCCGATGACGTGCTCATCGAGGTCGAACGCCGAGCCCAGTTCGACGCTGCCAACGATGGGTTCAGTGCCGGCGGCTCAGGTGGTGGCGCATCGAGCGAGGTGTCCAGGCCGACAGAGCTGAC
>CAIVIS010000060.1 GCA_903906055.1 uncultured Acidimicrobiaceae bacterium
CGCAGGTCCCGAACGCTGCCCTCAGTGCCATCAGGCTCTGCGGGTACGACCCTTCGGTATGGGGATAGTCCGATCCCCACATGATCCGCCCCACCCCCACCTCGTGGCGCACGGCTGACTCGGTGGCCCGCAGGAAGCTGGCCCCCACCCACACGTTGCGGGCGAAGTACTCGCTCGGGGACATCGACATGCCCTGGGCCGCCACCCCGAAGTACGACGCCTCGGCCGCCCCACCCATGGTCATCCGTCCGTAGAACCAGTCCAGGGTCTCGAGCCCCCGAGGCAGCCAGGCCAGGCCCTGTTCAGTGAGGACCACCTTGAGGGTCGGATGCCGCTCCAGCACCCCGCCGAAGATCAGGTGCCACATGGAGCGATGGGAGAACCACGGAAGTTCGATCAGCATCATGGCCCGTGCCACCTCGGACTCGCCGAAGTCGGGCAGGCCAGCACCGCCGTGGATGTTCACCGTCACGCCGAGCTCTTCACACAGCGTCCATAGCGGCTCCCACACCGGCTCCCACAGTCCGGGCAGGTTCGCCCCAGGCGGCAGCGAGGGCAGGAGGATCCCCCCGAACGGGCGGATGTGCTCGGCCGCCCACCGCACCTCGGCCAATGCATCGTCGATGTTGTTGGCGAAGATCTGGGCTACACCGGCTCGCCGGCCCGGCACCTTGGCGCAAAAGTCGGCCAGCCACCGGTTGTGGGCCTGCAGGCCGGCCCACCGGCGTTCGTAGTCGGCCTCGGTGGGCGGGAGCGCCAGCAGGCTGCCCTCTTCGAAGAAGGGCGGCACGGTGTTCGGGAACAGCACCTCGGCGGCGATCCCGTCGGCCTCGTTCTCGGCCAGGCGACGGTCCGAGTCCCAGCTGCGGTAGGCGGTGGGTGCCTGCAGATCGGCGTATGGGTTGACGTAGGCGGCGGCCCAGGCGTCGAACTCGTCGTGCCACTTCGCCGCCAGGTAGGGCCGGTAGTCGCCGATGTCGCCACCGGCATGGGCATCGGCGCTGATCACGGTGTAGCGGCTGTCCGGCGTGAGCTCGATCGTCATGGAGTCCCCTTGGTGGCGGGCGCTGGGCCCTCGGTGGTCGACAGTGCGTTCAGGCAGTGCGTTAGGTCAGGCCTGCCAGTGCCGAGGGCGGCAGCTCGCCTCGGGAGATGGCATCGGCCCGGGCATGGAGGAGGGCACCAGCCGCATCTAGGCCGTGGCTGATCACGAACTTCCCGTCCTTGACGCCCTGGACGGCGAACCGGCCGAGCTCGTCGAGGTCGACGGTGTCGTTGGGCCGCCCGGCCGCCGCCAACGCCGCCTTGAACTCTGCGAATGTGGTGCCCGGTGCTGGAGGTCGCGGCCGCACGCGGGCCAGCTCGGCCGGCCGGTTGCGCTGGGCCTCCCACAGCCCGGTCTCGAGCAGCCCGCCGGAGGGGTAGAAGACGGAGGCCGACAAGTTCGTCTTCTGGGCCACGAACTGGTGGGCCAGGGCCTCGGTGAAGCAGCTGATAGCCGCCTTGGACGAGGCGTAGACCGAGGCGTACGGCACCGGTGCGATGCCGCCGTCACCCGACGAGGTGGTCACCACCACGCCCTCTTCGCCCCCGGCGATCATCCGGGGCACGAAGGAGAGGACGCCGTTGGCCGTGCCGAAGACGTTGACCCCGAAGCACCACCGCCAGTCGTTGGCCTCTTGTTCCCACGGGTTGCCGCCCCCGCCCGAGGTCACTCCGGCGTTGTTCCACAGCACATGACAGGCCCCGAACTCGCCGTAGACAGCGTCGGCCAGCGCCTCGACCGAGGCCGGGTCGGACACATCGGTCACGACGCCGCGCACGGTGCCCCGTGGTGCCAACTCAGCAACGGTGCGCTCCAGCA
Organism: uncultured Acidimicrobiaceae bacterium; assembly: GCA_903906055.1. GTDB lineage: Bacteria > Actinomycetota > Acidimicrobiia > Acidimicrobiales > RAAP-2 > Bog-756. The sequence continues at coordinate 1,865 of CAIVIS010000060.1, forward strand.
CATCGGCCTCGATGTCGCCGATCACGACGGTGCAGCCCTCATCGAGTAGCGCTCGCACGATGCCCAGGCCGATACCGGCCGCACCGCCGGTCACCACCGCTACCTTGCCTGACAGATCGTCCATGTCGCTCCCCCCGGAGTCTTACCCGGGCGTTCCCCGGACCGCGTGTTCATGGTGGCACACGGGGACCCGCATTGCCTGCCGTGGACGGGATTCGACCGACGGCCGGTCCCGATACGATATTGAGTGAGCTGAGGAGTTCGAATGGGTGACCTGCGACAGATCAGACGGCGTGCGCACGCCCTCCTCGAGGGGTTGGGCAGCAATCCGGGCGAGGTGGCTGAATCCCTCCACGCCGCTGGCGTCCAAGGCGTGCCTCGCAGCAACTCGTCGTGCGCCATCGCCGTATATACCGCCGCCCTGTTGAAGACCGACCCGAGGATCCGATCCGTGGCTGTCGGGCCGTGCTCCCTGGTCCTCACCCTGGTATCACCCGATGATGCCCGCCCGGCCGGCAGGCTCGCCGTGCAGTTGCCCAAAGCGGTGCGGGGCTTCGTCACCGGGTTCGACGACCAGCAGTACCCAGAGGTGATCCGGCTTCAGGTCCCCGTATCTGGGCCCGACCCCGTGTCTGATCCTGATCCTGATCCGGAGGCGGCCCCGACCCCAGTGGCCTGATCGGTCAGCGGCGGGGGACCGGTACCCCTCGGTGGACGGGGTCGGCCGACTCGAGCAAGAGCCTCCACTCGGCCCGGGCGATGGCCGATCGGGCGGCTGCGGCGGCCCCCGGGTCGACGCTGACCGAAGTGATCCCCTGGCGCACCAGGAACTCGGCGAACTCGGGCCGGTTCGACGGCGCCTGTCCGCATAACGACGAGGTGATACCGGTATCCCGGCATGCCTCGATGATCCGGGCGATGGCATCGAGCACCGCCTCGTCTGACTCGTTGAACAGCTCGGCGCACACCTGCGAGTCCCGATCCACTCCCAGCATCAGCTGCGTCAGATCGTTGCTCCCGATCGACACCCCCTCGATGCCCATGGCTACATACTCGGGGATCCGGTAGGCGACCGAAGGCACCTCGGCCATGACCCACACCGGGATGCCAGCCACCGGACTGGCGTGGACGATCTCCAGGCAAGCTTCGAGCTCCCAGGCTGTGCGCACGAACGGAATCATCAACGTGACGTTGTCCGACTGCTCGGCCACTCGGGCCAGCACTTCGAGTTCGAGTTGGAACAGGTCCGGTTCGCGTACATACCGGAAGCACCCTCGGTAGCCGATCATCGGGTTGTTCTCTATTGGTTCGAACCGGTCGCCGCCCTCGAGGGCCGCAAATTCGTTGGAGCGGAAGTCGATGCTCCGGTAGACGACCGGCCGGGGGGCGAACGCGCGCGTTATGCGTAGGAGCGAGGCAGCCATGCCATCGATGAAGACCTGGCGATCGCCACGCTCCATCAGTAGGCGGGGGTGGACCCCCCCGAGGGCGTCGGCCACCATGAACTCGGCCCGCAGCAGCCCTACGCCGTCGACCTCTTGGTCGGCGACCTCCTCGGCGTGCTCGGCAAAGGCCAGGTTGACGTAGAGACGGGTGGCCAGGGGCATGGCCTCGGCGCCGTCGTGGCTGGGCGACGCCGCCGCTGCAGATGGTGGCTCCCCAGCCGTCGGTCCCACGACCGGTGAACCAGCGGTCGGGACCTGGCCGTCGAGGACCACCCCCTGGGAGCCGTCCACGGTCACTTGCTCGCCATCTCTGAGTACCACGGTGGCATCTCGGGCGCCCACCACACACGGCAGCCCGAGCTCGCGGGCCACGATGGCTGCATGGCAGGTCATTCCTCCGCCGTCGGTCACCAGGGCAGCCGCGCGGCGCATGATCGGGACCCAGTCCGGGCTGGTCATCGGGGCCACCAGTATCTCGCCGGCCTGGAGCCGATCGCTCTCGTCGATGGAGTGGAGCACACGGACGGCGCCGGACACCCTGCCCGGTGACGCGGCCATACCGCGGGCTCGGACTCGCACCTCGGGTGCCACGCCCGACTCGGAGGCGTCGTTGGGCTGTCCCGAAACTGCCGGCTGGCCCAGTTCGTCCGGTTCGCCCAACAGGGTGGTGATGGGCCGGGACTGGACCAGATAGGTCTTGGCATCGGCCATGGCCCACTCGGTGTCCTGGGGGCACCCGTAGTGGCGTTCGACTTCCAGACCGAGGCGGGCCAGCTCCAGGACTTCATCGTTGGTCAGCACCCGGCGCCCGCCGGACGCTACATCGAGGTCAACCCTCCGGTCCTTGCCGTCCGGGCCCCGCACGATCTCGAACGACTGCTGGCCGATCCGGGCACGCAGCACCGTGGGCCAGTCCTTGGCCACCACGTAGGTGTCCGGCTCCACCGCGCCGCTGACCACCACCTCGCCCAGGCCGAAAGCAGCCTCGATCACGATCCGGTTCCTGTCGCCCGTGGATGGATCCGCGGTGAACAGCACCCCGGACCGCTCCGAGGGCACCATCTCTTGGATGATCACCCCGAGCAGCGGCTCGTCGGCCAGTCCCCGGTCCGCCCGATACGAGATGACCCGGGCTCCGTACAGCGAGGCCCAGCATCTGCGCAGGGCAACGAGGAGTTCCTCGTCCCCGGACACATTGGTGAATGTGGCGTTCATCCCAGCAAACGAGGCGCCAGCCGCGTCCTCTGTCGTCCCAGACGACCGGACGGCCACACTGATGTGATCACCCAGGTGGTGGTAGGCCTCCAGCACAGCACGCTGCAGTTCGTCGGGTAGCGCGATGCTCTCCAGCACGGCTTGGGCGCCAGCGGCTGAGCGTTCCAATGCGGATGGCTCCTCGGACCGGGCCGCGTTCAACCATCCGACCAGCGCTGGTGCGATCCCGGCCTCGGCCACGGCGTAACGGTACGCGTCGGAGGTCACGACGAAGCCGGGGGGCACGGGCAGGCCGGCTGCCACCAACTCACCGAGGTTGGCCCCCTTGCCGCCCACCAGTGGAGTATCGGCCAAGCTGATCCGGTCGAACCAGCGCACGAACTCCAGATCACCGACTCCCCGGCATGCGGCCGGTGCCGGTACGGTCCGATCCGTGGGGCTGGTGATGGTGCCGCCCACTGGTCCACTCGCCTCCATCTCAGGAGGCATCGGATGGGACCATCACCTGGCGGCCGAGCGCCGAGCCGGCCTCCATCAGGTGATAGGCGTGGACCGCTTCCTCGAGGGGGAATGTGGTCACGGTGGGACGCAGCAGGCCCCGGGCAGCCAGGTCGAGCACCTCCACCAACTCGGTCCGAGAGCCCCAGTAGGTGGTCTGCACCGATACTTCATACGGGAGCGAAAAAAAGGTGAAGGGAAACATCCCTCCGCCCAGCCCGACGATGGTGAGGTCGCCAAGGAACCGGCTGGCGGCAGCGCCGAGCGCCATGGTGGCATCCGAGCCGACGAAGTCGAGAACGACGTCGGCTCCCCGGCCTCCGGTGAACTCCCGGATGGTGGCCACCGCGGACTGGTCGGGCTCGACGGTGAGGTCGGCCCCTTCGTTGGCAGCCAGGTTGAGGGCCTCGGCTCGGGTATCGACAGCCACTACGCGTGCAGCCGTGGTGGCTTTCAGGATCTGGACGGCGAGGTGGCCCAAGCCACCCACGCCGATCACCACTGCCGTCGAACCGGGCACGAGCTTCGCCCATGACCGACGCACCGCGTGGTACGGCGTGAGTCCGGCATCGGTCAGCGGGGCGGCATCCACCGGCTCGAGTCCATAGGGCAGCGGCACCAGGCAGCGGGCCGAGGGGACCAGCATCAACTCGGCCATCCCACCGTCGAGCCCGAGACCGCCACCGCCACCCCGGATCGGGGCAGCTTCCACGTTTTCGCAGTAGTTCTCCATTCCCAGCAGGCAGTGCGGGCACGCGCCACACCCCCACGGGCCGTAGACGGCGACCGGCTGACCCACCTCGAGCCCCTGCACGCCAGCGCCCAACTGATGGACCCAGCCAGCATTCTCATGGCCGAGGGTGAACGGTGGCCCCCACGGGAGCTGGCCAGGCTCGAACTCGTGCATCAGGTGGATGTCGGAGTGGCACGCACCAGCCCCGCCGATTCGGATGACCACCTGTCCGGGACCAGCTACAGGATCGGGGACCTCGACCAAGATCGGGTCGGACTTCCATTCCATCAACCGCACCGCCTGCATGGACTCCTCCTATCGGTCACCCCTGCCCATTGACAGGGCAGCGGACGGACACCCGCCGACGCCTGACCAGGTCCGCCCCTGGTCAGGTCGCCGCCGACGAGCGCATGTGGGACCCGCCTCCCGACCGATCCTGGCAGGGTCGTCTCCCGACGGCTAGGGACCAAAGTCCTCAGTCGCCGACCGTTGGCGCCGCCGCATCGCTCGTGGACGGGTCGAACTGGCTGCTAACTGCAGGGCCGAAAGGCCCTGTCGGTGGCGACGATGCCGGGCCACAGTGGTCACGTGGACGAGGTGACTGCGGAACGGATTGTGCCCATGCTGGACGGCCGGGTCGTGGTCGACATCGGAATCGCTCTCAGAGGTGGGAACCCGTGACCCGCCATGCCGCCACCCCACCCCCGGAATCTTCGGACGCTCCACCTGCGACTCCACCTGCGACTCCACCGCCGACCACGCCGCCGGGCCCGCCCTGGTGGCGGCACGCCCTGTGGCCGCTGGCCGTGGTGCTCTTCGCCGTCTTGTTCATCGTGCTGCCCGCCACCCGCGCCCAGGCCCAGACCACGCTCACCTACTCGAAGTTCATGGACGACGTCTCGGCCCACAAGGTCAAGACGGTGACCCTGCAGTCCACGGGGCCGGCATCGGGCACTCTCACCGACGGCAAGGCGTATACGACGGTGATCCCGTCCCAGGCTGGCGAGTCCTTCTTGGATGGCTTGCGCGCTTCAGGGGTGGCCGTCACGGCACAGTCCTCGGGGATCTCGTTCGGAACCCAGATGCTGAGCTGGCTCATACTGCTGCTCCCGATATTCCTGATCGGGTACCTGTGGTGGCGTCTGTCGCGGCGCGGGGGGATGGGCATGCAGGGCGCCTTCGGGGTGGGCCGCTCGAAGGCCAAGGTGTTCGACGAGGAGCGACCGAAGACGACGTTCGCCGATGTGGCCGGCTACGAGGGGGCCAAGCAGGAGATCAGAGAGGTGGTTGACTTCCTCCAGCACCCGGGCCGCTACGAGCGGGCCGGAGCCATGGCCCCCCGGGGGATCTTGATGGTCGGGCCGCCCGGCACGGGCAAGACCCTGCTGGCCCGGGCGGTCGCGGGCGAAGCGGCCGTGCCGTTCTTCTCGGTCACCGGATCGAGCTTCGTGGAGATGTTCGTCGGAGTGGGTGCTGCCCGGGTGCGCGATCTGTTCGAAGAGGCCCGCAAGAGGGCCCCGGCCATCATCTTCCTCGACGAGGTCGACGCCATCGGCCAGCGACGGGGCGGGATGGGGGTGATGGTCTCGAACGACGAACGGGAGCAGACCCTCAACCAGTTGCTCGCCGAGATGGACGGCTTCGACCCGTCGGCCGGCATCGTGGTGCTGGCCGCCACCAACCGGCCCGAAGTGCTGGACCCGGCGCTGATGCGCCCGGGAAGGTTCGACCGCCAGGTGGTTATTCCGCTGCCGACTCAGCCCGAGCGTCGAGCCATCTTGGAGGTCCACTGCCGGGGCAAGCAGCTCGGTGGTGACGTCGATCTTGACGTGACCGCGCGTGGGACCCCGGGATTCAGCGGGGCGGACCTGGCCAACCTGGTCAACGAGGCGGCCATCCATGCCGTGCGCGACGAGCGCGACGTGCTCACCGCGCTTGACTTCGATGAGGCCCGCGACCGGATCATCCTCGGGAGGCGCGAGGGATCCAACGTCCTCATCCCTGCCGAAAAGCACGCAGTGGCTGTGCACGAGGCCGGCCATGCCCTGGTGGCGGCCTACTCCGATCGGGCCGACCCCATCGCCAAGGTCACCATCCTGCCCGCTGGCCAGGCGTTAGGGGCCACCGAGCAACTGCCCCTGGTGGAGCGTCATCTCTTCGGCGAGGACACCCTGGAAGACACGCTGTCGGTTCTCCTCGGCGGTCGGGCCGGCGAACTGGTGGTACTGGGGCAGGGATCCACCGGTGCCTCCAACGACCTGGCCAAGGCCACCGACCTGGCCACCCGGATGGTCCGAGAGTTCGGGCTGTCGCCCGAGGTCGGCCCGGTCGGATACCCGTTGGGCGGCTCGGCCTTCCTCGGCACCGGCGGCCTCGAGTTCTCCAGTCGTCCATTTGCCGAGCAGACCCAGGCGCTGATCGACACCGAGGTGGCTCGACTGCTGCGCGAGGCCGAGCACCGGGCCATCGAGGTCCTGACCGACCACCGAGACGTCCTCGACCAACTGGCGGAGCGGCTCCTGTCCGAAGAGACGGTCGACGGGTCGATCGTCTACCGGCTGGCCGGTCGTCCGGTACCCGAGCCGGTGACGGGCACCGGGCTGACTCAGTCAGTGGCCGGGGCCGAGTCAGCCGTGCCGTTCAACGGTGCCCGGGGTGGGTGATCAGGTTGCCCAACCCGGTCAACACAGGGTGAGGATGGTCGACCTGTAGCCGGTCGAGAGCCTCCTGCATCACCGAGATGACCTCGTTCGCACACCGGGCCACCACGGCGGGGTCTTCGGCCGCCTCGGGCCCGAGATCCGCCCAGGTCATCGGAGCCAGGAACTCGACAGTGATGTGTGAGGGGAGCGGCGGAGGCGGTAGGAGCGCGGTGGTGATTCCGAGCGGCCCCAGCAGGATCGGAAAGACCTTGATGTGCATGGCGGGCAGACCCATCGCCCGAGCCAACCAGGTACCTCGCGACAGGACCACCAACGAGTCGTGGCTGCCTTGGGACACCACCGGGATCAGCGGCACGCCGGTATGGAGGGCCAGCCGGACGAAGCCGGTCCGACCCTCGAAGTCGATGGTGTTGCGGGCCGACCACGGCCGGCACGCCTCCCAGTCGCCACCGGGGTAGTCCAGTACCACCGCCCCTTCGGCCAGTGCAGCCTCGGCCTGGTCGGTGCCAGCCGGTACTGCCCCGATGCGACGTAGGAAGGGACCGACGATCGGGAACGTCAACAAGAGGTCGTAGGTCAAGGTGTATGCCGGACTCTCGGTTCCCCGGCGGTCGACGATGGCCAGTGCGGTGACCCAGGCATCCGGCATGTAGGAGACGGCGTTGTGGTTGCCGATGAGCAGGGCTGGCCCGTCGATGGGAAGGTGCTCGATACCGCGCACCTCGGGGGAGAAGTATGAGGTGAGCAGCCGGATACGCCCGATCTGCTTGGCGATGTACTCACTATCGCGGTGGAGCGAGCCCCGGGCGTGCTCGGCGGCCAAGCGGCGGGCCAGGAACCGGAAGGGGCCACTGGCCTGGGGCGGAACCCGAGTGGCCGTCGACTCACCATTGCTACCGCCGTTCGGCTGTATCCCGTCACTCACCTCTCCGTTGTCGCGCCGTCGACCTTCGCCACCCAGGGCCGAACGGCACCACCTTCCTCGAAGTCCTGCTCGAACCAGGCACCGAGCAATGGGCAATTCGGCTCTACCGCCCCCGGTGGCGATGGCTGACGATGAGGGCAGCGGCAAGGGGTGGGTGAACACCGTGACTTCCAGTCCGGCACCCACCTCGGTGAAGGGAGCGCGATGGCGAGGGGTGTCGGAGTGCATGATCGACAGTGGGTCATTGATGAGGTTCGGGCATGAGTGGCGCCGGTCCGCGGCACAACTGTCGGGCAGCCTTTGGATGTCGCCGTGACTGCTGACCCGGTGATCGATGAAGTACGGCACTACGGGAGGGTCGTCGTCGGGGTCGATGGCTCCAGCAACGCCCGGCATGCCTTGGAGTGGGCGGCCGACGAGGCCCGCGCCCGTGACGCCGTCCTGCACGTCGTGTACGTCGGGCCCATCCAACCTGACCGGGTACCAGAGTGGCTGCCCGACGGGGCGGGGATCGAGGCGGTCGACCAGGCCGTGGTCGATGATGCCGTGGGACTCGCTGCTCTCCGGCACCCCGACCTGGTTGTCCGAGGTGAAGTGCTCTGGGGCGCCCCCTCCGAACAGTTGGTCGACGCTGGCGAAGAGGCCGATCTCCTCGTCGTCGGGGCCCGGGGGTCGCACGGTTTCTTGGGGCTGCTGATCGGATCGGTCAGCGAGCGGTGCATCCACAACGCACGAGGCCCGTTGGCCGTCATCCGGCAGATCTCCGACGCCCAAGGGATCCCCACCCACGGTGGTCGAGTGGTGGTCGGTGTCGACGGATCGACTGACGCTCGGTGGGCCATGCGGTGGGCACTCGACGAAGCAGAGGTGCGAGGGGCCTCGGTGGAGGCGGTCGTGGCCTGGCAGTACCCGCCGACGCACGCCGTGGTGGCCACCTCTGCCCTCCGGTTCGCGGTCGCCGCTCGTGAGGTCGAGCGTCTGGCCAAAGAAGAGGCCGGGCGATGGGCCCCCGATGTCCCCTTCACGGTGTCAGTACGCGACGAAGCCATCGTGCCTGCGCTGCTCGATCGGGCACGAGGGGCGGAGCTGCTGGTCGTCGGACCGCACGGCCAGGGCGGGTACCGCGACTTCCTGCTCGGATCGGTGGCGAACCAGTGCGTGCACCACGCCCCGTGCCCGGTGGTCGTGGCCAGACATCCGGTCGTCCAACCAACCGACCTACGCAGACCGACGATGCTCCTGGACGCTAGCTACCGGGTGGACGTGGACGCCGTCGGCGGTCGCTGAGATCAGTCGGGGTCCCGCCCACAGCGGAGGCACGGATCAGAACAGGCAGGGCAGGAGATGCAAAGGGAAGCACACAACGAGGGGCAGGAGGTGGCTGGCATGGCTGACGCAACCGACCGGGCCGGGGGTCCGATCGAACTGGTGAGCCGGACGACGTCCAAGGAGGTAGGCGACCGGATCGAAGCCGAGTGGACGCTCAGCGCCACGCCGGGCCTCGAGTGGGCCGAGGTGTTCCAGTTCGCATCCATCACCCGCACCGGTCCCGTGGACTGGGTCCAGGGAGGCGGTCCTGATGTAGAAGGCGACGTCATCCGCTGGTTCGTACCGACCTCCTACCTCGACGATGCCGACGCCGAAGTAGTGCAGCGTGTCGAGACGGCCAACACCCGGAGTGCAGCATGAGCGCGGCCGCATCGCGGCTGGCCTACCCACGGACGCCCCAGCGAGCGACACCGCCAGCCACCGAGCCGAGGACCCGGTTCGCTGACCGGGTCGATGCCGGATGGCAGTTGGCCGAATGCCTGGAGCGGTTCCGGGGCAGCGATGCTGTGGTGCTCGGTCTGCCACGCGGCGGCGTCCCAGTGGCCTATCAGGTGGCAACCTCCCTCGATGTGCCCCTCGATGTCATCGTCGTGCGCAAGCTCGGGGTCCCCTTCCAGCCCGAGGTGGCCATGGGCGCCATAGGCGAGGACGGCGTGCGGGTCATGGACGAACGAGTCCTGGCGCAAGCTCGGGTGACTGATGACGAGATTGCCGTGGTGGAGACACGAGAGCGGGCCGAGTTGGCCTCGAGGCTGCGTCGGTATCGGCGGGGGCGCGATCGGGTGGACCTCACCGGGCGCACCGCCATCGTGGTCGACGACGGGGTGGCTACCGGTTCGACGGCCAAGGTGGCCTGCCGGATCGCCCGGTTCATGGGAGCCGCTCACGTGGTCCTGGCAGTTCCGGTGGGAGCGGCAGACACGCTCCAGAACTTTCCGGAGGCCGACGAGGTTGTGGCCGTGTCTCGGCCCGAGCAGTTCCTGGCTGTCGGCTACCACTACATCGACTTCAGCCCGACCAGCGACGACGAAGTGGTCGTCCTGTTGGACCGGGCCGCCCGTCGCCTGCACGGGTATCACGAGTTGCCGGACTGCGACATCGACGTGGCCATCCCGGTCGGCGACGTCGTCCTCGAGGGCCACCTCCACCTTCCCGAGCCCGCCCGTGGTGTGGTCCTGTTCGCCCATGGGAGCGGAAGCAGCCGGCACAGTCCCCGCAACCGCCTCGTGGCCGACGTCCTCTACGACGCAGGCCTCGGCACGCTCTTTTGGACCTGCTGACCCCAGGTGAAGAGCGGAACCGGGCCAACGTGTTCGACATCGGTCTACTGGCCAGTCGGCTGTCGGCGGCCACGGAGTGGCTGGTGAACCGTCCCGACGCCGAAGGGTGCCGGATCGGCTACTTCGGTGCCAGCACCGGGGCTGGTGCCGCATTGTGGGCGGCAGCTGACAGTCTGATCCCGATCGACGCCGTGGTGTCGCGGGGTGGGCGGCCCGATCTGGCCATGGGACGCCTGGCCCGGGTGACCGCTCCCACGCTGCTGATCGTCGGAAGCCTGGACTCGACGGTGCTCGGCCTCAACCAACAGGCGTTGGTCGAACTCGGGCCGCCGAGCAAGTTGTCGGTGGTGGACGGCGCCACCCATCTGTTCGAGGAGCCAGGGACGCTGGCCGAGGCCGCGTTGTTGGCCAGGAACTGGTTCGTCGACCGTCTGTTGCCCCTGGATGCGGACGCCGGTGCAGGTGCCGATTCCGGTGCGGGGTCAGTGCGGTGACGGTGTTCGAACCCGGGCCTGACGATGACGGCTTCATCGACCAGATCCGAGGAATGGCGCGGCCGCTCCGGCACCTGTCTGACCTCGGCGGGCTGGTTGACCGCTTTGGGAGCAAGCGCTTCGTGTGCATCGGGGAGGCGTCGCACGGGACCCACGAGTACTACGAGTGGCGAGCGCACCTCAGCCGCCGCCTCATCGAGGAGAAGGGGTTCACATGGATCGGGGTCGAGGGCGACTGGCCGGACTGCTGGCGCATCAACCGGTGGGTGCGGGGCCAGGGCGACCAGGACCTGGATGCACGTGGGTTGTTAGCCGGGTTCGAGCGGTGGCCGACCTGGATGTGGGCCAATGAGGAGGTGGCGGCGTTCCTGGCATGGCTGCGCGAGTGGAACTTGTCCAAGCCGGATCCTGCGGACCGGGTCGGCTTCTACGGCCTCGACGTCTACTCCTTGTGGGATTCGCTGCGCGAGATCATCCGATGGCTCGAGGCCTATGCCCCCGACTCGGTGTCGGCAGCGCTGCAGGCGTGGCACTGCTTCGTGCCGTTCGGCGAGGACCCACACGAGTACGCCTGGAGTACCCGGATGGTTCCCGAGACTTGCGAAGGCGATGTGGTGGCCCTGCTGACCGAGGTGCGCAGTCGGGCCGGGCTGCGGCCCCGTGACGACGAGGAGGCGTTCGACGCCTGGCAGAACGCCGAGGTGGCCGCCGGTGCCGAGCACTACTACCGGACGATGGTGCGCGGAGACCGGGCATCGTGGAATATCCGGGACCACCACATGGTGGCCACGGTCGAGCGGATCTCCCAGCATCTCGGGCCCCGATCGAAAGGCCTGCTGTGGGAGCACAACACCCACATAGGCGACGCCCGAGCCACCGACATGGCCCGGGCGGGGATGGTGAACGTCGGCCAGCTCATGCGTGAGCGGCACGGCGACGAAGGGGTGGCCCTGATCGGATGTGCCTCCTACCGCGGGTCGGTGATCGCCGGGGCGGCCTGGGGGGCACCTGAAGCGATCCTGCCAGTGCCGGAGGGTCGTCCTGGCAGTCATGAAGATCTGCTCCACCGTGCACTCGGGGCGTCGGCCGTGTTGGACTTCGCAGAGCGTCGAACGGGCCCGTGGCTGTCGGCGCGGCTGGGCCACCGGGCTATCGGCGTCGTCTACCAGCCCCACCGGGAGGTGGGGAACTATGTCCCCACCCGGATGGGTGACCGCTATGACGCCCTGCTGTGGTTCGAGGAGTCCGAAGCCCTGCACCCGCTGCACCACGAGATGCGGCCACTCGAGCCGGAATATGAAACTGAGCCGTCGGGTTTCTGACGCCATCTGCGGCCAGAGGACCCGTCATGCGTGGCGCCGTCACGACAATCCCGAGGTGGTCTCATCTGGTCACGAGGGAGGTGGTGCCGATGCGGACCCCTGATCCCACGGGCCGAGTCGAGCCCGGATCAGGGGGGTGGGATCGATCGCCAGCCCCGTTGACGCCATGTAGATGACCAGGCGCTCGGATTTGGGACTTTGGTCCCCTGCGGTCGTCGTTCGATCGTGACGATGGAACGGGCATGGGTCAGTTGCTCGATGCACCGACACCGGGGCACCGCTTCCGCATCGCGGCGGCGGCCGGGGGGATCGCAACTGCATGGAGTTCATTGCCAACGGCATCACCCCGAGCAGTAGGAGAAATGCAGTGAACCGAAATGATCGAACCAAGGTCAGCCGTGCCGGACTGCTGCGCGCCAGGATCCTCACCATAGCGCTAGCCGTCCTGACCGGGGCCGCGCTCACTGTTGTCACCGGGGGTATCGCAGCTGCGGTGCCTCCTGGTCAAATTGCGCCCTTCGGCGACGTCGTCTTGACCACCGGCTCGGCGGCCTTCACCGATCAGCTCGGCGTCATCGGAGGCAGCGGGCCCGTCACCTACGCCGAGGCCACCTCGGCCAATTCCAGTCTTGTCGTCGTGTCTGCGAGCGGGGCGATCACTGTATCGGACACCCTTGCCGTCGGTAGCTACCCCGTGAGTGGCACGGCCACTGACAACATCGAGTTCACTACCCCTTGGGCCTACACGTTGGTCGTGACGGCTGCGTCAATCACCCAATCGGCTCCGACAACGGGGACCATACCGGCAACGGGGTCATCGGCATTCACCGACACCTTGGCTGTCACCGGTGCGCTCGGCGACGTCACGTACAGCGAAGACACCTCGGCCAACTCCGGCGACGTTGTCGTCGACGGACTCGGCGCCGTTACCGTCCCGTTCGACTTGCCCGCTGGTGACTACACCGTCGGCGGCACCACCTCGGACACCTACGGCAACACGGGCAACTGGACATACACGTTGACCGTGACGGGTGACACGGGCGGGACGATCACCCAGTCGGCTCCGACCACCGGGTCGGTCACGACAACTGGTTCGAGCACCTTCACCGAGCAACTCGCCACCGCCGGTGGAGTCGGTGACGTTTCGTTCGTAGAAGACACCTCGGCCAACTCC
>CAIVIS010000061.1 GCA_903906055.1 uncultured Acidimicrobiaceae bacterium
CCGGCGTAGGCCGCCATCTGGGTGAACCCGTGCCACACCACGGCGACGTCCCTGTCCAACCAGGGGTCGGCGGCGGCCACGGGAGGGGTGTCGGCGCTCATCGGGGACGAGTCTTGCCCACCGCTGGGCGATGGGCGAACCGCAACCGTCGATGGAGTCGGGGAACTCCCTCAGATGGTGCCCCCGGTAGAGTGGCCCGATGGATCGCATCGGCGTCGTCGACACCATGTTCGCCCGCTACGACATGGGGGCCGAGGCCCTCGATGAGTTGGCCGACTGCCCCGGATTCGGCACCACCTTCGAGGTGGTCCATCGGACGGTGCCGGGGTTCAAGGACCTAGGGGTGGCGTGCAAGCGCCTCATCGAACAAGAGGGCTGCGCCATCGTGGTGGCCCTCGGGATGCCGGGCAAGGCCCCCATCGACCAGCAGTGCGCCCACGAGGCCGCCCAGGGGATCATGCTGGCTCAGCTGATGACCTCCACCCACATCCTCGAGGTGTTCGTGTGGGAGAACGAAGAGGAGGACCCGGCCAAACTGGCCGTCGTCTGTGTGAACCGGGCCCGCAAGCACGCCCGCAACGCCTACTGGATGCTGTATGAGCCCGAGCAGTTGACCCGCAACGCCGGCAAGGGCGTGCGCCAGGGCTACGAGGACGCCGGACCCATCGTCGGCTGAGCGGTTCGCTGGCCTCCGAGCCCAGCCGCCTCAGACCTGCGGGTCGTGGGGCAGCCCGAGGGTCCGCTCGGCGATGATGTTGCGCTGGACCTCCGAGGTCCCCCCACCGATGGTGAGGGCCGGCGAGAACAGGAACCCGAACGAGTACATCGCATCAGGCCATGCCCCACTATCAGGGCTCCCAGGGATGGGCCCGCTGTCGGACAGCATCCCCGACGCTCCGGCCAGGTCACGAGCCAACGCCATGATGTTCTTCCCGTGTTCGTCGGCCAGCGCCTTGCGCACCGACGCTTCGGGGCCAGGGGGTGCCCCGGCCACCGCTGCCGACACCGTGCGCAGCCGCAGCAGACGGAGGATCTCGCCTTCCATCCACAATCCAGCCAGCCGCTGGCGCATCAACGAGTCGGTCGTCCCACCGGCCGAGCGCACCGCGTCGATCAGGTCATCAGCCGTCGGGCCCATCCCCCACAGCGCCCCTGCCCCCGACAGCGACACCCGCTCGTTGGCCAAGGTCACCTTCCCGAGTGACCAGCCTTGGCCCCGGTCTCCCACCAAATTCTCCTTGGGGAGGCGGACCTCGTCGAGGAAGACCTCGTTGAAGGTGTGAGCGCCGGTCATGTCCACCAGCGGCCGGACGGTGATGCCGGGGGCGTCCATGGGGCAGATGAAGTACGAGATGCCCTGATGCATCGGGGCATCGGGCTCGGTGCGGGCCAGCAGGATCCCGTACTTGGCCCGGTGGGCGTAGCTCGTCCACACCTTTTGGCCCTGGACTACCCACTCATCGCCGTCGAGCTCGGCCCGGGTAGTGATCGACGCCAGGTCGGAGCCGGCACCTGGCTCGCTGAACAGCTGGCACCAGATCTCATCGGCGGCCAATAGGGGGAACAAGTAGCGGTCCTTCTGTTCCTGAGTCCCGGCGTGCAGAAGTGTTGGTCCGGCCCACCCGATGCCGATGGTGTTGTCGGGCCGACGCGCGCCGGAGCGCTTCAGCTCCTCGTCCACCAGCAGCTGAAACGTCGGGTCGGCGCCGAGCCCCCACGGTGCGGGCCAGTGGGGGGCCACCAGGCCGCGCTCGGCCAGTTGGCGACCGGTCGGTGACGGGTTGTCGGCGAACCAGGCCCGCAGCTCGATGCGGCGTGGGTCGTCATCGGGCGGCAGTGCGGTGTCCACGTGGGCCAGCGTAGGCTGCACCGGTCCCCACGGGTACACCTTGGGGGCTCTTGGTGTCCAGGGAATCCGTGGCGCCGGTCAAGGTGGAGTCAGAACGAATGAGTCGGTGGGCACGGTCGTGCCCCAGTCGGCCCGGGGGAACAAGGAGATATACGTGAGCAAGTGGAACTTCGCTGATGTGTGGGAGGCCGTGGCCGACGAGCTGCCCGATGCGCCTGCTCTGATCCAGGGGAGCCACACCCGGACCTGGCGCGAGTTCGATCAGCGGGCCGACAACGTAGGCCGGTGGCTGCTCGGGGCCGGAGTGGCCGAACAGGACAAGCTTGCTCTCTACCTCTACAACTGCGCCGACTACTTGGAGGCCAGCTACGCCGCCTACAAGATCGGCCTGGTCCCGATCAACACCAACTACCGCTACGCCGACGACGAGCTGGTCTACCTGTGGGAGAACGCCGATACCGTCGCCGTTGTATTCCACGGGGTATTCGTGGAGCGGATCGAAGGGATCCGCGACCGGGTCCCGGGGGTGCGCAGCTGGCTCTGGGTCGATGACGGCACGGCGACGTGTCCCCCGTGGGCCGTCCCCTACGAAGAGGCCGCCGAAACCACCGGCATCATCGGTGCCGCTGGACACGAGCGGGTGCGGGCCCCGTGGGGCCGCGGGCCCGACGACCTCCACATGCTCTACACCGGGGGGACCACCGGGATGCCCAAGGGCGTCATGTGGCGCCAGGACGACCTCTTCTCGCGGCTCAATGGCAGCGGCGCCCGGCGCTATCCGCTCGAGGGCGGTATCGACGGCGTCCAGGCCGAGCTGATCAAGAGCGGTCCGGGCATGACCATCCTGCCGGCATGCCCGCTGATGCACGGCACCGGAGCGTTCACGGCCATGGAGTGCCTGAGCGAGGGCGGCCATGTGGTGCTGCTGAGCTCGCGCCAGTTCGATCCGATCGAACTCCTCGACACCGTCGAGTCCGAGAAGGTGAACGGCCTGGTCATCGTGGGCGACGCCTTCGCCAAGCCCATCCTGGCCGCCCTCGATGCCCACCCGGGCCGATGGGACCTGTCCAGCCTGGTGTCGATCGTCTCGTCCGGGGTGATGTGGAGTGAAGAGTCCAAGCAGGGCCTGCTCCGCCATCATGCGGGCATGCTGCTGATCGATGCCTTCTCCTCGTCGGAGGCCTTGGGCATGGGTAGTTCGGTGTCGGCGGCCGGGGCGGAGGCCAAGACCGCACAGTTCACTCTTGGCCCCGAGGTCCGCGTGGTCGATCCTGACGGCAACGACATCGAGCCCGGATCCGGCAAGATCGGGGTACTCGCCCTCGGCGGCCGCATCCCGGTCGGCTACTACAAGGACGAGACCAAGTCGGCGGCCACCTTCAAAGTCATCGACGGAGTGCGGTACTCGGTCCCCGGCGACTACGCCGAGATCCGCGCCGAC
>CAIVIS010000062.1 GCA_903906055.1 uncultured Acidimicrobiaceae bacterium
GCTCCACCATGCCGGTACCCGTCAGCTGGGACCGCGCCAGGGCCACCACCGACTCGAACCCTGACAGCGAAGGGTCGAGCACCGGGTACCGATCGAGGTCGACCATGTCGACCATGTCGCCCATGTCGACCATGTCGACCATGTCGACGGCAGGAGTGTCCGGGGTCGCCATCGTCAGCGTCCGGGAAAAGCGACCAGTCGGGGCTAGCGGATGACCCGGCGGACGCCGGCTGCCGTGGCCAGGGACGGGTCCGTCGTGTCGATGAAGGTCGGCACCGGGATGGCGTCGATCTCCTCGTGCCCGTCGCCAGGCCGGACCGGCGCCTCGGTCGTGGTGTACTCGCCCTCGGTCGACCGCTCCACGATGAGGGCCCGCTTGCGCTTGCCGATGCCCTCGGCCACCCGCATCTCGTTGCAGATTTTGAACGTCAAGAAGTAGGCCACGATCGGTGCCAGCGGCACGAAGAACCGGAAGAACCACAGCACGTCCATCAATGGCAACTGGAAGAAGTTGGCCATGACGTCGGTGGATGAGGCGAAGAACACACCAAAGAGCAGCGTCAACATCGCCGCACCGGCCGCCGTGCGCTTGGGACGGTCGCGAGGACGGTCGAGCAGGTTGTGATACTCGTGGTCCTTGGTCCAGATTGATTCGATGAACGGCCACACGATCAAGATGTTGAAGATCAGACCCGGGAAGATCACCGCAGGTAGGAATATCTCGAGCGGGATGGTGTGACCCCAACCGACCCACTCCCAGGCCGGCATGATCCGCGCTGCGCCGTCCAACCAGCCCATGTACCAGTCGGGCTGCACCGCATAGGAGATCTGGAACGGTTGGTACTGGCCGAACTGCCAGATGGCGTTGATCTGGGCGAATCCGCCGAGGAGGAAGATGACAGCGAACGACATGAATAGGAAGCCGGTGGTCTTGGCGATGAAGTTCGGGAACATCGGCGAGCCGACGACGTTCTTTTCCGTCCGGCCCTTCCCCGGGAACTGGGTGTGCTTCTGCTTGATCAGGAGGCCGAGGTGCGCAGCCAGCAGGCCGACCAGGATGGCCGGGATGATCAGCACGTGGATGACGTAGAAGCGGGGGATGATCACGCCGCTGCCCGGGAAGTTACCGCCGAACAGGAAGAAGGCCAGGTAACTGCCCACCACCGGTATCGACTCGACGATGGAGAAGGCGATCCGGATGCCGGTACCCGACACCAGGTCGTCGGGCAGCGAGTACCCGAGGAATCCGTTGAGGATGCCGAGGATGAGCATGATCACGCCGACGATCCAGTTGAACTCACGGGGCTTGCGGAAGGCTCCGGTGAAGAACACCCGGGCCATGTGCACGGCGATGGCGCCGAGGAAGATGTCAGCGGCCCAGTGGTGGGCCTGGCGCATCAGTAGACCGGAACGGACGTCGAACGAGAGCCCCACCGTCGAGCCGTACGCCTCGGAGACATTCTGGCCCCGCAGCGGCACATAACTCCCGTGGTACACGATCTCGTGAGCCGAGGGCACGTAGTACAAGGTCAGGAAGACTCCGGTGCCCAACAGGATGATGAAGGAGTAGAGGGCGATCTCCCCCAGCATGAACGACCAGTGGTCGGGGAAGATCTTGTCGAGGAACGAGCGTCCGCCCTTGGCCGTACCCAGGCGATCGTCGAACCAGTTGAGGGTCTTGTCGATCATGGGCGCTCCCAGAATCCAGGGCCGACGGCCTGGTCGAAGCTGCCGTTCGCCCGCATCTGACCCGTCGGGTCCACGGTGATCGGCAGCTGCGGCAGCGGGCGAGGTGCAGGACCGAACTGCGGGATGCAGCCGGCGTTGACGTCGAAGATCGACTGATGGCAGGGGCACACCAGCTGCTGTGTCTTCTGCTGGTAGAGGCCGACCGGACAGCCGAGGTGGGTGCAGAGCTTGGAATAGGCCACGTACCCTTGGACGCCCCACTCGGTGCGGCCAGGGGAGGAGAGCGGATACGGCGGATCGTTCGGACCGAGATCAGCCAGACGCAGGAGGATCACCTGATCAGGCGAGGAGCCCTCAAAGCCCTGGGGGAAGACAGTGAGAACGCCGCCGACATCGAGGTCGTCGACCTTGACCGGGCGTCCACCGACGGTGACCAGCTTGCTCCCCTTCTTCCAGTTGGTGGTGAAGAGGGAGTCTTCTGTCGATCCTTGTGTGTCCTCCGACTTGGCCGGCTTGGGACCGAGGGAGCGGACCCCGGGGATCAGCAAGGCGAGGGTCATGATGCCGCCGCCGACGGCGAATATCCCGAGCAGCATCTTGCGACGCTTGACCTCGATACCGCCGCGGCCCGTGATGGCGGCGTTCATGGCGGTGCGCTCGTCGTCGGTCGAGTGGAAGTCGTGACGCTCTTCGACGAACGGGCCGGGAGGCATCAGGTACTTGCCCCAGGCGATGGTCCCGGCACCCAGACCGGCCATTCCGATCCCGAGGGTGAGCGCCTCCCACTGGGTGCTGGCATTGACCCAGTAGGCGAAGATGAAGGCGACGAAGCCGGCCATTCCGACGACCATCGACAGGGCGGCTATCGCCTCCATCCGCTTGGGGTTCTTGGCCAGAGGCTGAAGATGGGGGTCGTCCATCGTCGCTGGAGTGCTGTCGATACCTGGCGTGCTGTCGCTCACGAGCGGTCTCCGATCCAGAAGCAGACCAGCATCAAGAGGCCGACACCGATCAGAAGTCCCACGAAGCCCTCACCCACCGGGCCGATCCCACCGAGGCCGACGCCTCCCGAGTTGTTCGGGTGCTGCAGCACCTCGGTCACGTAGGCGGTGATGTCACGCGCTTCGCTGTTGGGGATGTTGCCGACTCCGAAGTGGGGCATGTTGCCCGGACCGGACCGGATGGCTTCGACGATCTGCGTGGTCGTGGCGAGGTGCAGGCTCGGGGCATAGGCGCCCTCCATGAGCGCATCACCGGCCCCCGAGATGGTGTGGCAGGCGGCGCAGTTGAGGGTGAACAGGGTGTTGCCCTGCTCCAGGTCGGCCCCTGATGTCTTGACCAGGGGGATCTGCGTTCCCTCTCCCGGCGTCAGCGACTGGACCCATGCTGCAATCTGCAAGGTCTGGGTGCGGTTGAACCGGGGCGGCTTGCGGATGGCCTGCGCACTGGTGTTGGCCAGCGGCATGCGTCCGGTGGAGACCCAGAAGTCGACGGTGCCAGCACCGAGGCGCTGCAGGTTGGGGGCTACGCCGTCCTTACCGTTGGCCTCTGCTCCATGACAGCTCGAGCAGTTGGCGGCGAAGAGCGCCTGTCCCGGGGCAATGTACGCGGCCGGCAGCGCCGGGTAGTAGATCCCGCCCTGGTTGGACGGTGCCGCCGCCTTGGCCGTGGCTTCGGCCGAGGGGAGGGCGGTGACCGCTGAGGGCTCGGCCTGGACCGAGCCGGGCTGAGCACCTGGTGAGCCAGCGGTGGCACCGACGCCGTACGGGGTCGGGGTGGGACCGGTGGTGGAGGTCGTATCCGTGGTGGCGGTGACATCACCAGGAGGAGTCGCCACTGTCGTCGGGTCCACGGCCACAGGTGCCGGAGTTGTCGCAGTAGAAGCAGTCGTCGTGGTCGTCGTGTCGGCCTGGGCCGGACCGGACGAAAAGGCGACGAGGCCGAAGATGGCCACGGCACCTACCAGAGCGGTGGGCGCGGCCATACGAGCAGCGATGGACCTGCGGCTGATGCGCGCCATCACTTGAGGAGGAACAGACAGCAGTAGAGGCCGACCCACACCACGTCGACGAAGTGCCAGTAGTAGCTGACTCCCTGGAAGGCCCCGGTCTCCCCAGGGTCGGCGGACGGGCCCTTGAGTCGAGCCAGGAGGAAGATCATGGCGGCGAGCCCCAGGAACACATGGAGCCCGTGCAGTCCCGACATGATGTAGAAGAGCGACCCGAACGCCGTCTGCGTGGGATTGGTGGCCGGATTGTGCGAAAGGTCGATCCACTCGACGAACTGGTTGGCCACGAACACGCTGCCCATCGCCAGGGTGATCCACACCCAGAGCTTGGCGCTCTTACGCTCGCCCCGTTCCTGGTCCCACACGGCCTTCTGCATGGTGAAGCTCGAGGCCACCAGGATGATGGTGAAGATTCCAGCCCGGACCGTGTCCAACTTGGTACCGGTAGGCGGCCACACCGAGGCGTGGGCGCGGATGGTGAAGAAGGCGGCGAACAGCGAGGAGAAGAACATCACCTCGGAGCCGAGCCAGATAATTACGCCTACAGACAGCATCGGTGGCCGCTCGGGGCGGTGGCGCGCTGGTCGTGTGGTGATCGCCGGATCGGCGGCAAGAGCCTGAGTCACGCAGGTAGTTTTAGTCCATACAGCGGCCGAAGAGCCAACTCACTCTCGTGCCTGGCCCAACGGCTCGGATCCCGGGGCGCACAACCCCACCTGCGCCTGGCCGCTCGGGGCCCGAGCGTCAGCCAGCGGGACCGTCTGGGATGGTCAGTGCCGGGGGTGGCTCGCTCAACGAAACGATGGTGAGCCGCTGGGTGGGCCGGGTCAGGGCTACATACAGCGTCCGCAGTCCTCGGGCTGTGTCCCCGGCGATGTCCGCCGGTTCGACCACCACGACCGAGTCGAACTCGAGCCCGTTGGTCGACTCTGCTCCGAGGAGTACCAGCGGCTCGGACAGTCCCCCCTTGCGCATGTCCCGGGCATCGACCACCGGAATCCCCACTGCACCCAGGGCCTCAGCCAGTGTCCGGCGCAGCGGCTCGGGGGTGATGATGGCCACGCGGCCGGGGCGCACATGCTCCATCTCCTCAGCGGCGGCCTGGGCCACGGCCCGGGCCAGATCGGCGATGCCAGCGATGCCAGCGGGTCCATCTTCGGACTCCACTCGGATCATCCGAGGTTCGACACCGGTGCGGCGGACCGGCTTGGGTGGGATCAGCCCCGGGGCCGCGGCGGCCAGGACCCGGCCGGCCACGGCCAGCACCTCGGCCGGGGTGCGGTAGCTGACCGTGAGCTCGACCGTCTTGGCTGGTCGCTTTCGAGGCAGGTGCTCGACGATGTCGTCCCAAGATGCCGGTGCCCACGGGGCAGTGGCCTGAGCAATGTCCCCCACCACGGTCATGGAGCCGGCCAGCGAGCGCCGGGTGAGCATGCGCAACTGCATGGGCGACAGGTCCTGGACCTCGTCGACCACGATGTGGCCGTACTTGCGCAGCGCCTCGTCGGTTCCTCCGGCCCGGGGACCGAGCAGGTGGCGGGCCTCGTCGACCAGGGCGGCATCCGCCGGCGTCCAGGCCACGTCGTCGAACGATGTCGACCGGGGCCGGCGCAGCAAGGCCTGCTCGGCGCCGTCGAGGATGCCCTTGGCTGCGGCCGCGATGAGGGGCGGTGCGCCGTAGAGGTCGTGTAGGAGCTCATGAGGTGACAAGCGGGGCCACATGCGGTCGAGGGCATGGGCCAGCTCGGGGACCCGCCGGACCTTGCGCGAGAAGTCTTCGAAGTCGAACTCGTCTTCTTCGAGTTCGGCCGGGTCCTCGTAGCCCGGGAAGGCGGTGAGCTCGGGTGTGCCGACACCGAGGCGCTGCTGGGTCTGGCGGGCCCGGTCGGACAGCACCTGGGCTACCGACTGCTCGACCACCCGGCGCCGAGCGTTGTGGGTCCCGGGCCGCCGGCGCGCCCCCTCGACGATCTGGCGCGAGTCCCTCGCTGTCAGCCGGAGCACCAGGGCTCCATAGGGCACAGCCACGTCCTGCACGAGCGGGCGCTGGCGGCTGCGGACGGCCCGGGCCACGACCTTGGCCATGCGGACATCACCTTTGAGGCGTGCCACATCGGCGGGACCGTTCTCCCGGATCTGGATATCGGGGACCATGCCCGACACCGTGGACAGGGTGACCCCCGTCTCCCCCAGCGACGGGAGGACTTGTTCGATATAGCGCAGGAAGAGCGGATTGGGCCCGACGACCAGGACACCTTGGCGCTCCAGGGGGAACCGGTGGGTGTACAGGAGGTAGGCGGCGCGGTGGAGCGCCACAGCCGTCTTGCCCGTGCCTGGTCCGCCCTGCACTACGAGCACCCCGCTCAGGGGCGATCGGATGATCTCGTCCTGTTCGCCCTGGATGGTCGAGACGATGTCGGTCATCCGTCCGGACCGAGCTCGGTCCAGGGCGGCCAGCAGTGCGGCGGGTCCACCGATGGGCAGGTCGCCCACGATCAGCTCGCCACCGTCGTCATCGTTGTCGTTGCGCCCCTCGGCCTGGCCGTCGGCACCCACCATGGTGTCGATCACCGCCCCCGGCCTCGTGAACCGCTCGTCCTCGACGCTGATGACCTGACGTCCGTGGAGGGAGAGGTGGCGCCGGAGTACCAGCCCCAGGGGATCCCGGCCCGTGGCCCGGTAGAAGGGTTCGGCCACGGGGGCGCGCCAGTCCACCACCAGTGGTTCATGGTCCGCTCCGTGGATGGCCAGCCGCCCGATGTGGAAGGTCTCGGTGTCTTGATCCGGGCCATCGACGTCGCCCGGGCCGCCGGTGCCGCTGGTGCCGCCGGTGCCGCCGACCAGGCGGTCGATGCGGCCGAAGGTGAGGGCTTGGTCGCCAATATCGAGCTGCTCGAGTCGCGCCAAGCTTGTCCGGACGATGACGTCGCGTTCCGTCCGGGACTGGAAGGTGCCACCCCGGCCCAGGTCGAGCACGCCCTCGAGCATCGAGTTGGCGTCGCCTCGCATGGCATCGAGGCGCGCATAGGCGAGGTTCACGAAGTTCTGCTCTGCCTCCAACTCCGACTCCACGTCCCCACCTCCACTCTGGTCATCACGCTGGCCGTCACGCTGGTCATCACGCTGGCCGTCACGCTGGTCATCACGCTGGCCGTCGACCTCGCTCACCCCCGAGTAGCCCGACCGATCAGCGCCACGGGCGGCTCAGGGGAACCCTCGATTGTATGCGCCCCAGCGCACGTCCGCACCGGTGCCCGTAGCCGCCCGGGGCCGGTGCCCGTAGCCGCCCGGGGCCGGTGCCCCTGCTCGTAGACTCCTTCCATGTCCACCGCTGCACCTGCATCACCTGGCCAGTCCGCGCCCGTTCCCGGCCGCTTCGACGATGCTCCCTTCATCCAGGCCTGTCGCAGCCAACGCGTTGCCCACGTGCCGGTGTGGTTCATGCGCCAGGCTGGCCGGTCGTTGCCGGAGTATCGGGCCGCCCGCGGCCCGGGCAGCATCCTCGACGCCATCGCCCAACCAGAGCTGGTGGCCGAGCTGACCCGCCAACCCGTCGACCGCTACGGCACCGACGCGGCCATCTTCTTCAGCGACATCGTGGTGCCGGCGGCAGCCATCGGCTTCGGAGTCGATGTCGCCCCGGGTACCGGTCCGGTGGTGTCCGAGCCCTTTCGCTCGGCCGCTGACCTGCAGCGGCTGCGCCCCCTCGAGCCGACGCTCGACACCCCCTACGTGATCGAGGCCGTGCAGCACCTGGCCGGATCACTGGACGTCCCGCTGATCGGGTTTGCCGGCGGGCCCTTCACGGTGGCCAGCTACCTCATCGAAGGCGGGCCGTCCAAGAACTTCACCCGGGTCAAGGCTCTGATGCATGCCGACCCCAACCTCTGGCACGAACTGGTCGAGCGACTCACCGACATGGCGCTGGCCTCGTTGCGCTCCCAGCTCGACGCCGGGGCCTCGGCCATCCAGCTGTTCGACAGCTGGGCCGGAATCCTCACCCCTCGCCACTATGAGGAGTTCGTCCTGCCCTCCACCAGTCGGATCTTCGCCGAGATCGAGTCGTCGCACCCCGGCACCCCCACCATCATCTTCGGGGTGGGCACAGGCGAGCTCCTTCCATTGATGGCCACGGCTGGGACCTCGGTGGTCGGCATCGACTGGCGGGTCCCGCTCGACCAGGCCCGCACCCGGATCGGTGCCGGCCAGGCCGTCCAGGGCAACTTGGATCCTGCGCTGTGCCTCGGGACCTGGGACGTGGCCGCGGCAGAGACGAGGGAGGTGCTCGAGCGGGCCGGTAACGCCCCCGGGCACATCTTCAACCTTGGCCACGGAGTACTGCCCGAGACTGACCCAGGCATCCTGGAGCAGGTAGTGGCACTGGTGCACGCCGAGGGCCGGGCCGGCGTGGGGGCATCGGCATGAGCGCCGCCCGGATCGGCGTCCTCGTCATGGCGCACGGGACCCCGGACACCCCCGAAGAGATCGAAGGGTTCTACACCCGGATCCGGCGGGGACGGCCACCGACCCCTGAGCTCCTCGACGAGCTCACCGAACGCTACGAGGCCATCGGGGGCACCTCGCCCCTGACCGGACGCACCCGTGCACAGGTCACTGGCCTGGCCACCGCCCTCGAGGCAGCAACTCCCGGCCGATTCGTGGTCCGCCTGGGGACCAAGTACGTCCAGCCCACCATCGAAGAGGGGACGGCCGAGTTGGCCGCCGAGGGAGTCGACCGGGTGATCGGAGTAGTCCTCACCCCCCATCAGTCATCCATGGGCTCCGGCGAGTACTTTGCCCGGGCCGAAGCGGCCGCCACCGCGGCCGACCCACCCCTCCATCTCACCGTGATCCCCTCGTGGCACCGCACCGCAGAGTTCCCCCGGATCCTGGCTGAGCGCACGGCGGCCGTGCTCGGCGCGCTCAGCCCCGAAGCCCGCAAGCAGACTGCGGTGTTCTTTACTGCCCACAGCCTTCCCCAGCGAGTGGTGGCCGAGGGCGATCCCTATCCCGACCAGGTCGCAGAGTCGGGTGCCGATATCGCTGGCCTGCTCGGACTCGACAGCGACCCCACCATTTCGTGGGGTACGGCGTGGCAGAGCGCCGGGCGCACCGCCGACCCATGGATCGGACCCGACCTCCTCGTCGAGATGGAACGGGTGGCCGCCGAGGGAGCCACTGCGGTGGTGGTGTGTCCGGTCGGATTCGTCTCCGACCATCTCGAAGTGCTCTACGACCTCGATATCGAAGCCCTCGACAAGGCCGACTCCCTCGGCATCGCCTTCGCCCGGACTCCGTCGCTCAACGATGATGCCGGGTTCCTCGCCATGCTGGCCGGCGTGGTCCAGGCCGCCGCTGACGGTCGATCGTGACCGAGGAGTCCTCTTCCTCGGAGCGAGTGATCGCTGTCGTCGGAGGGGGCATGGCCGGACTGGCTGCCGCTTGGCAACTAGCCGAGGATCTGGGCGGCAGCGGCAGCCGTGCCCGCATCGTCGTGCTCGAAGCCGGCAGCCGCGTCGGAGGGAAGGTCCGTTCGACTGAGTTCTGCGGCCGCACCGTGGATGTAGCCGCGGACGCCTTCCTGGCCCGACGGCCTGAGGCGACCGGACTGTGCGCCGAGCTCGGGCTCGACGACGCCCTGGTGTCACCAGGAGCCTCTGGGGCAGCCCTGTGGTCCCGAGGTCGCCTGCGGATGATGCCCGACGGCGTCAATCTCGGTGTGCCCACGAGGTGGTGGCCGCTGTTCCGCTCCGGCATCCTCAGCCCCGGTGGATCGGCACGCGCTGGCGTCGACCTGTTCCGTCCGCACCGGGCCACCCCGGGGGCACCCGTCGACCGCGCCGTGGGTCCGGTCGTCGCCGCTCGGCTGGGACACCAGGTGGTCGAGCGCCTGGTCGACCCGCTGGTCGGGGGTATCCATGCCGGAGGGGTGGACGAGCTGAGCGCCGAGGCCACGTTTCCCCCGCTGCTGGCCGCCGACCGCTTGTCCGGCAGCCTGATGCGCCGACTGGGTCAGCCGCCGTCACCAGCACAGTCTCCGCCCAAGCCTGCAGCGGCACCCAGAACGAGGCCCACGCCCGTGTTCTGGTCGCTGGAGGGAACTGCCGCACGTCTGCCAGCCGAACTGGCCGCAGCACTGATAGCGCGCGGGGTGGTCATCCATACCGGGGTAGCCGTCGAGTCGATGGCCCGGACGGCGGGTGATGGATCGGGGCACGGCATGTGGCGGCTGGCGCTGGGCGGCGATGCCGCTGTGCTGGCCGGCATCACGTTTGCCTCTGGTCCAGTCGACGCCACCGCCCCAGTCGATACGACCGCCTCCGGTGATGGAATGGGGATCCTCCACGTCGATGGTGTCGTCCTGGCCGTACCGGCCGGCCAAGCGGCAGGACTGCTCACCGGCCACGCTCCGGTGGCCGCCACGTTGCTCGCCGACATCCGCCACGCATCGGTGGCCGTGGTCACGCTGTCCATGCCTACCGGTGCCATCCGCAGCGACCTGGTCGGCACCGGCTTTCTGGTGCCTCGGACATCGACGATCGGTGGGCGCGCCGCGTTGATCACCGGTTGCACCTACCTCACGCAGAAGTGGCCCGGCCTGGCCCGTCCCGACGACGAGCTGATCCGTCTGTCGATCGGCCGTCACGGCGACGTCCGCCAAGATGAGCTGAACGACGACGAGCTCACCGCCGCCGCCTTCGGGGAGCTGGCCGGGATCCTCGACATCGTCGGGCAGCCGAGCCACTCGATGGTCACCCGATGGGACGGCGCCTTTCCGCAGTACGCCGTGGGGCACTTGAGCCGGACCACCCGGATCGAGCAGTCGGTGGCCGAACTACCCGGTGTGGCCATGGCCGGTGCCGCTTACCGAGGCGTGGGGATCCCGGCCGTCATCGGGAGCGGCCGAGCGGCTGCCCGGGCCGTCCTGCGCTCCCTCGACGGCACGGTTGCTGGCCGACCAGGCTGATGATCCCGGGGCCGACCGATCTAGGGGATCAGCCCCGCCCTACCGCCTCTGCGACCACGGGCGGCGATCCCGGATCCGACGGCCTCGCCGTTGCGAGCCAGCTCGATGACGGCACCGCACCTGCGTGGCGTCCGTCGCAGATCCACATGACCACCGACCGAAGCGGGTCGATCACACCTGGGCGGGGCCGGGTGGCGGCTCCCTCCCTGGCGGCGGGTGTGGGGTTGGCGTTGTCGCTGCCCCCGTGGGGATTCTGGTTCCTGGCCTTCCCGGCGGCTGGCCTGCTGTGGTGGCGGCTCGGTGGCCTGCGACCCCGGACCCGGATGTGGGCCGGATGGTTAGCGGGGCTTGGCTGCTACGTACCTGGCCTGATGTTCGCCCGATCGTTCACCCTGCCCGGTGCCGCGGTGCTCATCGCCATCGAGTCGCTGGCGGTAGCAGCCGCCTGCCTGGCTGTCCCCCGCGGTCCGGTGGCCGCCCGGGCACTGGCCTTTCCGGGCGCCCTGGTGCTGACCGAGGCGGTACGTCAGTGCTGGCCTTTCGGGGGACTGCCTATCGGCGGGGTGTTCCTGGGCCAGGCCAGCGGTCCGCTCGTCGGAGTGGCCCGGCTAGGTGGCCCTCTGGCTCTGACCGCCATCGTCTTCGTCGGAGGTGTCGGCTTCGGGGCGCTCGGGACTGCCCTCGGCCGGGCCATGCGCGACGGTCGGCGCATCCGCCGGTTCGACCGACTCCGCCACGACGGGGTGAGCACACCGCTACGAGGCGCGTTGGCCGGGCTGGGAGTGCTGGCCGCCACTGCTGGCGCGACGCTGGCGTTGGTGGTGGTGAGCGGTGTCGTCGGCAATGGCGCTCCTGACGGGGGACCGTCGATCGGCACGGTGTCGGCGGCGGCCGTCCAAGGCGGAGGGGTGCGCGGCTTCTCCAAGTCCCAGGTCGACCCGTCCACCGTGCTGGCCGCGGCTGTAGCGGCCACTGATGAGCTGGCCCGGCGGACCGCCGCCCACCCGCTGGATCTGGTGCTGTGGCCCGAGGATGTAGTCGCCCTGGACGGGCCGTTGCTCGGCTCCCCGGCGGCCGAAGTCCTGTCTGGGCTGGCTCAGTCGCTCCACTCCACCCTGGTGGTCGGAGTTACCGAGACGCTCTCTGCCACCTCGTTCCGCAACGAGATCGTCGCCTTCGGACCCCACGGCGCCGTAGTCGACCGATACGAGAAGGTCCACCGGGTGCCGTTCGGGGAGTACGTGCCCTTGCGGTCGTTCTTCGCTCGGTTAGGCGACCTGTCGGCCGTGTCCCGCGATGCAGTGCCGGGCACCGGCACCGGCGTGCTCCACACGCCAGCTGCTCCGCTCGGGGCGATGATCTCCTATGAGGTCTTCTACGCCGATCGCGGCCGGGCGCCAGTTCGGGCCGGCGCACAGATCTTGATCGTGCCCACCAATACCTCGTCGTACGCCACCGCCCAGATACCCACGCAGGAGATCGCCGCCAGTCAGGTGCAGGCGGTCCAGCAGGGCCGGGACCTGCTCCAGGCTGCACCCACCGGGTACAGCGCGTGGATCACCCACCGGGGAACGCTGATGGCCCGCTCCACCCTCGGGATCCGGCAGATCGTGCCGGCCACCCTGGAGCGGCGGACCGGTGACACTGTCTATGTCCGCTGGGGAGATGCACCGATTCTGGGAGCAGCAGCGCTGGCGTTAGCCGCTGGGTGGTGGCTGGCCGTGCGGCGGGCCAGCCGCAGGACGCGTCCTGCTACCTAGGCCATCGTCCTGCTACCTGGGCCATCGGGCCGTGAGCTCTGCTGGAGCCCACGTCGGCCACTGCGGAGGCCCGGCCGGCAGCCCGGCGATGAAGTGCGCCACCTGGAGCGGACCGTCTCGACCGGAGTTGTCCCAGAACGTCGCCACGTTCGACCTGGGCACGGCAGAGACCACCGTGGTCCACAGCCGCTGGTAGCGCCCACGGATCTTGTCGACCGGGACGTCGTGGCCCCCTTGTGCATGCCGCCGGGCTACTCGGGCGACGGCCAGATCCTCGGGGACCATGAGCACGTGCAGGGCGACGTAGAACCCTGCCGCCGTCGCTGCGTCCATCAAGTCGAGCTTGGACGGGTGAGAGAAGACGGTCTCGGCGATGAAGGGACGACGGAAGACGATGAGCTGCTCTCTGGTGCGCCTCGCCAGTTCGGCGGCCTCATAGGCGTGCTCGAGCTGGGCTTCGGGCCACCGCTCGGCGGCGATGACGTCCACGTTGACGAAGACCGCACCTGTCCGCTCCGGTGCCACCACCAGCCGCACGAAGGTGGACTTGCCGGCGCCGTTGGGGCCGACGACCAGGTCGAGGCGGGTCACACCCCGGTGGCTGGCCCGACGACCACGATCGATCCGTCCGGACGGTGCTCCACCAGTGATCCGTCGTCAGCCAGCGAGACGGTGGTCACGCCCTCGGCGGCCAACTGCTCGGCGAAGGAGAGGGCGGTGGCCCGCAGTTCGATCGTCACGTCGAGGTCGACGTTGGCTACCAGGCGCTCGTGCTCGGTCAACGACTCGAACGGCAGCTGGCCGGCCAACGCGGCATCCACCCGTCGCCGGGCGGCGGTCTCGTTCATGGATACGGCCCGTCCCAACCTGGCCCAGTAGTCGAGCTGCTGTTTGGCCGAGCGGCTGTCCAGGCGGCCGGACACGGCGGCGGCGTCCATCAGATCTGCGGCGAATCGGGTAGGACGGTCCACGGGCATCACGTGCTCCCTTGATCAGTATCAGAGTGCTACGAGCGTATCATTCTGATACCAAAGACGGTCCGCAACCTCGTCCCGTCCCTACCCGTCCCTACTCGTCCCGTCCCTACTCGTAGTACCCCGAGTGGATGTAGACGCACGGGATGCCCATGGCATGGAACATGGCGAAGTTGTTGGGGTCGTCCTCGAAGGCCAGGCGGAGGTCGAACCCGAAGTGGCGCAGCTCGTCGACTGTGTCCCGCTTGAACCACGTCACCTGTGAGTAGTCGCCCCGTGACCGCATCACCAGCAGGTCCCAGCGCAGGTCGTAGCGCTCCAGCCACGCCAGCGTCTGGGGCTGGACCCGCATGGGCCGGCCAGTCAGCAGGATGATCTGGAGCTTGGGGTCGAGCAGCTCGAGCACCCGGGCCAACTCGGCGATCACGGCGTCCTCGCCGCACGCATCAAAGAACGCGTCCCAGTTGCGTCCGCCGCGTTCGATGAAGTGCTGGCGACCAACAGCATCGGACAGCACGCCGTCCATATCGAAGATGACGGCCTCGCCTGGATCGTCCAGCCTGCCGTCACGCCACTTCCAATTGCCGGGATCGGCCACGTCGCTCACTCCTCTTCCGTGGTGGCATCGGCCAGCCGACGGATCTCTTCGACCACAGCCGGGTCGGCCAGGGTCGTGGTGTCCCCTAACGCCCGCCCTTCGGCCACGTCGCGCAGCAGTCGGCGCATGATCTTGCCGCTCCGGGTCTTGGGCAGTTCATCGGTGAAGATCACCGTCTTTGGTCGCGCGATCGGTCCGATCTTGGCGGCCACGTGGGCCCGCAGTTCCTCTCCCCGCTCGGCGTTTGCCTCGCCGGCGTCCGCCACCAGGGTGACGAAGGCCACGATGGCTTGCCCTGTGGTGGCATCGGCTGCGCCGACCACCGCCGACTCGGCCACCATGTGGTGATCCACCAGGGCAGATTCCACCTCGGTGGTAGAGATCCGGTGCCCGGACACGTTCATGACGTCGTCCACCCGGCCCAGCAGCCACAGGTAGCCGTCGTCGTCGAGCTTGGCTCCGTCACCGGCGAAGTACTGCCCCTCGAACCGGCTCCAGTAGGTATCGCGGTAGCGCTCGGGATCGCCGTAGATCCCGCGCAGCATGGCCGGCCACGGGGTGGTCAGGGTCAGATAGCCGCCGCCCCGCTCGATCCGGTTCCCCTCCTCGTCGACCACTTCGGCACCGATGCCGGGGAGTGGGAACGTGGCCGATCCCGGCTTGGTGGTGGTGAGACCAGGCAGCGGGGCGATCATGATGGCGCCCGTTTCCGTCTGCCACCAGGTGTCCACGATGGGACACCGGCCGCCACCGATATTGGCCGAATACCACATCCACGCTTCGGGGTTGATGGGCTCACCCACCGATCCGAGGAGGCGCAGGCTGGTCAGATCGTGGCGCTCCGGCTCGGCGGGACCCCACTTCATGAACGTGCGGATGGCCGTCGGGGCGCAGTACAAGATGGTCACGCCGTAGCGCTCGATGACCGACCACCACCGGTTCCGTCCTGGGTGGTCGGGGGTCCCCTCGTACATCACCGAGGTGGCACCATTGGCCAGCGGCCCGTAGACGATGTAGCTGTGCCCGGTCACCCAGCCGATGTCGGCGGCGCACCAGTACACGTCGTCTTCGGGACGGAGGTCGAACACCACCTTGTGGGTGTAGGCCACCTGGGTCAGGTAACCACCGGTGGTGTGCATGATCCCCTTGGGGGCGGCCGTAGTGCCCGAGGTGTACAAGATGAAGAGCAGATCCTCGGCGTCCATGTGCTCGGGTTCGCACACCTCTGATGGTGCACCGCCGGCGGCACCGTCGGCGCCGCTCATCAGCTCGTGCCACCAGTGGTCACGACCGGCCTGCATCACCGGTACCCCGCCCAAGGTGTGGTTGCCTGTCCGCCGGACTACCACCACGTGGTCGACGCACGGGCATTCGGCCACGGCCACATCGACATTGCCCTTGAGGGCCACGGCATGGCCTCGGCGCCAGCCCCCGTCGGCGGTCACCACTACACGGGCCTCGGCATCCAAGATGCGGTCGCGCAGCGCTTCGGACGAAAACCCACCGAACACCACCGAGTGGACCGCTCCAATGCGGGCACAGGCCAGCATGGCGGCAGCCAACTCGGGAATCATGGGCATGTAGATGGCCACCCGGTCGCCCTTGACCACTCCGAGGCCACGAAGCACGTTGGCGAACTGGGACACCTCGACCAGAAGTTCCGAGTAGCTGATGGTCCGGGTATCCCCCGGCTCGCCCTCCCAGTGGTAGGCGACCTTGTCCCCCCGGCCGGCAGCCACGTGGCGGTCCAGGCAGTTGTAGGAGACATTGAGCGTCCCGCCGTCGAACCAGCGGGCGAACGGCGGCTCCCAGGTCAGGACGGTGTCCCACGGCCGGTACCAGTCGAGGGCTCCGGCCTGCGTGGCCCAGAACTCCGGTCCGAGCCGGGCCGCTTCGTCGTAGACGCCAGGATCGCTGATCACGGCCCGGGCACTGAAATCGACCGGGGGAGGGAAGGTCCGTTCCTCGGTGAAGTAGTCCTCGATGGTCGGCTCGTGGTGCTCCCCCGCGGCTGCGGCCGGGCTGCTGGCATTCCCTTCGGACATCTCTCCACCTCTGCTCGTGCGTCACTGCTGCTTGCTGCTCGATCCGGTGGACTGCACCACCAGGATCGGTGGGCACGACCGCCAGACAACTGGGCAAGTTCGGACGGCTCGGGACGGTCCTGAGCGAACTGCCTCAGCCTAACGCTGGGTGCCCTTTAGGATGGCCTGGACGTGACCACCTCCACCGACACCGATGCTCCGGCCGAGTTCGAGGCCGCGTCGGCCGACCCGTCGGTGGCCACAGGAGCACCGTCGTCCGACTTCGCGCCCGAGCCCAACGGGACACGGATCGACGTACCGCTGGGTCGGCGGGTCATGGTGGTCAGCGACCTCCTGCTCACCCCTGCCGCCACGGCATCGACCATCGCCGTCACGGCCGAACTGGCGCGAGCCCTCGATTCCTGGGACGGCCCCGGCATCCTCATCATCGCCGGAAACCTCTTCGACCTGACCGGGACCGATGATCCCGTCACCACTGCGGGTCGGGCCATCGACGCCCACCCGGCGTTGGCCCAGGCGTTCGTCCGGTTCCTCAGTACCGACGAGCGGCGGGTCCTTCGCCAGCAGGGGTCCCACGAACCCGCCGACCTCGCCTCTCGGGCGGCTGAGCGTGCCGCCGCGCCTCCCATGCCGGGCAGGGAACCCCGATCCGAGGTCGTGGTGGCGTTGGCCGCAGCCGGCGTCGAGGACATGGGGGCCATCGACCTCCATCTGTTGACCGGCACCGGGAACCGGGTCGTCCGAGTGGAGCCGGGAGAGCGGACCTACGCAGCCGACCTGACCACGTCATCGCCGATTGGCGCACCCAGCGCTGACACCAAGCCGGGCG
Source organism: uncultured Acidimicrobiaceae bacterium (assembly GCA_903906055.1). Lineage (GTDB taxonomy): Bacteria > Actinomycetota > Acidimicrobiia > Acidimicrobiales > RAAP-2 > Bog-756. The sequence continues at coordinate 16,871 of CAIVIS010000062.1, forward strand.
CCGTGCCTCCTTCGATTACCGGGCGCCACTGGCGCTCACTGATCAACGACTCGGCCGACGATGCCCCGTGGTTCGAAGGAGTCGATCACCTGAGCGACCCATCGGCCCTGACCCGGTTCGTCGTCTCGCGCACGCTGTACCGCCGGTTCGGCCGCCATGCCTGGTGGCTGCTGGTTCCCATCGTCGTCGCCTTCTTGCTCCGGGTGGCGGTCACGCCGTGGCTCCTCGACCACCTCGGGTCGAGCCTGCCCGGGCGCGCCATCCGCCATGCTCATGCGGCCAACCTCAAAGACGAACTGCTCGTGGCCTTCCTGGTGGCGTCGGTCGGTCTCGTAGTGCTGGCCGTCGTCCTGGGTCTGCTGAGCCGCCGCATGTGGTCGATCCTCGGTGGAGGTGCACTCGAGGAGGTCCATTCCGAGGCCGGGGCCAACGACACGGCCCGTGACGACGCCCGGCGCATGCTCCGACAGGGCTATGCCGGACTGATCACCGCGGCCACGTTCAAGTCAGAGCTCACCAACCTGGGGAGTGGGTTCTACGCCAACGTGGGGGCCAGCACCGAGGTGGTGGCCGAGCACCACGGACGCCTCGGACTGCCACCCGTGTTCCTCCATAGCCAGTGGGTCAGCTGGGTCGAGCTCGAGTCCGGTGCCGAACTACACGTGCGGATGCTCCTGGCCCACAACCAGCTCCCTTCCCCCAGTCGGCTCGAGCAAGTCATCACCCGTGACCGGATCGACACTTCACTGCGACCAGCCCTGGTCGCCTCCTATCCGGTGGGCGACTCCTGGCCCCGGGCCAGCGACCTGCGCCAGGCCCACCGACGGACCCGCCGGGTGCGCCGTCTGGCGGCGGCGGCCATCCTGATCACGGGGATCATCGACGTCCTCGACTCGATCACTCCGCCGCTACGGGGCCGGCTCCATGTGCTCGAGGCCTTCCTACCCTTGCGGGCCAGTGTGGCTGCCGGGGCCCTGGTGGCCATGGCCGGACTGGCCCTCATCGCCCTCGGTCGGGGCATCCTGCGGGGGCAGCGCCGGGCGTGGCGGGTATCGGTCGTCCTTCTGGGCGGCACCATCCTCCTGCACATCGTGGCCGGTGCCGACCTCGAAGAGTCGCTGATCGCCGGAGCCGTGGTGGCGCTGCTGGTGTTCAACCGCAGAGAGTTCCAGGCTGCATCCGATGCCACCTCGCTGCGCTCTGCTCTGGTGACGTTGGGCGTGGTCGCCTTAGGTACTGCCGCGGTCGCCACCGTGTCGATCGAGTTCGCCACTCACCTGGGCCAGCACCAGCAGACCCTGCCCTGGTGGACCACGTTCTGGGCCGTATCCGAGCGCTTCGCCGGGATCACCACCATCGACCTGCCCCAGCGGGTCGACCGCTTTCTGTCCGTGGCCCTCCTGTGTATCGGGCTGTGCCTGGTGGCCGTGACCCTCTATCTGCTGACCCGTCCGGTGGTGGACCGTCGGATGGGCTCGGGCCGGGCCGCCGAACTACGGGCCCGGGACATCGTCCGTCGCCATGGCGCGTCCACGCTCGACTACTTCGCCCTTCGTTCGGACAAGAAGTGGTTCTTCCATCGCGACAGCCTGGTGGCCTACGCCGTCTACGGCGGGGTGTGTTTGATCTCGCCCGATCCGATCGGACCCCGCAACGAGCGCGAGCAGGTGTGGGGGGCATTCCGATCGTTCGCTGACAGCCACGGTTGGACCACGTCGGTCATGGGAGCGGGCGAGGAGTGGCTCCCGACCTACCGCGACTCAGGCATGCACCACGTCTACCTCGGTGACGAAGCCGTGGTGAAGCTGCAGGAGTTCAGCCTGGCGGGCAAGCACATGAAGGGTCTGCGCCAAGCCCACAACCGGATCGGCAATCACGGCTATACCGCCACCTTCCACGATCCGGCCCACATCGATCCGAGCCTCACCGCCGAGCTGACCTCGCTCATGCGGCTCTCCCGTCAAGGCGAGCACGAACGTGGCTTTTCGATGATGTTGGGCCGGGTATTCGACCCTCGGGACAGCGGTCTGCTCCTGACGGTCGTGCGAGCCCCCGACGGCGCGGCTGCCGCCATGTGTCAGTTCGTGCCGGCCGTTGGCATCAACGGGTTTTCGCTCGACCTCATGCGACGCGACCCCGGCGAGCACCCCAACGGACTGCTGGACTTCGCCCTGTGCTCCACCATCGAGTACCTGGTAGCCGGCGGGTTCGAGGGTCTCAGCCTCAACTTTGCCGCCCTGCGATCCACCTTGGCTGGCGACAAGGGCGACGGGACCGTGCAGCGGGCAGAGCGCTGGTTCCTCAAGCGCCTGTCCAACTTCGCCCAGATCGAGTCGCTGTGGAAGTTCAACGCCAAGTACGAACCGGAGTGGCTGCCCCGCTACGTCGTCTTCGACGCCGCCGAGCATTTGGTGCCCGTGGTCATGGCCATCCTGCGGGCCGAGTCATTGTGGGAGATCCCGGTGCTGGGTCGTCTGCTGGCCGCAGGGGCCGAGAAGCGGATGGTGGCCGCCCAGCAAGATACTGACGAGTTCTTGGCTTCCATCGTTCCGTGGGACGAAGGCGCCGTGCACGTCGACGCTGCTGGAGATGGCAACGAGCCCACCGGACAAGTTGCACCCCCCGGGCCCCCGGGGCCCACCCCTAGCAACTGACGCGTCAGGCGGCGGCGGGCGCCTTGGCGGTGCGCCGTCCGGCGAACAGGCCAACCATGCCGACGAAGAAGAGCGTCACCAGCACGACGATCAACACCACCTTGAGGGTCGGCTGGCTCCACAGCACCAGGACCACCAGGCCGATTAGCACGACCAGCCCCTGGAACGCCCCCCGATGGGCAGCCACGGTGTCGTGGACTGGGCCGCTGGTCAGCCACGCCGGCTTCTTGCGATCACCGAACCACCGCCGGACTGCACCGATCCCAACAATAAATGCGACCAGGGCCACCAACGCGGACACGATGAGTGCGGTGCGGATCGAGTCGACCAGCGTGGCGTCCACGGTATCGATCAGCACGCCGGCCGCCGCCTTCGACTGGGAAGGGAGCAACGAGTTCAGATACTGATTCCGGCCAACGTTCGCTCCGATCAGCAAGAGCGCCATGGTGACAGCCAGGCCGGACGCGGCATGTACCAGACCCCGCCGACGGTCGACGGCAATCGCGACGGCGGAGGCTAGGAGCAGCACGGTAAGGATAGGGAGCACCAGGGCCAGGCTGTTGAGGAACTTCACCAACCGCTGCAGTTTCAACAACTGCTTCGACTGGAAGAGCACATAGGGCGCACCGGTGTAGGTGGGCGCCTTGTTGAAGATGGTTATCCCACGCTCCGACAGCTTCTTCTTGGCCGCCGCCTCGACCTGGGTGAGGTCGATGGTGACCTGGCCGTTGCTCGACGACAGTGCGCCGGTCTTCTTGCCGAGCAGCAGGTTGTCGAGCTGGGCGTGGGAGTTGCGCAATGCCTTCTCCCACAGCTTCTGGAACTGGGAGCTCTCGACCAGCTTCAAGGTGATGTCGTAGGTAGCCGTCTTGACCGCGGAGGTGATCGGCGTGGCCAGAAACCCGGCCCGGGGGGGCAGCGCGTCCTTGACCTTCTGGTTGAGATCGGTCTTGGCAACCAGGCTGTTAGAGACCTTGGTGGCCACCGCGGTCTGCACTGCCTTGTCCTTGGCCAATGGGGCCAGCGAGGCTACGAAGGTATTGGTGTTGAGAAGCTCATTGCGGGCATAGACCACCAGCACCGAGGTCACGGCCAGCAGGCAGGCCACAACCACGAGCACCCAGGACGAGATGGTGCGAGCCCTATGTCGGGGCGGGCCCTCGGCTTGGCTGCGAAGGGCCTTGTTCTCATCTTGCAACTCGGCTACCTCCTCTTGGAGTGCTTCGAGTTCTTGGTCGTCCGACTGGGGATCCGAGGTCACGCACACACTGTACCGGCGGGTCCCCGGGTAACAAGGGAGGGTCCGGCACCCGCCCCATCCGGCCCATCCGGCCCATCCGGCCCATCCGGCCCATCCGGCCCAGGGCCAGACCTAGGCCAGATCAGGGCCA
>CAIVIS010000063.1 GCA_903906055.1 uncultured Acidimicrobiaceae bacterium
GCCTTCCAGCCGACCAGCCTGCGGGAGTAGACGTCGATGATGAAGGCCACATAGACGACGCCCGACCAGGTCGAGCAATAGGTGAAGTCGGCTACCCACAACGCATCGGGCCGAGCGGCGGTGAAGTCACGGTTCACGAGGTCCGGAGCTCGGAGGTGACTGGGGTCCGACTTGGTGGTGAAGCGCTTCTTTGCCCTGGTGGCGCCATAGATACCTGCTGCCCGCATGAGACGGGCCACCTGGTCCCGCCCGATGTCCATGCCGGCTCGCTCGGCGGCGCGCCAGAGCTTGCGGCGTCCATAGACCGAGTAGTTCTTGACCCACAGGGCGACGAGCAGAGGGATGAGCACGGCATCGCTCCTGGCACGATCCGACGGTGGCCGCACCTTGGCGGCGTAGTAGCTCGAGGGGGCGAACTGCAGCTGCGTGCAGATCGACTCGACCCCCCATCGACGCCCACCGGACTCGCGATCCTGGTGGGCGTCGATGAAGGCCACTATCTCTTGTGTCGGCGGTCGAGTTCCGCCCCGAAGAAAATCGCTGCTGCCTGCAAGATGTCGTTGGCTCGCTCCAACTCCCGGTTCTTCTTGCGCAGCTCTACCAGTTCGGCCCGCTCCTCGGTCGACAAGCCCTGGCGGGCCCCGCTGTCGATCTGGTTCTGCTTCACCCAGTTCCGCAGCGATTCGGTTCCCACGCCGAGCTGGCGGGCAACCCGGCTGATGACGCCGTGGTCGCTTGGATCTTGACGCTGCAGGTCGAGGACCATGCGAACCGCTCGCTCTTTGAGCTCAGGCGGATACCTCTTCGTTGCCGAATGCTTCTTGTCCATGACTCCAACCTTTCCAAGGATTGGAGCCTCCAGGAAACCCAGGCCGGTTCACAGCGCTGATGCGCAGGATCCGATAGCCAATACCAAGTTCATTTGGAGAAGCTGCGAGTCCATTCCTGCAGACTGACAGCACATCGCCCAATCGCGACCACGTCCAGCCCCGTGCCAATTGAAACGGCACATCCGACGGATCGATGAGCGGAAGCTCCTTTAGCTTCCTGGATCTCGATTCACCCGCATCGAGAGCGGCCCGTGCCTCATGGGACTGACGCACGACCGAGCTCGCGGGTTCCTCGTAGGAATCTTGAGGCGACAGCGAGCCCTTCACCGCCAAGTCGAGAATGACTGCACGCAAGTCGCCAACCTGCCGGCCGGATCCAACAGTCAGGGCCCATGACGCATCAGCACGCGCCCAGGCCCGATCCAGTTCAATTTCGTCCCTTGCATGAGCGAGAGAACTCAGGACCGATGCTCTAGAAGTCGCAGCGAATGTCACCCTCGCCGCCACTCGCTCGTCCAACTCATCGCACAGCGCCATCAACTCGCCAACCTTCGCCACGATCCGGCGCTGCTCTTCAAGAGGCGGGAGGGGGATGGGCAGATTGGCTAGTGAGCTGGCATTGAGGGTTCTGCCCATGATCGCCCCCTTGGAGTCACCGCCCGCAGCGAGCACAGGAAGAAATCGCATGAGGTAGTCATCAAGCTGTGGAAACGGAGCCGCTATGGAGATGATCGCCTCATTGAAGTAGGCAGGAATGAACCGGCCTGAGTCTCTTGGATCGACTCCACCGAAGGCAGGTCACCCCATTTCTCCCACCGCCTGACCTCGACGAGGTGAGCCGCCCGAACATCAACTTAGGTCCAGGTCGCCAAGAGGGCTTCCCAGTTCTCGAATCAGCTCGGCCAACTCTGCATCCGGCTCGGTCATCTCCGATTCCCGTGCCTGATGGTATGACACGAAACGAGCGCCGTCGTCGCCCATTCGACTGTAGAAGTAGCAGGCATTCTCCGCTGGCACCCCGGCTCGCATCCGAACCAGGGGGATCAGCTCAAGTGCATCGGACGCGCCTCGTTCTTGGAGATACAACGTGTTCGTGACGAGCGCCCGGATCATGTCGACGGTCGTTTCGCGAAACGGCGTTGCGAATCCTTGGAGCTCCTCGATGTCCGTTCGGTGGACCTCCCGGTTGAACTCAGACTTGGAAGGTCGAATCAGGAGGAAGTCCTCAAACATCCTGGTGAGGATCGGGAACATCGCTCCGAGTTTGCTCTGGAGGACTTCGAGCCTCTCGGCAGCTTCCCGATCGCTGGGAATCCCACCATGTGCTTTCCACTCGTTGCGAAGGTTCCCGACCTCCTCAATCTGCCCGAACAGATCCTTCTGGCTGAGTGCTTGCAAGGACTGCTGTGAACACCTGAAGGCATCGAGCAGTGGTGAGCGCAGCTCGGGATTCGACAGCACTTCCCTGACCGTCTTGGACAAGTTCTCACCGATGACCCGCCACGACCCGAGGCTGGATCGCGTCAATGCCTCTCCGCCAAGCACACTGCCCGATCGATCACGCGTCAGTTCGTAGACCTGTGGATCTGCTCTAAGCCCGCTCAGGAGGATGGTCACCGTGAACTCGGCGGCTGCCTCGAAGAAGGCGAACAGAACGTCCGTCTGCCTCCGAATGTCTTGAGACGCTTGGTAGGACCAGAGAATCGAAGCGAGAGGGAACGGGAGGCGCGGTAGCCATGCCTCGACGCTGTCCTCGGTGGAGA
>CAIVIS010000064.1 GCA_903906055.1 uncultured Acidimicrobiaceae bacterium
GGCATGGATCGTCGACGACGCTACGATTGCGGCATGGATGCTTCCCAATCAGCACTCGATTCGCTTCGCACCGTGGAGTTCCGGGAGACCCTCAAGGGGTACCACCGGGACGATGTCGACGAGTACCTGGAGAAGGCCGCCATCGAGGCTGAAGGACTCCAGGAGCAGCTCCGACAGAACGGCGAACGTCTACGCAAGGCGGCCGAGACCATCGCCCAGCTCGAGACTCAGCTTGCGGCCAAGCCGGCTCCTGCCCCCGCTCCTGCGCCGGCTCCGGTAGTGGCAGCGCCAGTGCAGCCGGTAGTGGCTGATGACACGCTGCAGCGGACCCTGATCCTGGCCCAGAAGTTCATCGATGAGACCAAGGCCGACGCCGAGGCCGAAGCGAGTCGGCTGGTTGCCGATGCCGAAGCGCAGGCTCGCAAGGTACAGGCCGACTCGGAACTACGTCTGCGCGAAGAGATCGCCCGCCTCGAGTCCAATCGAAGCCATCTCTCTCATGAGGTGGAGACGATGGCCCGCCAGATCGAGACCGAGCGCGAGCGCATCCGGACTGCGCTGGCTGAGATGATCATCTGGGTCGACGGGAACCTCCAGACTCAAGGGGGAGCCGATGCACGTTCCTCACAAGGATCGCCGGTGACGAACATCCTCGATGGCCAGAAGCCAGCGGTGGGTGCGGGTGGCGTCACGGAGATCGACGCCACTGTTTCGGCTCAGCCGGAAGCCTCGGGTTCGCTTCCGCTCTGACTCGGGGGCATGGCGGGGACTGCGCCGGTTCTTGCCAAGACTGACGGTGTGGACTTGGGCGGGTGCGGCTCGAGCCCAGCACTGGGGTTTGCACGGCCGCACGCCATTGACGGCTACAGTGCCATGGGCTATTGGGCGCCTGAGCCGGGTTGAAGCCGTTCCCTAGGCACGGTAGGGTCACCCGCCCGACGATGTCCGATGGCACGTCCGTGCCGCAGCATCACAGCGCCGACCCTGGCGTGGACGGCAGATCCTCGAAGGAGTTCCACTTGACCGCAGTGAAGAAGGCGCCGGCGGGCACAGCGAAGGCCGCACCGGCCAAGAAGGCCGCACCGGCCAAGAAGGCGGCACCGGCCAAGAAGGCGGCACCGGCCAAGAAGGCCGCTGTAGCCACCAAAGCACCGGCCAAGAAGGCCGCTGTAGCCACTAAAGCACCGGCCAAGAAGGCCGCTGTAGCCACCGAGGCACCAGCCAAGACGGAGGCCCCCTTGGCTGCGACGGCGCCAGCGGTAACGGTGGCACCGGCCAAGGCTCCCGTGGTCAAGAAGGTGGCCCCTGAGCCTCCCAAGCGCCCCACGGTCGGCCCCTACGCCAAGGATGCCAAGTTCCTTGACGCCCAACGGGTGCTGCTGATGATCGAGCGCGATACCTATGCTGACCAAGCCGTCTACCTGCGAGCTGAGGCCGACTCACTGGCCCTCGAGCGTGAGCCGGGCGACATGCAGTTCGACGAGGAGTCGGGAGAGGGCGGCACGGCCGCTGTCGAGCGCGAAGCAAAACTGGCACTTTCCGGGCAGGCGAACGCCTATGTGGAAGAGATCGACGATGCAGTCAAGAGACTGGATCGCACCACCTACGGAAGTTGTGAGAAGTGCTTCGAGCCGATTCCCAAGGAGCGCCTGGAAGCACTGCCCTTCGCCCGCGAGTGCGTGGCGTGCAAGAGCGGTGGCCTGTCCCGGCGCTGACCGATGAGACGGCCGTGGTGACCGAGGATCGGAGCCAGGGGACGTCGTCCACCGGAGCGGCCGGTCTGGCCGTTGCGGCGGGCGTGGTAGCTGTGGTCGTGCTCGCCGACCAGTTGACCAAGTGGTGGGCCGTCGACCGGTTGTCGTCAGGCCCGGTACACGTGGTGTGGCGCCTCGATATGGCGCTGTCGTTCAACACCGGATCGGCATTCAGCCTGTTCCGAGGAGCCACCTTCCTCATCGTGGTGATCGCCGTCGCGCTGTTGGCGGTGCTGTCGGTCATGGTGTGGCGGTCCGCCACCCTGGGTCGGGCCGCCATCTTGGGCCTGATCCTCGGCGGTGCACTCGGCAACCTGTGCGACCGGTTCTTCCGGGGTGGACACGGGGCGGTGGTCGATTTCATCGACTTCCATTTCTGGCCCACCTTCAACGTCGCTGACGCCGGCATCACGGTGGGCTGCATCCTGTTGGCCGTATCGGTGCTGCGGGGGAGGCCGGCACCGTGAGCACGCTCTCGGTGGTCGTCCCCGCCTCCCTCGACGGCGTTCGGGTAGACCGAGCGGTCGCCTTGTTGGCCGACGTCTCGCGCTCTTCTGTCGACCTGCTGGTGACCGACGGCAGGGTCACGGTCGACGGCCGGGTGCTCAACAGCCGGAGCACCCGCCTGCGTCAGGGCCAGACGCTCGACGTGGATCGACCTGAGGAAGTGGAGCCAACCGGTCCGGAGGGGGACCCCTCGGTCGAGTTCGAGGTGGTATTCGTCGACGATGACGTCATCGTGGTGGACAAGCCCGCAGGCCTCGTGGTCCATCCGGGTGCCGGCCATCGCACGGGCACGCTCGTCCACGGACTGGTCAGCCGGTTTCCGGAGCTGTCGGCCCTGCCCGGTCAGGTCGGATCCGAAACCGATCGCCCCGGTATCGTCCACCGCCTCGACCGCGGTACCTCCGGCCTGATGGTGGTGGCTCGGACGCCAGACGCCTACCACTCCCTCGTGGCCCAGCTGTCCTCGCGCGAGGTATCTCGCACCTACCGGGCGCTCGTGCTCGGGACGGTCGAGGGCGAATCCGGTCTGGTGGATGCTCCCATCGGCCGGTCAGTCAGCTCGCCGACCCGGATGGCCATCTCCAGGAAGGGCAAGGAGGCACGTACCCGGTACCGGGTCGAGCAGCGGTTCACCGAGCCAGCACCGGCGACCCTGCTGCGAGCGTCACTCGAGACGGGGCGTACCCATCAGATCCGGGTCCACCTGGCGGCTATCGGCCACCCAGTCGTAGGGGACGACCCCTACAGTCAGGGGCGGTCGCTGCCCGGATCGACGGTCACCCGGCCGTTCCTGCACGCCTATGCGCTGGCCTTTGACCACCCCAGTACGGGAGAACGGGTGTCGTGGACCTCGGAGATGCCCGAGGACCTGACCCGTCAACTCGCCGCCCTCAGCGAGTAGACACCGACCGGTACCAAGCTGGCGAACCTAGGCAGCCTCGTGGGCGGCCTCGAGGGCGTCACTGACCGAGAGGATCTCTAGTGCCTCGGCTTCAGCCTGGCGGACCTTGCGTACGCCAATTCCCATCCGCTCCGCCGTCGTCTGTAGCGACGCCGGATCAGTGCCGTCGAAGCCGAAGCGGTGGCGGATGACCTCGCGCTGGAGATCGCTGAGGCGGTCGACGGCCTGGCGGACGAGGTCGAGGGTCATGTCGACTGCCACCTCGTCTTCGAAGTCGCTCTGGTCGGTCGAGACCAGGTCGCCCAGGGTTGCCGTCGAATCGGTACCGGCCGGCTGATCGAGGCTGGCCACCACGCGTGCAGCCTTGGACATGTCGGTGCGCATAGTCGCCGTGGTATTGGTGGCGTCGTCCAACTCGGCATCGGTGGGCGGGCGCTGGAACTGGTGGGTGAGCTCCCAGGTGGCGGCATCGACCTGTTGGTTGCGCTCGGCCACCTCCATGGGGAGGCGGATGGTGCGCCCGTGCTGCTGGACCGCCCGCTGGAGGGCCTGACGGATCCACCAGGTGGCGTAGGTGGAGAACCGGAAGCCACGCTCCCAATCGAACTTGTCGACGGCACGCATCAATCCGAAGGTGCCCTCTTGGATGAGGTCGGGGAGGTCGACGCCACGGTCTTGGTAGCGGCGTGCCCAGTGGACCACGAGGCGGAGGTTGGCCGCCACCATCTCTCGGCGGGCCGCATCGTCGCCGACAGCGACCCGCTTGGCCAACTCGGTCTGGGCGTCGTGGTCGGGCAGCGGGTGGTGATCGAGGTCACGTAGGAACAGCCCCATGCTGTCAGCCTCCGAACCCCGGCTGCGATTGGCAGCGGCCTTGGCCGCCGTGGTGGGTGAACTTTGCGCAGGTGCCGCCGCCCCTACTGCACTCGAAGTCGCGGAGACCTTCGCATTTTGTGCCGCCATGCCCGTCGTCATCCCTCTCCTCGTTGTCAGTCCTTGGTCCTTCAGTGGGTCCAACACCGCAACCTCCTCATGCATTCCTGCCTTTTTCCGGTGGAGCCCGGCTGGCGACGTTTTGCGCAGGTGGTATTCGGAGTGATCGGCTGCATGGATGACGCACGATCTGCCCCGAGCAGTCCTGATCCGCCACGGTGAGACGGCATGGAGCCGTGACCGGCGCCATACCGGCCGGACGGACATTCCGCTGACGGCCGAGGGAGAGGTGCAGGCCACTGCCCTGGCACCACGGCTGGCGGGCCGAGAGTTTGCCCAGGTGTGGACGAGCCCCCTGGCCCGTGCCGCACGGACAGCCCAGCTAGCGGGGCTGGATGGAGCGGAGGACACCCCTGACTTACTGGAATGGGACTACGGGGAGTATGAAGGGCAGACGACCCAAGCCATCCGGGAGCACCGTCCGGGTTGGGAGATCTTTGGGGACGGCGTGCCGGGGGGCGAGACCATCCACGAGGTGGCCATCCGGGTGGATCGGATCATCGCCAGGATCCGATCAGGTACCGGTGATGTGGTCTGTGTCGCCCACGCCCACCTGCTGCGGGTCATGGCCGCCCGTTGGCTGGGCGTCGACCCGGTGGCAGCTCGCTACCTGGCGCTGGGGCCGGCGTCGATCAGTGTGCTCGGATTCGAGCGCGAACAGCCGGTGATCGAACACTGGAATACCTAGGCCAGGATCTACCTATGGCCCGGCTGGACAGGGCAGGCGCAGATCAGACAGCGGCGTCGCCAGATGCCGAGACCCGCCCCTGGGCACGGGTGACCATGTCGGCCAGGGTGAATGAGTCGAGGTGGGTGCGCATGTGCTGGCCCACGTCGGCCCACACGTCCAAGAGGACACACTGGCCTTCGTGGTCACAGGCACCGTTCTCATGGGGAAGGCCGAAGTCGCCGGCCACGATGGGTCCGTCCACGGCCGAGACGATCTGAGACAGGGTGATCTCCTCGGGGGACCGGGCCAGTACGTAGCCACCCCCGACACCGCGCTTGGAGCGGACCAGTCCGGCACCCTTCAGAGCCAGCAGGATCTGCTCGAGGTAGGGCTGGGGGAGCCCGGTGCGCTCGGCGATGTCGCGTACGGCCGTGGGGCAACTGGGGTCACCGCCGGAGGAGGCGTGCAGGGCCAGCGACAAGAGTGCTCGGCTGGCGTAGTCGCCCCTCGTCGATACCTTCACGAGCCCATGCTATTGCCTGGATCCGACACCGGGGAGACCTCGGCGCCCGTGGGTCCAACGGGTCCCCGACAGGCACGGCAGCCGGTTGTGGAGGCCCAGACGGAACCGGTGATCAGCGTCCGCCGAGCTTGCCGGCGGCGAGGTCCTCGGCCATGGCCCAGCCGAAGGTGACCAGGCGGCCTCCGCCTACGGCATCGACGCTGGTGAAAAAGGCGATGTAGTGGGGCGCGGGATCAGACTTGGGGCTGGCGAAGTCGAATCCGCCTGCCTCGTAGCCGTCGCTGGACACCACGAAGGTGCGGTCATCGATGCGTCCCTCGGCACCGAACCGCTTGGCCAGACGGCGGCCCCAGGCGCGCTCTTCGCCGGTGGGCTTGGCTTCAGGGGCAGGCACGACGTCGGTCAGTCCGGCGAAGGCCTTGAATCCGTCGGGACCGAGCAGACGGGTGCCCACCAAGACATCTTCATCGGGAAAGGCGAGCAGGGCACGACGATACTTGTCGCCCATCATCGACCGCAGCACGGTGTCGGCCCGAGAGGTCCGATCCACGGTGCCCAGTCCGATCAGCAGCGACGGCGTGCCGCCGATGCGCTCGAGCGTGGAGAAGGAGTAGCCACGGAGCTTGTTGCCTTCGCGTGCCCGGGTGACGAGCACCCACTCCTCGCGCTGTTTGGACAGGAACCCGATGTCGAAGCGAGGCTCTCGTTCGGCGCACAGGTCGGCCATCTCGGCCAACTCGGCGTCACTGATCGACGTGCAATCCTTGGTCTCCACCTGGATGGACATATGTCGTTCCGTACTCCTCGATCTCCCTGCGTCTCCAGCCCCCGCACCTGGCCGAACGTAGAGTCCTAGACGTACCGCCGCAGGGAAGGGGCACCATCTCGGATCTCCCACGCCAGGAGCCTTCCGTCTATTTTACGGGATTTCGAGGCGTCTGTCGTATCGACCCCCATCGGAACCGGTCGCGACGCTCTGACCAGGGACGGAACCATTCAGCC
>CAIVIS010000065.1 GCA_903906055.1 uncultured Acidimicrobiaceae bacterium
ACAACCTGATCAAACGCGTCAAGCGCGTCGCCTTCGGGTTCACGTCGTTCCGGAACTACCGGATCCGCTCGCTGCTCTACGCCGGCAAGCCCGACTGGTCACTGCTCGGATCCATCACACCCCGCTGAAATCCGAAGAGCCCCGTTAGGTCGCAAGCCGGGCAAGCAACCCGGCACCGACGGCAAGCACCTGGCCCACGTCGACGACCCCGACGAGGTGCATTTCCACACGCCTCATGCGTGCGATGGCTGCGGTGCAGACCTGGACGACGTCCCCGTCGAGCGGACCGAAGTCCGCCAGGTCACCGACGTCCCCACTCCCGTGTCGACGACGACCGAGCACCGGGCCGAGTCAAAGCGGTGTGCGTGTGGGACGATCACGAAGGGCGCCTTCCCCACCGAGGCCCGAGGACACGCCAGTTACGGACCGAGGATCCGGGCGACCGCGCTCTACCTGCTGTGCCGCCAGCACCTGCCCTTTGAGCGGACCAAAGAGGCGATGGCCGACCTGTTGGGTGTCTCGGTCTCGACCGGGTTCCTCGACTCGGTGTACTCAGAAGGGGCTGACGAGCTGACTGAGTTCCTCACCGCTGTCCTGGACCAACTGCGGGCGACCGATGTCGTCTACATGGACGAGACCTCTGACCGGCTGGGCAAGGGGTCGGTCTGGTTCCATGTGGCCTGCACCGAGCTCCTGACCCTGCTCCACGCGGACCGGACCCGTGGGCCGAACGGCATCGAGGCCACCGGCTTGTTGCCGGATTTCTCTGGCGTGGCGGTCCACGATCGGCTCGGGTGGTACTTCGACTACGACCAGCCGACCCATGCTGCCTGTGGGGCACATCTGCTCCGCAATCTGGCTTCGGTCGGGGTCTCCTTCGACCAGACCGAGTGGACCAGTGCCATGGCCGCGTTGCTGTTGGAGATGAAGGCCGCAGCGGCAACCGCTCGGGCCAACGGCAAGAAGAAGCTCCCGAAGAAGGTCCTTGCCGGGCACCTCGGCCTCTACGACACCATCGTCGAGCAAGCACTCACCGCCAACCCAACACCTATCGGTCGCAAGCGGGACAGCATCGAGGTGGAGGGTTACAACCTTGCACTCGCCTTCCGCACGAGGAAGGATGCCATCTGCCGGTTCGCCACCGACCTACGGGTGGATTTCACGAATAACCAAGCCGAGCGAGATCTCCGCATGGTGAAGATCCACAAGAAGGTGTCCACTTCCTTCCGGGCGTTGGAGGGTGCAGAGCGTCTGGCCACAGTGCGGTCCTACGTCGCTACGGCGATCAAGCACGGACTCGATCCCCTCGAGGTACTGGTCCGCCTGTTCCGAGACGACGCCTGGATTCCTCAGCGAACCTGACGGACCGTCGTCCGCGATACTTCTCGGATGGAACCGCCAGCACTGACATCATCAGCGTCACACTGGCCGCTCCGCGACGCCACAGAACTACTCATCGCTCTGGAAACCGGCCTGCTCGACCCCGAGCTCTCCGGAATCATCGACGTCATCAACGAGCGCACCACCACCATCGCTCGCGAGCGGACCGAGGCGGCGTTCGCACGGCTTGCACTCCACGACCGGGTGATGATCAGCGGTCAAGCGAAGCCGCAATACCTGCGCGGAGAGACCGGCGAAGTGCACGAATTCGACGGAGACTTCGTGATCATCCTGCTCGATCGTGTCGTCGGGAAGTTCACCTCACGACACCTGCGCTGTGCTCCCGAGCTGGTCGAGCCGCTACGCGACAGGTGAATGGTTGCGGCCTGACTGGCATTCCGATGGGGGTCGCGAGATCGCAAGGGCTGCATTGGCCCAAGCACGTGAGCCTAAGAAGTTCATTGAGAACAGGAACGGCATAGAATCAGCATTTCTGACTGATGTCTCTACGGATTGGTTCGAATCGTATCTGGAAGAAGCTGAGTTCTCACTTGTCCG
>CAIVIS010000066.1 GCA_903906055.1 uncultured Acidimicrobiaceae bacterium
GGTACTTGCGTACGAGCGCTTCCGCGCCCATCGTGTTGGTGACTTCCACCGCATCTTCTCCTTCGTGTTCTTGGTCGAACTTGAAGATTGATGCGGTGGTCGTCGCGTCAGGGGGACGTGATCGAAAAGAGTTATGAAACTCATCCAAAAACCTGGTAAGAATGTATCCGTGTGTTCCATTCGGATGAATTTTCTGGAGTGGATCAGATGTACCGAGGACGCTCGCAGCAGACGATCAGAGTCGGCTGGGGCGACAGCCCGTGGAGAGTGAGGGCCGTGACAGACAACGAACCAACGCCAAGCCCGTCTGATGTGGATTCGACGGTGGCGCCGTCATCGAAGGCGAAGCCCCTGGGCTTGATCCTGACTTTTGCGGTGGCCCTGGTGGGCCTCGGCGGAGTCGCGTTCTTCTTCATGTCTCAGTCGTACGTCTCGCCTAACTACCCGAACGGGGTGCAGGTAGCGACACCTCTTGGGACTCAAGATGTCAACGGCCAGACCGTCCAACACGTCTCCTTGGCCTTCAACGCCTACCCGGACTCGACCGGCACCGTCAACGGAAAGCCGGTCCATTCGAGCGGCAATCCGAGCTGGCCGGCCTACGGTATGACCAACGAGTTCCAAGTGCCGGCGCACTCCTTGGTCACGATGACGATCCATCAGTACGACTCGGGCGGCGCGCTCAACAACCCGTGGTTCGCCAAGGTGGCAGGCACCGTTGACGGAACAGTGACGATCACCGAGCCGAGCGGGAAGACCGAAACGGTCACCCAGTGGGACCCCAACAACGTGGGCCACACCTTTACCATGCGGTCGGTGCCCGGGGTGGACTCGAACTTCTTCCTCAACGTCCCGCTCCCCACCAACGCCGACCTGCCGAACAACGAGAGCAACCCAGATGCCGGGCAGTCCTACACGGTGAAGTTCAGCTTCATGTCCGGCAACAAGGGAAGTTACGCATGGAACTGCGAGTTCCCCTGCGGGCAGATGGTGGCCAGCTTCGGAGGCGTTATGAGTGCATACGGGTTCATGTCGGGGTTCGTCCATGTCGTTTGAGGAACAAGTTGACGACATCGAGGCCAACACCATCTTGGGCGGAGAGCCCTTCTTCTCGCGGGCCGGTGGGAAGATCTTCATCATCTGGTTGGTGTTCACCGCCATCGGCGTGCTCATCGGCGTCTACGCCCCGCACCACCTGCTCCCGACGCTGCTCTCACCTCAAGGCAGCGACGTATGGAAGACAATCGTGGTGTTCACCGTGCTGGCAGCACCAGTAGCGGCCTTCGTCTACGCAGTGTCCTTCTACAGCCTCTTTGCGTGGCGTCATAAGGGGAACCAGGACGAGCCGCCACCGGACGCCATGCCCCAGCGGGGCAACGGACCGATGACGGTCGTTTGGCTCGCCATCTCGTCGCTCCTCGTCGTGGTCCTCCTGTTCTGGGGGATCACCGTGTGGAACACCCAGCAGGTCACACACGCCGACACGCTCCAGGTGAATGTGACTGGACAGCAGTGGGTCTGGACCTACTCGTATCCGGGCACAGGCGTAGAGACCCGCACTCTCGAGCTCCCGCTCAACCGACCGGTCGAGTTCAACATCACCTCCGTGGACGTGACCCACGGGTTCTGGCCGGCAGTACTGGGTGTCCAGGTCGATGCCAACCCGAACGTGACCACGATCATCCGCACGACGCCGAACAAGCTGGGCAACTTCACCGTCCGATGCAGTCAGCTCTGTGGCCTCTATCACGCCTTCATGAACAACAAGGCGGCTGTGGTCACTCCCCAGCAGTTCTCTACGTGGCTGCAGAGCCAGGGGGCGACGCAGGCAGTCGCCGATCAATCCGCCGGGGTCAGCTCGTCGGCCAGTTCCCCGACGACCACGCTGCCAGGTGTAACTACGGCGACACCCACCACGGTCCCCGGCGAGACGGCTACCACTCTGACGCCTGACGCCACTGCACCGACAACCACTGCACCGGCAACCACTGCACCGGCAGCCACGGTGCCTGACGGCACCACTACGACCACCGGTCCGGCCGACTCCACCACAACCACGGCACCGGCGTAGGCGCGAGATGTCAGGACAACAGGACATGAGATCGCAAGGACACCCCCAGGGACGCAGGACCCCAGCACGCAGTAGCGAAAGGGCACGAACGTGACGACAGCTTTGGCCCCACCACTCCTCGAGGACACGAAGCTCGGCCCCAATGCCGGTGGACTCTACGAGCGCCTGAACATCTGGACGGGCCTCGGTTTCGGCATCTTCCTCGGATTTGTCGCATGGGTTGTTTCTCACGCCACCCTTCAGGGCTCCAACTGGGGAAGCGACATGGTGGTGACCTGCACCATGCTCGGATGGGTCATCGGATTCAACATCGGCATCGGCACCTTCAACGCCCCTATCCGTTGGATGCTCGGCCACGACCAGACCCACGAGGACGAGCTCTACGTGGCCGGCGTGGGCCAGGGCAGGCACCGGTACCTGAAGTACTGCACCGACCACAAGGTTGTGGGCACGCAGTACCTGGTCCTGGTGATGGTCCTGTTCGCCGTAGGCGGCACGCTGGCCATGATGATCCGCACGCAGCTGATCACTGCGCACTCGTCGTTCCTCGATCCTCAGACCTACAACGCCATCGTCACCGTGCACGGCATGGTGATGATCATCGCCACCATCGTCATGGTGTCGGGACCCTTCGCCAACTTCATCATGCCGATCATGATCGGGGCCAAGGACATGGCCTTCCCGAGGCTCAACGCCATGAGCTTCTGGGTGATCTTCTCGGCCGTGCCGTGCATCTTGGCCACGTTCTTCCTCGGTGGGGTCAATGCCGGTTGGACGACCTACGCCCCGCTATCGGTCCAGGCACCGCCGGCCATGGACGCCTTTGCCATGTGCATCATTGTGTTCGTCGTATCGGTGACGGTGGCCGGTGTGAACACCATCGTCACTGTGGTGACCATGCGGGCCAAGGGTATGACCATGGGACGGCTCCCCATCTTCACCTGGGGCTCGATCATCGGTGCTGGCCTCGGCCTCTATGCCATGCCGGCCTTCTTGCTGGCCATGACCATGATGATCACCGACCGGGTCACCGGGACCTCGTTCTTCGTCGCCGCCTACGGAGGTTCGGGCTGGCTGTGGGAGAACGTCTTCTGGATCATGGGCCACCCCGAGGTGTACGTGATCCTCATCCCACCGGTGGCGGCTGTGCTGGAGATCGCCAGCACCTTCGCCCGCAAGCCGGTATTCGGCTACAAGGTAGCCATCGCCGGCTTCGTGGCCATCGCCTCGCTCGCCATCATGGTGTGGGCTCACCACATGTTCACCACTGGATGGGCGCCGAACCTGGCCGGTCCCTTCATGCTCACGACCGAGTTGATCTCCATACCGACCGGGATCATCTTCCTGTGCACCATCGGCACGCTGTGGAAGGGGAGCATCTGGACCCGGCTCCCCATGTACTTCGTGTACCTGTTCATCTGGAACTTCATCATCGGCGGCGTCACCGGGATCTACCTGTCGGATGTGCCGGCCGATCAGTACTTCCACGGCGACATGTTCGTGACGGCGCACTTCCACTACACCTTGCTCGGCGGCGCCATGATCGGCGCCACGGCGGCGGTCTGCTACTGGTTCCCGAAGATGTCCGGCAGGATGCTGAACGAACGGATCGGCAAGGTGGCGTTCTGGTTGATCGCCATCGGCATCCAGGTCACGTACTTCGGCCAGTTCTGGGAAGGCTTCCAGGGGATGCCCCGACGTGTCGCCTACTACGACCCGCAGTTCCTCAGCGCCAACCAGATGTCCACCATCGGCGCCTACACGCTGATGGCCGGTTGGCTCGTCTTCCTCTACATGATGCTGCACGGCTGGAGGAACGGAAAGATCGCCCCGGCCAACCCATGGCACTCCAAGACACTCGAGTGGAAGGTGCCGACACCGGTGCCGCTCGAGAACTTCCTGGTCGACCCTGTCGTGACTTCCGACCCGTATACGTACGGCGAAGGCGTCCCGGATGGCCAAGAGGTGCCTGATTTCGCACCGTCGGATGATCCCGAACTCGTTCCCGCAGGTTCGGCTGGGTCCGGCGCACAGACCGATGCCGGGGGAGACCACTGATGTCGTTCACCACGACCACCCATGACGACCATGACCACGGGCACGGCCACGGTCCTGCAGTCGAAGGCGCCGAGAACCCCGGGGGCCATCATGAGCCGGCCGAACTCCGAGACCACAAGGAGCGCCTCGCGCTCTGGATGTTCATCGGCGGCGACGCGCTCTTCCTCATCCTCATGGTGTTCTCCTGGTTCTACCTGCGGACGCTGAACTCCAATGGCATGTGGGACGCAGCTCAGTGCACGACGGCAAATCCGTGTGAGGACGGTCTCGGTAACCCGATCGTGGCGCAGATCACCCGGGCCGATCCGTGGCACGCGGTGATCATCGCTGGACTAACGATCCTGGCCGCCGGTTTCGTGTGGCTGGCTGAGATCGGCGCCAAAAAGAACACGACCAAGGGGGCCATCTCGGGCCCGGCCGGTATCGCCTTCTTGTTTATGGTGCTGGCGATAGCCATGCAGATCTACCAGTTCCAGGTGCTGCCATTCACCACGATCGACGGTGGATATGCATCAACGTATGAGTTCTTCATGGGCTCGACCTTGGCCCACCTCTTGATCCTGGCCTTCATCGGCCTCGGACTGTGGATCCGGTCGAGCCGAGGTCGCCACGCCGGCGGAACCTGGTACCGGGTGCGCCTCATCCGCTTCTTTGCCGTGTGGGTGGCCCTGTCGACGGTCATCTTGACGGTCGTCGGCTCCCTCTTCGCCTGAGTAGGGACCGAGGGGCCAGAACCTGGGTTCAGCATCGGTGGTCTTGGAGCACTGTTTTGAGACCGGTCAGACCAGGTTGTTCCCGTAGGGGCGCTCGAGAGTTCGTCGTCGGCGCCGTCGTCCTCGCGGTGACCCTGGCTACTTGCTCGTGTTCGTCGGGTGCAGTGGGAGCCCACAGGGCTCCTGTGGCTGGCTCTGTCCCGGTCCTGACTGTCTCCGAGATGCCCGTCGGATGGTCGCCCGTGCGGGACGCAACGTGGTCAGGTGCGAAGGCTGGCGTGCCGTGCAGCGGAGCGCCGACCCCGATGTCGATCGTCGGCCGGGCTGGCACGGCGACAGAGTTCCGCAAGGACGGAACAGACGCGCTCGTCGTCGAGTACCTGGTGCGACCCGTCGACCCGACTGCCGCCTATGTGGCCGCTGTCCACCGGCTGCAGGCACCCACTGCGTGTGCGCAATCGCTCGACGGACGCGTGACGTCGAGCACCTACCAGCAGGTGATACAGGTGCGCCGGTTCGGTGCACCGCAGGTGGCCATGCTGATCGCCAACGACGCCGATGGCGTGCGGACCCAGGCTGGGTATGTCGTCGTGCGCACCGGGCCGTATCTCGCGGTCGTGGGGAGCGCGGGCACAGCATTGCTGGACCAGGCGTCCCTCGAGTCGTTCACGGTCCTGGCCCTGAGCAAACTGGCTAGGTA
>CAIVIS010000067.1 GCA_903906055.1 uncultured Acidimicrobiaceae bacterium
ATGCGGGCATCGGTGAAGAAGACTTCGTTGAACATCTCCTCGCCGGCCATGTCCCGGATGGGCCGGCGTTCGATGCCGGGGGTCTCGAGGTCGAGGATGAAGGCGGTGATCCCCTCGTGCTTGGCCCCCCGCTCAATGGCTGTGGGGTCGGTCCGCAACAGAAAGAGCCCCCACTTGGCCAGATGGGCAGTGGAGATCCAGATCTTCTGGCCGTTGACCACGTAGTCATCGCCGTCGAGGATCGCCGTGGTGCGCAGGTTGGCCAGGTCGTTTCCAGCATCTGGCTCGGAAAAGCCCTGGCACCAGTGCTCGGTGGCATCGAGGATCGACGGGAGCCACTGGGCCTTCTGCTCCTCGGTTCCCCAGGCGATGATCATGGGGCCGATCTGCCACAGCCCGTTGGTGTTGAACATGCCGGGCGTGCGGTACTCGGCCATGATTTCGGAGTAGATGATCCGCTGCATCGCCGTGGCATTGCGGCCGCCGTACTCTTCGGGCCAGTTGGCGGCGGCCCACCGACCCTGGTTCAGCGTCCGCTGCCACGCCGCCCGGCGAAGCTGGGACTGCTCACCCGAGAGGGACGAGCTGCTGTCGAGCTCCTCGCGCTCCAAAAACCCGGGAAGGTGCTCGTCGAGCCAGGAACGCAGTTCAGCGGCGAACTGCTCATCCTCTGGGGTAAGTGCGAAGTCCACGAGTACGAGGATAGCCTTCGAGACCGTCTACGCTCGTTCCGTTCCCGTTGTGCCGATCTTGAGGTGGTCCGTGGACTTCACATTCGATACCGAGCAGTTGGCCCTTCAAGACGTGGCGCGTCGGGCCATGGACGAGTTCGACGGCGGATTCGTCCGAGAGATGGCCGACGGCGATATCGGGTACACCACCGAGATGTGGGACCGCTTGGTTTCGCTGGGGTGGACCTCGATGCTGATCCCTGGAGAGGGCGCCGGGCTGCTGGAGATGTGCATCGTCATGGAGCAGATGGGCCGCATCCCATTGCCGGGACCGTTTTTCTCTTCGGCGGTGATGGCCACGCTGGCCGCCAAGGCGCTGGGGGAGCAGGGTCTGCTCGACGAACTGGCCTCGGGGAGCACCCGGGGGACGGTGGCGGTGTTGGAGCAGGGCCACGGGGATCCGTTGGACACGGTTCGGGCCCGGGCCACCCGCAAGGGAGCCGGCTGGGTTCTGAACGGGATCAAGCCCCTCGTGGTGGACGGGCACACGGCGGACTGGGTGATCGTGGTGGCGCTGGGAGAGGACGGGGTGCGGTCGTTTCTGGTCCGTGAGCCGGTGGCCGAGGTGGTCCCGTCGCTCGACCCGACCCGCAAACTGGCCCGCCTGGTGCTGGAGGGCACGCCAGCCGAGCCGCTCGGCCCCAGCGGTGGTCAGGCAGACCTGTGGCGCCGGGTCCTCGATGACATCGCCGTGGCCCTGGCGGCCGAGTCGGTCGGTGTCTCGGACCGTGCCCTCGAGATGGCCACGGAGTACGCCAAGGTCAGGGTGGTCTTCGACCAGCCGATCGCCACCTTCCAGGTGGTCAAGCATCGAATCGTAGACATGTTCCATGCCCTCGAGCTGGCCCGGGTGGGTGTCCACTACGCAGCCTGGGCATCCGATGGGGACGAGCCAGATCGCGTCCGGGCTGCGGCCATGGCTTCGGCGTACGCCGCCGAGGCTGCGGTCAAGGTGACGGGGGACGACATCCAGCTCCACGGGGGCGTCGGGTTCACCTGGGCCAACGACGCCCACTTCCTCTTCAAGCGAGCCAAGCAGAACGAAGTGCTGATGGGCGGGAGCGGCCACCAGTGGCAGCGCCTAGGTGCGCTCTTCACCGAGCTCTGAGGTCCATCTCATTGTGAGGTGCGCCGCCCATGCACCCGGTGCTGCAGCGACCGATTGACCTATAGTCGCCAGGTATGCCGTCAGCTGGTGAGTGGGCGGATGGGGGGATCGGCCATTACTGATCCGGGACGGGGATGACCATGGCGCTACCGGTGAAGGACGTGCCCGATGTAGAGCCGGTCCTAGAGCGGTTCGATCCCTTCGAACTCCAAGACACCGTGTCCGGAGATATCCGCGATCCCTACCCGCGTCTCGGCGAGCTCCGTCGTCAGCACCCTGTGCATTCGGGCCCGATCGACATCGGTGACGGCCTACCCGAGTCCGACCCGAACCGACCAGCGCCGATCACCGTCCTCGGCTTCGACGAGTCCGTTCAGGTGCTCCGCGACAACGAGACGTACTCGTCGTCGGTCTATGAGGGGATCATGGGCCTAGTCATGGGCAAGACCATCTTGCAGATGGACGAGCCCGAGCACCGGCTGCACCGGGCACTGGTATCGCCGACCTTCAGGTCGAAGGTCCTCGAGCGTTGGGAAGGCGACCTCGTGCAACGGGTGGTCGACGAACTCATTGACGACTTCGCCGCCGATGGATCGGCGGACCTCGTGCAGCGGCTGACGTTCAACTTCCCGGTCCAAGTTATCGCTGCCATCCTGGGCCTGCCGCGTGGCGACTTCCCTCGCTTTCAGCGGTGGACTATCGAACTCACCAGCGTGGCCGCCAACTGGGAACGTGGTGTGGCTGCCTCTGAGGCCCTGCGTGACTACTTCGCCGGTGTCGTCGAGGAGCGCCGGGCCAAGCCGGCCGACGACCTGATCAGCGACCTGGTGGGCATGGAGGTGGAGGGCCGAGGGCTCGACGATGAGGAGATCTTCTCGTTCCTGCGCCTACTGCTGCCTGCCGGCGTCGAGACCACCTATCGGGCCTCGGGCAACCTCCTCTACGGACTGCTGACCAATCCTGACCAGTTGCGGGCCGTCCGTGAGAACCGCTCGCTGCTACCGGTGGCCTTCGAAGAGATGATCCGGTGGGAGCCGCCGGTGACGGTCATTCTGCGCCGGGCCATGGTGGACACCGAACTGGCTGGTGTGCCCGTGGAGAAGGGTGCCGATGTCGGCCTGCTGCTGGGTTCGGCCAACCGGGACGAGCGCAAGTACGAGCACCCGGAGCGCTTCGACATCTTCCGTGCGTCGCGTCAGAGCCTCGGCTTCGGCTTCGGGGTCCACGTGTGCCTGGGCATGCACCTGGCCCGGATGGAGACCCGGGTGGCGATGAACACCCTGCTCGATCGTTTGTCGGACCTGGAGCTGGCTCCAGCTCCAGGTCAGGACCTCCACATCAAGGGCATGGCCTTCCGTTCACCGATCGCTCTGCCCGTCACCTTCGTGGCGTCCCGATGATGCGGGGTCCTGTTGGCCACCGCCGGACAACGTAGGGATCGTCCGATGCCGACCTGGTTGACCGAGGCCGAGTTCGAGGTGCTGACGGCGGCGTGCGACCGCACGGTGCCAGCAACCGCGCATGGGCCCGGTGCCGTGGCCGCTGGCGTGCCCGACTACATCGACGGACTGCTGGGTGCCTTTACTGTGGACCCGCCACGGATCTGGGCACGTGGGCCGACGTCGGGCCGGTTTGGTGGAGAGGCCGCATTCGCCTCGTTCCACCCGTTGTCGCCCCTCGACGAGCTGGCTTGGCGCATGCGGATCGAAGGCTCCCAGGGACGGCCCGAAGCCGAGTTCAACGGTCCGGTCATCGGACTCCAAGAGCGCTACCGATCGGCGCTCGCGGCGCTGGGTGCAGACTTCTGCGCCGCCTCCAGCGAGGTACAGGACGCCCGGCTGGCTGCCGTGGACGGATTTGGCCAGCTCCTCTTCCACCACTGCTGTGAGGGGCTGTACGGCGCCCCCGAGTATGGAGGGAACCGGGAGGCTTCGGCGTGGGCGGCCATCGACTTTGCCGGTGACGTACAGCCCCGAGGCTGGACCGACGCTGAGGTGACGGAGCCATGACACTCGACGCCATCATCATCGGTTCGGGTCCAGGTGGATCGGCGGCGGCCGACGTGTTCACGGCGGCCGGATGGACGGTGGCCATCGTCGAAAAGGGCCGCAACCACCTCCTCGACCCTGACGATATGACTAAGCCCTCGTCGGACTACTCCAACGACGAGATCAAGTTCCACAATCGGTACTTCCTCGGTCCGGACCCGCTGGTCGAGCCTCGGACCTTCCGCACCAGCGAGGAGGACGGTGACCGTGTCCATGTGGGCGAGGTCAACTCGGTACCGTCGACGGTCGGGGGAGGGGGCACCCATGCCGACGGCAAAGTTCCCCGCTTCATGCCCGGCGACTTCCGCCTCCTCTCCGACCTGGGCCCCCAGCCCGATGCTGATGTGGCCGACTGGCCGGTTACCTACGACGAGCTAGAGCCGTTCTACGGCCAGGTGGAACGGGCCATTGGCGTAGCCGGCCTCGATGGGGCCAACCCGTTCGCCGGGCCCCGTGCCGACCCGTTCCCCATGCCTCCCGGTGCACCGATGTTCGGCGCTGTCCGTTCTGTGGCTGCGGCCGAGCGGCTGGGGTATCACCCGTATCCGGCGCCCACCGCGGCCAACAGCGTCCCTTACGACGGACGGCCGGCCTGTAACAACTGTGGGTTCTGTGCCTTCTTCGGCTGTCCGATCCACGCCAAGGGTGACCCCGTGGCTCTGCTGACCCGGGCCATGGCCACTGGCCGTGCCGAACTGCTGTCCGAGACCTTCGTGTCGAAGATCTGCTTCGAGGGCCGACGGGCGACCGGGGTCGATCTGGTACAGGCGGACGGAACCACGCGGTTCTTGGCGGCCCGGTACGTGATCGTGGCCGCCGGCGCCATCGAGACCCCGCGGCTGCTGCTGTTGTCGGACGTGGAGCACCCCGCTCTCGGTCGGTACCTGATGGTCCACTTCCAGACGATCGTGGCCGGTGGTATGCCGTATCGGACCTACGCCGAGCGGGGTAGGTCGGTTACCCACGTCCACGACGATATGATCGTCGGCGACGAACTGTCGAGGCAGGCGGCCCGGGATGCTGGTCTCTCGTGGATCCGCGGGGGCCTGGTCGAACACGCTGGGGCGGCCATGCCCATCATGGAAGCCAAGCACTATCCACCGGGAGCGGTGCACAATCAGCTGATGGCCGACTCTCCGATCAGGAAGCGCCTGTGGGCCTTCACCATGCAGGGCGAAGACCTGCCCTACCCCGGCAACCGGGTCGACCTGGACCCATCGGTGCGCGATGCCCGGGGGTTCCCCGTGGCTCGGGTGACCTACCGGCCCGGCCGCCACGAACTAGTGGCACACGAACATTTCGGGCCTCGGCTAGCGGACATCTTGAAGGAGATGGGAGCGGAGTGGACAGCGGTGACCTCGTCGCCCGGCCGTGGCAATGCCGGCTTCACTCCGGACTCGGTGCCCGAGAGCAGGCACAACATGGGTACGGTGCGCATGGGGACCGATCCGAGGACATCGGTGACTGATCCGTTCGGCCGACTGCACGACTACGACAATGTGGTGGTGGCCGACTCTTCGGTGTTCGTCACCTCGACCGGCTATGGCCCCACGCTGACCCTTGCCACGCTGTCGGCTCGCGCCGCCCATCATCTCGTCTGACCCGTTTCGCCTGACGGCACCTTGCGCGATGTTTGCGCCGCCAAGGTGGGGGGCGCGAACCGGCAGAAGCCGCTGTCGA
>CAIVIS010000068.1 GCA_903906055.1 uncultured Acidimicrobiaceae bacterium
GCGCCCCTCGCGCTCGAACTCGCCGTCTGGGGCGCGCACGTCGAGGCGCTCTCGTGGCTCGACCCGCCGCCTCCCGGCGCATTCGCGGTCGCTACCTCCCTGTTGATCGAGCTCGGCGCACTCGCCAACGGCCGCCCGACCGATCTCGGGCATCGGTTACTCGAGCTTCCCCTTCACCCGAGACTGGCGCGGATGGTGATCGAGGCACCTGGCGACGGGCGACGGGCGGCGGCGCTCCTCGCGGCCATGCTTTCGGAACGGGACATCGCCCGGCGGGGCGGGCGGGACTCCCCCGTGAGTGTGGACATCGCGGAGCGCCTCGCCGCGCTCACGGGCGACGGGTCGGGCTCGCTCGAGGTCGACGGCTCGACCGTCGCAACGGTGCGCCGCCGTGCCGACGAGCTGGTCCGACGGGCCAAGTTGCCTACAGGCAGCAGTCTGACGGCCGATCCTGGTCCTCTGCTTGCCCTCGCGTACCCCGACCGGATCGCGCAGTCGAGCGGTGGTGCCCGCTACCGGCTGCGCCACGGCTCGGGGGTGACGCTTCCCGAGCACGACCCACTGATCGGTGCGTCGTGGCTGGTCGCTGCCGAGGTCGAGGGAGCGGACCGCGCCACTCGCACCGAGGGCCGGATCCGGCTCGCTGCGGTGCTCGACCGTGAGGACATCGAGTCGATCGGGGGGGAGGAGATCGTCACCGTCGTCCGGGTTGCCTGGGACGACGGAGTCGACGATCTGCGAGCGACGACCGAACGCGTCCTCGACTCGCTCGTCCTCGGAGCCGCCCGCACCGCAGCGCCGGCAGGGCCCGAGACCACCGAGGTGCTCGTCGCCCACGCGGTGTCGACCGGACTGGCACCTCTGCGGTGGTCGAGCGCAGCGCGAGTTCTCCAAGCACGGGTCCGGTGGGCGCGCGTCGCGTTCGGTGAGGCGTGGCCATCGTGCACCGACGAAGCACTCGCTTCCGACGTTGGCGAGTGGCTCGTTCCGCTGCTCTGGCGGGCGACGGGCAAGGCGGACCTAGCGCGCGTCGATATGGCTGGCGTCATCCGTTTGCGACTCGGTGGCCTGGTCGCCGACCTCGACCGACTCGTGCCGGACGCAGTGCGCCTCGCCAACGGCAAGAGTGCTCCGGTCGCGTACGACGGCGAGCATCCCCGGATAGCGGTGCGCGCCCAGGACCTCTATGGCACAACTGTGCACCCGACGATCGCGGACGGTCGGATTCCGGTCACGGTCGAGGTGCTCTCGCCAGCCGGGCGGCCTGTCCAGATCACCGGCGACCTCCCGGGGTTCTGGACCGGGAGCTGGTCGGCGGTCCGCCGGGAGATGGCTGCGCGCTATCCGCGTCACCACTGGCCCGAAGATCCGGCGACCGCTGCCCCCGGCCAGCGCCCCCGGCCGCGCCACTGACCTGGTCCCGGTGGTTCCGCCGTAGGGCGATGACCCGGCTTCGCTCGCAACGAACCGTTTGGGGCCGAGGTCATGGACTGCACGGTCAGTGGGCCGTCGGCCTCGAACTGTCCACCTTGGGGTGGATCGTCCCGACCTACCCGTCCACCGTGTGACTGACCCAATGAGGCCTCGACGATGGCGCCCTCTATGTCTGGGGACCTGGCACGTCCGGCCCTAGCAACTGGTCGTGACGTGAACCGTGGACACCTGACTACGGCTTGATCCGCAGCCGCCCGAGGAACGCCGCGATGCCTGCAACCGCGTCGTTGGCGAGGATGTCTGCGTCGAGGTCAGGGTAGAGGTCGGTCATTGTCTGGGCGTAAGCGATACTTCCTTGGGCGCCAACGTGCTCGAAATTTGCCGCCAGTTCGCCGAGGGCGGTCCTCGTCTGGCCCACCAGATGGTGACCGAAAACGGTTTGTACCTGTTCACCAGCGACATCCGGACCACCATCGTCGTTATGGAGCACGACATAGGCGACGTCGTGCCAGTCCTTGGTGGCTGCTCGGCCGTAGGCGGCGTGGATCTTGGCGAGCAAGTAGGCCGGAAGCGTCGCCACCCGCACCTCCACGGTCGCCGAACGGTCCTCGATCTCGGCGGTGAAGGAACGAAGCCGCCAATCCTGTGCGGCAAAACCGGTGCCTCTGAGGTTCACCGCTCCCAGCGTCAGGCATCCATCGAAGTTGACTGTTGCCTCGTTGGGGGCGTCTTCCAGGTCGGCGAGGAACTCGATCTTTACCACCGCCCCAGGGGCCATGCCGTCCACCCACCGCCAGACGTACTCGCTGGATGGCGAGAATCCGCTCTGCTCGAGGGCTCGTTCGAGGTGGGTTGCATTAGCCGAACCGCTCTGGATCTCCAGATCGACCTGGATGTCGACGTCCGTTGTTCCGACGTGCTGGTGGGCCGCCCCGGTGCACAGCAGATCCGGTACGAGGCCTCCGAGCAGTACGAACTCGGGGGTCTCCCCGTAGGCGGCCACGAGGCGAACGAGGGCGGCTTCGGCCATGGCCCGTGCTTGGCGGCTACGTGGTGCTTCCGACATCGAGACTCTCTCGTAGGTGGTGTGCTGCCTCGGCGGACCGTCCGCCTCGAGCCAGGAGATCGGCATAGACCCGGACTGGCAGTGCCACGGGGATGTCATCGATCGACGGCCCATGAGCGCTGATGGCCGTGGGTAGCTGACGGACCTCGATGCGGTGCCCCTTGTCGACGAGCCGACCGCCGAGCCGGGAGGCGAGCTCGGAGGTATCGGACATCAGATCCGCATCCACATAGAGCTCGAGGGTCGTGATGTCGCTGAGGTAGGGCGCCAACAGCACGGAAGCACCAACACCCGTGACGGCCCAGCGGGCGTTGTCGAACCCGAGCCTTGGGCCGATCTCTTGGCGGAGGGTGTCGAGTGGATCAGTCCAGAGCCGGTGGACGTACAGGACGGGTTGCTTTGAGCGATGCTCGGCCGCCGCAGCTGCGTACGCATCGAGGAAGGCATCCGTGTTCCCGAGGTGACGGCCTGACGTGGGACCGCGCTGCGCCTCAGGTCGATTCAGGTGGCCGAGTTGCTCGAGGCGGGACAGTGCCACCGCAGTGGCATGGCGAGACAACCCGGTTGCTTGCTCAGTGCTCGCCACCGTGGGTAGGACGCCAGACAGGGAGGCCTCCGCCACGGCCAGCATCGAACGGTTCCAACGACCGGGGCGTGCAACCGGTGCAGGGGCCCGTGTCGACTCTCGGGCGATCACCAGACCGGACGATCGATTGATCTCCGCACACCCTGTCTGGTCCACCCAGCCGAGACCTTCTTGCCGCAGCCACTGCTTTGCTCCGGTGGACAGGTTGGCGGCTACCACGACATCGACTCCTGGCACGAGCTGTACGAGCCTCTCCACGTCGGACGGCCAGCCTTCGCCAGCCCATCCAGCGGTCAAACAGTGCTGTGTGGCACCGGCCCGGACGGTGATGTCGAAGGCCGGGGCGTTTACATTTTGCCGGGGCGTGACTTCCACGAACAGACCCTGGGGAAGTGCGGCGCCGAGGACCCGGCGGACTCTGTCTCCTAGCTGGTCGGTCGTGGACATAGTTCCCATTCTATATGTAGTTCCCTGTCGAAGGGAACTACAGAAATAGCCAGAGTATGCTCCCGTGAGTTCGGGGCCTACTGAGGGCTGAGCGTGGACGGATCGGGCAATGCTGCTCGAAATTCCGGTGACTCGTCCTGGTGATCTCCATTTGGTCGGCGATGAGTCGGACTTCCTCGATGGCACCGTCTAGGCCGGACAGCGGTGACCACGCCACCAATCAAAAAAGGAACGATCCTTCCATCTACGAGTGGGTTGGGTGTGATTGGCTGAGTTGGCCCCACAGACAGATGATCCAGGTCACTAACGGGATGATCGGAGCCCTGGGCAGCCAGCGCAGGATGGATGCCGTCCGGGTCGTGCGCGCACCAACCTGGGCCAGATGCACGTCAGACGCTTCGGTTCCTGAGCGAGGATCGGACGGTCCAGCCCGAGCTCTCTGGTGTTGGGCTGCGGACGCCCGTTGGCCTTTCTCCTCCATCAACATATTGACGATGGTGGATCCAGTTGTTTTGGCAAGCGCTCGAACGCACGGGATGGCCGATGACGACATGCTGCGCGCATGCCGGAATCCAGCCTGAGTGTTTGCGATCGATGATCTTGTGATGCTGGTCGGCTCCGACCAAGCAGGCCTACTGCTTGGGGTGGGCCTGGTGACCGCTGAAGGCGTCGAGTTCGTCGTTCATGCAATGACTGCCCGTACCAAATTCTTGAGGTGATGACCATGCCCTGGTCCATGCAAGACAC
>CAIVIS010000069.1 GCA_903906055.1 uncultured Acidimicrobiaceae bacterium
AAGAGGCGCTGCTGGCCCAGGTGGCCGCCGGAGCTGAAGTCCCGAAGGCCGAGGTACTGCTGCCCGAGGTGATCTCCACCATGTTGATCGACCGCGTGGGCCTGCCCGTGCGGGTGGTCACCACCGACGCCAAGCTCCTCGGTGTCACCCACGCCGCCGATCTGCCCGTCGTCAGCGCCGAACTGGCTCGCCAGGTGGCGTGGGGTGTGCGGCCAGCATCCACTTGGGCCCAGGTGGGCTGAGCCATTCCTGGACCCAGCTCCAGATGAGCGCTAGCGGAACCACTGACGCCCCATCGACGGGACCCCCTCCACAAGAGGGGATCCGTTCGTTCGGTCAGATCCGAGGGTTCGACGGCATCCGCGGTGTCGGGGTACTGATCGTGTTCGTCTCCCACATGGAGGTGATCCTCCCCCTACCCACCTTGCTGGTCATCCCCGGGGGGACTGTTTCACTCGACATGTTCTTTGTGCTGTCCGGGTTCCTGATTACCGCGTTGCTCCTGCGCGAACAGGCCCGTTACGGGATGATCGGGCGACTCGCCTTCTATCGCCGACGGGTGCTGCGGCTCCTGCCTGCGCTGATCGTCGTCGTCATTGCTGCCGGACTTGCCGCGTGGGCGTTCGGCTACTGGGACAGTCGGGACTGGCCCTCGATCTTCTCGGTCAGCTTCTACTACTCGAACTACTACGTGGCGCGATCGCCCGACTTCTGGTGCGCCAACCTCGCCCCTGGATACCAGGCCATGTGGTCGATGTCGTTCGAAGAGCAGTTCTACATGGTCTGGCCATGGATCACCATCTTCTTGTTGACCATCCGGATCCGGCTGCGCACCGTGGTGATCGTCCTGGTCGGCTTGATCGCTGTGGTGTCGATCCACCGGGCCATCTCATATCACGGTGTCCAGTCCTGGTGCTATCTCTTCCATGCCACCGACTCCCGGGCCGACTCCATCCTCTGGGGTGCCCTACTGGCCCACCTCTGGGTACGACGTCGGGAACCGACCCGGGGCGTCGCCGCTGCTGGCTGGATCGGACTCGCCGTACTGCTCGTGCTCATGCCCACGACGACTCTGTTCGGACCCTTCCTCTACCGAGGTGGATTCATCCTGATCGATGTCGCCTGCGCTGCCATCGTGCTCGCTGTCCTGGACTCTTCATGGAAGGGCGGCTGGCTCTTTCAGCAGAAGCCGTTCGTCGCCCTGGGTCTCGTCTCCTACGGTTTCTACCTCTGGCACATGCCGGTCTTCTACTTCGTGCGTCGCTTCGATACGCACTGGCCACTGTGGTTCCGCGTGGTCTTCGCCTTCGGGCTCACCTTGGGGCTCACGCTGGCGTCGTGGTTTCTCTTGGAGCGTCCCATCACGCGGTGGAAGGAGAGGCTCGAGCGCCAACGGCGGCCAGGCGAGATGCCGGCCCGGGCCCTCTCCATGGCGGAGGAGCCAGCGCCGTCTACCGCCCCGGCTCAGCCGCTCGAACCCACTGAAGGACCCATTGAAGGACCCACCGGAGGACCTGGCGGAGGACCTGCCGCTCCAGGCACTGTCGAGTAGCGAGTCGTCCCCCGTCTTCGCTCTCGAGGTGCT
The DNA here is from genome assembly GCA_903906055.1 of uncultured Acidimicrobiaceae bacterium. Classification (GTDB taxonomy): domain Bacteria; phylum Actinomycetota; class Acidimicrobiia; order Acidimicrobiales; family RAAP-2; genus Bog-756. The sequence goes on from CAIVIS010000069.1 coordinate 1,586, forward strand.
ACTCCGAGAGATTCACCCCCGAGTGGGATGCCAGACAGTTCAGAAATCGGCCGCCAGCGACCTACCTGGAGCGCCGGACGTAGAGCGTCCAGGTCCCCGCAGTCGCCACGGGTCGGAACTCCCGGGCTACGACCTGGTTTGGGATAGGAGATCCATGCCGGGTCGAGGGATCCGCGTCCGGAAAGGTGTCGTACGCGCTGTTGAGGATGAGCACATCTGCGCCGTGCAGCTCTTGCGCCAAGACCGAGTCCTTGCCGTTGGCCACACCGGGATCCATCTCCAGGTAGCGGGTCGCCGGAGTCAGACCAGGCAACAAGTAGTAGAGGTAAGTGTCGGCATACCCGGCCGTGGTCAGATCCTGGGGCCCCACGAACAGTCGTTGCCCTGGGCGGGTGTTGGCGTCCACAGACGCCAACAGGGAGCGGAGCTGCATTGCTTGCTCCGCCGAGGTGGTGGGGACGGATCGCCCGTCATGGACCACCACATTCACCGGGACAGGTATTCCGCTACTAGGAATCTCCGACCGGTAGGTTCGGGCGAACGTCTGCGCCACGAGCACAAGCGCTATTGCGGTCACGATCAATGGGAGCACGTTGATGCCACCATGACGGGGCCGCTGGGCTGGCGGCCACGGCAGCCGCATGGCTGGCAGCAACATGGCGGAAGGGACGACCCAGCATGCCACCAGTGCGAGATGGGTGACGTCCACCCGCTGCAGCGCTTCGGGGATCAGGCCGAGGTCCACGCACCCGACGACTAGGAGAAGGACACCGTCCCATCGCGTCGAGTCGATGCGCACCGAGCGCCAGCCCGACACGGCGAGGGCGCAGGCCACGCCCACGCAGAGCACGATGACGGCAACTGCCTGCCAGCCACTGTTCATGAGCGGGAGTCGTCGCCCCGGTCCCGTCACGAAGATCGGGGCCAGGACCTGTTGATGCAGCACCGCAGGGAGGCCAGCCTGGATCAGATTCACACCCAGGGGAATCAGACCAAGCACAAACCCGACCGCCAGCGGAGCGCGGGCTCGGGGGCGCAAGGTGATAACGATGCCGACGGCGAGGCCAGCGGCAATGGCGAGGTCGAGCCGGCAACCGATCATCAGCCCGAAGCACAGACCGGCAGCACCGATCGTCCATCGCCTGAGGGTGCCGGCCAGTCCGAGATCGACGAGCAGCAACCCGAGGGCCGCGAATGCCAAGCCGGCGAGCCACGCGAACGCGGCCAGTCCAATAGTGCCGGAGAGCATGACAACGGAGACCAGGCCGGCGCAGAGGCCGGCGACTGGGCCGCGCCGACGGAGTCCGAGGGTCGTCAGGGATCCGACGACGATCAGCCGGTAGACAAGCCCGACCGTTCGTTCGACGTCGACGCTCGCACCACCGATCTTGAAAGCTCCGCCCAACACCCAGAGGTTCACAACTCCGTACACAGACTCGAACGATCGGTTCGGCTGCCACCCGTGCAGAATTAGCCAGGGGTAGACCAAGAGGAGACCTTCGTCCTGCGGATAGAGGGCAAAGTGCCATTCACTGGGCACTACAACTAGTGCCGCCATCGCGACAACTACTACTGCGACGACCGACCAGGCGATACGGGCTGGGCTCCAGGACGCGTTGCTTTCCGTATCCGCCTCGGCGGGAGCGTCGGTTGTCACCATGTCGGCAGATCAGAGCGTCCGGGTGATGACCCGCGAGAGGAACTGGACAAAGGCACCGGGGATGAACTCATCATGATCGTCGAGAAGCCGCCGAGTTTGACAGTGACTGACAAAGCGTGGGTTCTGGCGTTCCTCCGGTGCCGTCCAGCACTGCGATCGGACTGACGGGAAGGGCCTGAGCGGCAGTCACCGAGGTCGACACCGGCAGCCCATCCGGCAGTGGCTCACCGAGGAAGAGCACGCCGTCAAGCGAAACCTCTGCGATCCGCTTGTAGGGATCGGTGAGCACCGTCACCCGGTGCGGCTTACCCACCGGCACATTGGCGATGTAGCTGTGGGAGGTGAACGACACATGGGAACCCACTCCCCTCATGACGAACTTGAGCCCGACCGTCTGCCCACCCGACTCCGGTGCG
>CAIVIS010000070.1 GCA_903906055.1 uncultured Acidimicrobiaceae bacterium
GCCGAGGCCGCACCGGTGCCGACGGCATTGGTGGCGGTCACCGTGAAGGTGTAAGCGGTGCCGTTGGTGAGACCGGTGAAGGAACAGGTGAGGTTGGAGGTAGAGGTGCAGCTCGCCGGTGCGGTGATCGCCGGGCTCGAGGTCACCGAGTAACCAGTGATGGCTGAACCACCGTTGGAAACAGGGGCCGTCCACGAGACGGTGGCCTGGGCGTTGCCACGGGCGGCCGTGACGCTGGTCGGCGCACCGGGGACGGTCGCCGGGGTGACTGTCAGCAGTTGAGACGCTGGCGGCGACCCTTTGACGTTGCTATTGCCCATCGTCGTGGCCTTGATGGCGTAGCGGCCGGGCTTGAGCTCGGTGGCATTCAGCGAGCAGGTGCCAGTGCCGGTCGAGTCGAGCACAGCCACGCACTGCAGGACCTTGCCGGCCATGACGTTGATCGGGCCTGAGTTGGGCACGCCCGTGGAGGTGTGGCTGGACACCGTGAAGGTCTCTGCAGTCTCGGCGCCGAAGGCGATGGACGACGAAGACAAAGCGAGGGTTGTGGTCGATCTGGCCACCTTGACGGTCATCGTGGTCGAGATAGACGCCGACGCGTAGTTCGTCGAGTCCCACGGGTAGAAGGTGGCCGTCATGACGTGGCTTCCTGCACTCAGCACGGTCCCAGCCGGGGAGGAGTAGACGAAGAGCCCGAGCACCGAGGCACCGGCATCGAGCTGCAGCGGGCTGAGTGGCGTGCCATAGGTGAAGGGCGTGGGTTTGCTCCAGTGCAGGGCTGGAATTATTTGGACTACGGAACTCCGAGGCGCGCCGGTGGCGATGACGGTTCGGTTGGCGTAACCGGCAGCACCTGCCACCTGCTGGCCGGCCACCTGGATCCCCGTGAGACTGAGCACGGCCACTGCAGCGAGCGATGCCACGGCGAACCTGGACCGGACTGACCTGATTGCCGTCGTTGCTGTGTTGTTCAACCTGCCCATGCGCCTGACTCCTGTGTGACTGATCCTTGGCCAATCTGACCGGCACTGCGTTCCTGTGAGTTCTGGTATCCCTGCGTTCTTTGCACTAGCCGCCAGTTACGAAGGCAAGTAAGTAGTCGGCCCTAGGACCGGGCGGACCGTGCCGCCTAGCCGAAGTTGCCCGAATCAACGGTCCCTCGATTCAGCCCGTCACGGTCAGTGATCGAGACGCTGATAGCGACCTTTTGACGTTGCTGTTGCCCATCGTCGTGGCCTTGATGGCGTAGCGGCCGGGCCGGAGTTGGGTGTCATTAAGTGAGCAGGTGCCGGTGCCGGTCGAGTCGAGCACAGCCACGCACTGCAGTACCTTGCCGGCCGTAACGTTGATCGGGCCTGAGTTGGGCACGCCCGTGGAGGTGTGGCTGGATACCGTGAAGGTCTCGGCGGTCTCGGCACTGAAGGCGATGGACGACGAGGACAAGGCGAGGGTTGTAGTCGAACTGGCCACCTTGACGGTCATCGTGGTCGAGATAGACGCCGACGCGTAGTTGGTCGAGTCCCACGGGTAGAAGGTGGCCGTCATGGTGTGGCTTCCTGCGCTCAGCACGGTCCCATTCGGGGAGGAGTAGACGAAGATCCCGAGCACCGAGGCACCGGCGTCGAGCTGCAGCGGGCTGAGTGGCGTGCCATAGGTGAAGGGCTTGGGCTTGGTCCAGTGCAGCGCCGGGGTCAGCTGCACCACGAAGCTGCTCGGTGCACCGGTGGAGGCTGCATAGGTGGCACTGGCGGCCACCGACGGCGTCAAGGTGCAGTTGCCGTAAGCGCGGAAGGCGACGTTTCCTGTTGTTCCGACCGTACAGGTCGTCGGTGTCGACGAGGTCACCGATGTCGTCCCATCACTGTCCGTGGTGACCTGCGGGGTGAAGGAAGCTCCTACCGGGGTGCTGATGGGGATGTTGGAGATGGTGGGGGTGGTCGGGACGGTGAGACCCGGCTGCACGCTGCCGATGGCGCAGGCCCCCCCGCTGGCAATGCCTCGCTGATCGGTGGTCGGGCATGCCGAAGTGGTGCCGAGCGTCGTGCCGACCGGGATGGCACCGATTAGTGGGCTGGTGGAGTCGGGCAGGATCGTCTGGGTGGGCCCGCCGTTGTCGGCCAGTACACCGAGTGACGCATCGAGTGTGGACGAGGAGTTCACGCTTCCTGTTCCTGAGAAGGCACACGATCCGTCGTCGGAGATGTTGTAGCCACCGTCAGCGGTCGTTGAGTTACACTCACCGCCAGAAGTCGCCCCAGCGAAAACGCTTGCCGCCACCGTGAGAGAACGAGAAGTCGCGAGGATGGATCCACCAGTTGCGGCGCCATTGCCGAAGAAGGTCGATGCGGTAATCGTGCTCGGGCCGATATTGTGGATGGCTCCCCCCGAGCCGCTTGCCGTATTTTCCGAGAACGTGGAGTTGCTAACTTCCATGGTGCCCGAACCACCGAAGTCGCCGTTGTCGATGGCGCCACCGTTCGGAGCAGCATTGAGGGAGAACGTCGAACCGCTGATGGTGAGCACGCCTGTGCCGCCGTCATCACCGCTGTCGATGGCACCACCGTCATAATACGAGACCGAGTTTCCGGAGAAGGTCGAGTCGGTGACCGTCACGGCACCCGAACCGCCGTCATCACCGCTGTCGATGGCTCCGCCTGCTTGGAGTGCCATGTTGTTCGAGAAGGTGCACCCTTTCACATTGAGCGTGCCTGAGGAGGCGTCACCCACATCGATGGCGCCGCCGTTGACCGAGTTCCCGTTTTCGATCGTCATGGCCGATATCGAAACGGTGGCTCCGTTGGCGATTTGGAAGATCTGACTTGTCCCTCCACCGCTGATGACGGTATTCGCCACGCCGGAACCCTCGATCCGAAGGTCTTGCCAGATGGTCATCGTATTGCTGACGATGATCGGGTTTGACGCGTCGCAGGTGACGCTGAAGCGGATAGAGCCACCGGGTGCGGAATTGGCCACGACCAGGGGGAGCGAACCGATAGCCGTGGCATCGCCGCTGCAGTTTGTGACCATGGTGGCCGGAGGGCGCGCCGCTCCTGCTGTCCCGGCACCCGAAGCGATGACTCCACCGCCGACAAAGGCAAGAGCCGTCAGTGTTGAGATCGCCGTTCTTCTGGTTCGGGTCAACCTGCCCATGCGCCTGACTCCTGTGTAATCGATCCTTGGCCAATCTGGCCGGGACTGCGTTCCTGCGACTTCTGAAAACTCAAGTTCTTTGCACTAGTCGCTCAGTGACGGGTGCGAACAACGATCACAATAGCAATAGCCGTAAATATTTTGCATTGTTGAACCAGTGCAGATCGGGTGCAGTTGGGGGCGACTCGTACTGCGATGACATGGAACGCAGCCCTGCGGACAGGCGCACGGGCGGGGATGGAGCTGGCCCCGGAGACTCACTGGCCCGTTTGCCAACGGCCGCCAA
>CAIVIS010000071.1 GCA_903906055.1 uncultured Acidimicrobiaceae bacterium
GGCCGTATCTCGCGGTCGTGGGGAGCGCGGGCACAGCATTGCTGGACCAGGCGTCCCTCGAGTCGTTCACGGTCCTGGCCCTGAGCAAACTGGCTAGGTAGGTGGCTGGTCGGGGATCGCGCACCGGGGATGCGCCGGGGATGCGCCGGAGATGCGCCGGGTATGCGCCGGAGAGACAGAAGAGGTGGGGCCGGAGCCCCGCCTCAACTGATTCGACTGCTGGATGTTGTGAGTGGGTCAGCCGAGGCTGATCGACCCGGCAAGGTTGACCACATGGAGTCCGGTTCCGGCCACCGATGCACCGAGGTCGGCCAAGGTCTGTGTCGTCTCGGCAGTGAGGCTCGAGGTGGCGCCGCCGTCGGTTCCTCCGAAGTCACCACGGATGGAGGTGTTCCCGATCGCCACTGAAGCGTGCCCATCGCCCGCATCGGCCACGGTCACACTGCCGACGGTGAGCTTGCTGTTCGGACCCTTGAGATGGACCGTCCCGGTATTACACGTCACGGTGATCTTGCCCACGGTCGTCACCGTGGCCGGAAGGCCGGTCACCGCAGAGGTGTTGGCATGGAGCACGCCGGTGCCCGCACCGGTGACTGTCACGCCAGCGAAGGCGGCGGCATCGGGGCCGGTGACGGTGCAGCCGGTCAGCGACACGGCGATGACCGAGTTCACCTTGGCCACGGGTGCGGTGGTGACCTTGGGCGCCAACTGGGCTTGTGCAGCGCCGAGCGTGCAGGAGATGCTGTCCTGGCTGACGTCGACCTTCTGCCCGCCGTGAGCCGACGCAATCCCGGCCGTGGTGACCAGCATTCCCAGTGGCATGGCCACCGCTGCTGCGGCAATCAGAATCTTCTTCATCTGCTGTCCCTGTTCCGTGTTCTTGTCGGACCCACTGCCCGAATCGGGAGCACGCTTGGTGCCGCCTGCTTCGTTAAACGCCGAAAGGCGCAATATCGTTACCCCGATCAAAAAAGTATACCTAGTTCTCATTTTTTGTATTTGTCCGATCCCGATCCCGATCCCGATCCCGAACACGTGGCTCGTGGCGTTGGACCTGGTTTTACGCGGTGGTCGCAGTGCCAGTTCGGCCGCGGCATGCGCCTCCCGACTAGTCTCTGCGCCATCCGCTGCATCTCTTCCAGCGGGCCACGATCGAGGCTGCACGTCGGTGCCGACGCTGCCGAATCTGAGGGAGAACGATGAATTCGGGTGACACCGTATGGGTCCTGATGAGTGCTGCCATGGTGCTGTTCATGACGCCAGGCTTGGCGCTCTTCTACGGCGGCATGGTGCGGGCCAAGGGCGTGCTGTCCGTGATGATGCAGAGCTTCTTCTGTATCGGCCTCATCACTGTGCTGTGGGCCGTCTACGGCTTTACTTTGGCCTTCGGCCATGATGCTGGACACGGACTCATCGGCGGCCTGAGCAACATCGGTCTGCGCAACATGACCGCGCCTCTGGCCGGGTTCCACGGACTCCATGTGGCCCCGTCCGCCATCATGATCTTCCAGATGATGTTCGCCATCATTACGGCCGCACTCATCAGCGGAGGCACCGTCGACCGGGTCCGGTTCGGAGCCTTCGCCGTGTTGATCGCCGCTTGGTTCACCTTCGTTTACATCCCGATGTGTCACTGGGTGTTCAGTCCCGAAGGATGGTTGGCTCAGCGCGGCGTGCTCGACTTCGCCGGGGGAACCGTGGTGGAGATCAACTCCGGGTTCTCGGCCCTGGCTGTGGTGCTGGTGGTCGGACGTCGTCGGGGGTGGCCCAAGGAGGCCATGCCGCCGCACTCAGTGCCGCTCAGTCTGCTCGGGGCCGGCATCTTGTGGTTCGGGTGGTTCGGATTCAACGCTGGCTCGTCGCTGGGGGCCAACGGCGTGGCGGTCAGCGCCTTCGTCAACACGCAGCTAGCAGCGGCCGCCGGTCTGCTGGCCTGGCTGCTCTTCGAAGTCCGCAAGGAGAAAGTAGCAACCACCCTGGGTGCGGCATCGGGGGCGGTGGCTGGCATGGTGGCGATCACCCCTTGTGCCGGATTTGTCGGGCCGATGCCGGCCCTGCTGATAGGAGCAGTCGCCGGTATCGCCTGTGCGGCAGCTGTCCGGGCCAAGTTCCGGTTCCGCTATGACGACTCGCTCGACGTGCTGGGCGTCCACGGTGTCGGTGGTCTGATCGGGATGCTGCTGCTGGGGCTGTTCGCGGCCAAGTCGGTGAACCCGGCCGGAGCCAACGGGCTGTTCAGCGGGGGCGGGTTTGCTCTCTTGGGGAAGCAGTCCCTGGCTGTTGCGGTGTCGGTCGTCTTCTGCTTCTCCGTGACGTACCTGATCGCCAAGGTGGTGGACAAGACCATCGGTCTGCGGGTCACCGAAGAGCAGGAGTTCCAGGGTCTGGATCTGAGCCAGCACGCCGAAACGGCCTACTCGGCCACCGGGGGCAGCCACCTAGGGTCCTGACCTCAGGAGTGGATCATGGACGGGTCGGCCGAGGGCCCGGGACACCCTATGGTTTCGCCTGGGTCCGGTGCAGGTACCGGCCCATGGGCGTCGAGGAGGAACGATGAGCGAAACGATGCTGGCCTACCGGCTCGTGGCATGGGGCGCGCCACCCGAGCTCGTCGAAGTACCGGTGCCGAATCCCGGGCCTGGCCAGGTCCTGGTGCGGGTAGCTGCAAACGGCCTGTGTCATTCGGACTTCACCATGGGAGAGCTGCCCAGGGAGATCGGTGAGGCGCTGGACTGGTCGATGCCGTTCACTCTTGGCCACGAAGTCGGCGGATGGATAGCGGCGTTGGGCGCAGGGGTGGACGGCCCGGCCGAGGGCGATGCCGTCGCTCTGCGCTCACCTACGTCGTGCGGGTCCTGCTGGTACTGCACTCGAGGCCAGGACAGCGCATGCTCCGGCGGTCTGGTCGGACGGGGCTATGGACGCGACGGCGGTCTGGCCGAGTACGTGCTGGTGGACTCCGCCGGGGACGTATTGGCCCTGCACGGGCTGGACCCGGTGTTGGCTGGGCCGTTGACCGATGCCGGGGCCACCTCGTATCACGCCGTGCGTCGAGCACTGCCCCGACTTACCCCAGGCACGACGGCCGTGGTGATCGGGGCTGGGGGGCTGGGAGCGTTTGCCATCCAGTTCCTGAAAGCACTGTCGCCGGTGCAGGTGGTGGCTGTGGACTCAGATCCGGCCAGGCTCCAACTGGCGGCCGCCCGCGGCGCCGACCACGTGGTTTCGGGCGTGGACCGTGAGACCGTGCGCACGCTCCTCGACCTGACAGGTGGTGGGGCCGCGGCCGTTCTCGATTTCGTGGGAGTGGACGCCACCATCAAGGCCGGGCTGCGCTCGCTGCGGCCGGGTGGTGTCTACGGGCTGGTCGGCGCCGGCATGGGGACCTATCCCGGTCCTTGGTACGGAGGAATGCCCCGAGATGCCGAGATCTTCACGTTCCAGGGGTCGTCGCGCTCCGACGTGGAGGACGTCCTGGCTCTGGCCGACTCCGGGCATCTCACCATCGACATAGAGCGCTTCGCTCTGGCCGAAGTGGCTGATGCGTATGCCGCACTCGAGCGGGGCGGCCTGCGTGGCCGGGTCGTGGTTGTCCCCGGAGGCTGAGGAGCACGTGGTCGCTTGAGGGGTTCTGTTGCGGTCGCCCTTGGTGGCGAACCTACTGCGACCACCTAGCGGGCACGGGGACGTCCTGGCAGTAGTTGCTGTGGTCACTGCTGGCTGACCCATCCGGGCACGTGGAGTTGAGGTACTGGGCGAACTTGGTTGTGAACCGGAGGTTGGCGCCGGTGAAGTCCGAGCCCTCGATGGTGGCGCCCGACAAACCGCTGACGTTCTCCAAGTTGGCATTGGTCAGGTTCGTGTCGGTCATGTTCACGCCGTCGAGCATGGCTGAGTCCAGATCGGCACCGGTCAGATCCGTACCGGTCAGATCGGCACCCGTGAGATAGGTGGGGGACATGCCACTGGAGGTCAAGTTGACGTGCGTCATGTTGGCGTTCGACAGGTTGGACTGCGTCAACCTCACCGACGAGAGATTCGCCCCGGAAAGGTTGGCGCCGGAGAGATTGGTGAACCACAAGGTGGCACCGGAAAGATCTGCACCAGAGAGGTTGGCGCCGGAGAGGTCGGCGTGATTCAGATCCACCTTGCTGAGGTTCAGGTGGCTCAGGTTGGCACCGGGGCAGCTTGCCCCTTCGGCAATCGTGCACCCGGCAACGGTGGTGCCCTCTTTGAGCGCCGGAGGGCCGCAGGCAGCCAAAGCGCAGGCGGAAAGTGCCCCAGTCAGCACTAGGACCCAGCTCTGCGTGTGCCTGTGGGGCCGATGGTGTCCCCGCCGCACGTACCGATACCTCATCACCGAAACCCTACTTGTGGGGTGTCACGACGAGGCTGGTGGCGCGTGCTTCTGCCGGGTTCCGGTGCCATGGGGCCAGA
>CAIVIS010000072.1 GCA_903906055.1 uncultured Acidimicrobiaceae bacterium
CGTGGTCGATGACATCGTCGATGCCCTCGCCGTCCTGCGCCCGGTGTTCGACTCGTCGGGGGGACGCGATGGTTTCGTCTCTGTCGAAGTAGCCCCTGCGCTGGCCCACGACACCGAGGGGACCACGGTTGCCGCCCGAGGGCTCCACGAGCGCATCGCTCTGCCCAACGTACTGGTCAAGATCCCGGCCACGGTCGAAGGCATCCCCGCCATCCGCCAGATGATCGCCGAGGGTCGCAGCATCAACGTCACCCTCATCTTCTCCCTCACCCGGTATGCGGCGGTCATCGAGGCCTACCTGTCCGGCCTCGAGGAACTGGCCGCTTCCGGAGCCACCGACCTGTCCGGCGTGGCCAGCGTCGCATCGTTCTTCATCAGCCGGGTCGACACCGAGGTGGACCGCCGCATCGAGGCGGCGGCCGATGGCGATGCTGACCTGTTGGCCCTTCGAGGCCAGGCCGCAGTAGCCCAAGCCAAGATGGCCTACGCGCTGTTCGCCGAGGCGTTCTCAGGACCCCGGTGGGAAGTGTTGGCCGCCAAGGGCGCCCGGGTACAGCGTCCGCTGTGGGCCTCGACGTCGACCAAGAACCCGGCCTATCTGGATCTGGCCTACGTGGACACGCTCATCGGACCTGACACCGTGAACACCCTCCCCGACGGAACCGTGGCCGACTTCCTCGACCACGGCACTGTGGCCCGGACGGTCGACGTTGACCTAGCCGGTGCTCGCCAAGTCATCGACCAACTGGCCGCAGCCGGTATCGACATGGAAGCGGTGGCCGAGGTGCTCGAGTCGGAGGGCGTGGCTTCCTTTGCCGCCTCATTCGACGACCTGATGGAGTCCCTGGAAAAGAAGGCCGCCGCACTCGGTGCTGGCTGAACCACACATCAGGGGACGAGGACCGGTACGTTCTACCTGGACGCAGCAGTTAGCGCCGCTCAACTGTTGAGCTTCTTCCGATCCGACGGATGCACGGACGTGTCCACGTCCAACCACTACCGCTGTCACACACTTGCTTGAAGGAGCATTCATGAAGATCGCAATGGTCGGACTCGGCAAGATGGGCTCCAACATGGCCCAGCGCCTGATCGAGCACGGGCACCAGGTGGTGGCGTTCGACCTCGACCAGGAGGCGCGGGAAGCCACCGCCGCCTTCGGTGCTGTTCCGGTCGCCACCCTCGAGGAGTTAGCTGCAGCCCTCGAACCACCCCGGGTGGCGTGGGTGATGGTGCCATCCGGTGCACCTACCGACTCGACAATCACCACCCTGGCCAGCTTGTTCAGCCCCGGCGACGTCATCATCGATGGGGGGAACTCCAACTACAAAGAGACCGCTCCCCTGGCCGTCGCCCTGGCGGCCGAAGGGATCGCCCTGGTGGATGCCGGAACGTCGGGTGGCATCTGGGGACTCACCGAGGGCTACTGCCTGATGGTGGGCGGCACCGATGAAGCCGTGGCCATCTGCGAGCCGGCGTTCTTGGCCCTCGCCCCCAAGGACGGCTACGCCCACGTAGGTCCCCCTGGCGCTGGACATTTCGTCAAGATGGTCCACAACGGCATCGAGTACGGCCTCATGCAGGCTTACGCCGAAGGCTTCGAGATCCTGTCCGAAGCACCCGAGTTCGACCTGGACCTCCATGAGGTCGCCTCGATCTGGCGATACGGGTCAGTGGTCCGATCCTGGCTGCTGGAGTTGACCGAGCGCGCCCTGCGACCCGGATCAGGATTCGAAGAGATCGAAGGTGTCGTGGCCGACTCCGGCGAAGGACGATGGACCGTTGAAGAGGCCATCGACCGGGGGGTGTCGGCGCCTGTCATATCGGCGGCGCTCTTCGCCCGGTTCGCCTCACAGAAGCCCGATGCCTTCGGCATGCGCTTACTGTCCGCGCTGCGAAACCAGTTCGGCGGGCACGCCTTTACAACCACTGAGGGCACTCAGGGCGGCGAGACTGCGACCCCCAAATGAGCACCGCAACGGAATCGACCGCCCTGTCGCCCGCACCTCCGGTGGCACTGGTGATTTTTGGTGCCTCGGGCGACCTGACCACTCGCAAGATCCTTCCCTCCATAGCCCGCCTGGTAGACGGCGGCGTCCTCGATGCCGGGTTCACCATCATCGGTGTGGCCCGGACCGAGTGGACGGACGCCGACTTCCGACGAGAGGTCACCGCTTCCACCCCCGATGCCGGCCCTCGGTGGCGGTCCATGACGGAACGGTTCCGCTACATCGCAGGCGAGTATGACCACCCGGACACCTTCGATCAACTGAAGGTGCTGCTGGCCGATGCAGACGCCAACGATGGCACTGCCGGGAACCGCATCTACTACCTGGCCACGGTGCCCGCTGTGTTTGGCTTGGTGGCCAAGTCGCTGGCCTCCCATGGCTGCGCCACCCCAGGAGAAGGCGGCTCCTTCGCCCGGATCGTGGTGGAGAAGCCGTTCGGCCGTGATCTCGAGAGCGCCCTCGATCTTAACGAGCAGATGCACTCGGCCTTCGACGAGAGCCAGATCTATCGGATCGACCACTACATGGGCAAGGAGACGGTCCAGAACGTCCTCGCCTTGCGGTTCGCCAATGCCATCTTCGAGCCCATCTGGAACCGCCGGTACATCGAGCAAGTTCAGATCACCGTGGCGGAAAGCCTGGGCGTCGAGCACCGGGGGGCCTTCTACGAAACCGCCGGGGCCTTGCGCGACATCGTCCAGAACCACGTCATGCAGGTCCTGGCCCTGACGCTCATGGAGTCGCCCACCAGCACCGATGCCGATCGCATCCGCGACGAAAAGGTCAAGTTGTTGCGGGCCATCTACATCCCCACTCCCGATGAGGCCGTTGACCGATCTATCCGGGGCCAGTACGCGGCCGGCACTATCGACGGCCAGCCGGTCATCGGCTACCGCGACGAGGACGACGTGGCGCCCGACAGCCAGACCGAGACGTACCTCGCCCTGCAGCTACGAGTGGAGAACTGGCGGTGGTCGGGAGTACCGATCTACGTCCGTACTGGCAAGCGCCTCGCGGGCCGGGTCACCGAGGTGGCCCTCACCTTCCGCCAGGTGCCGTTCCTCCTGTTCGACCACCGGTCCAGCCGCGACCTCCGACCCAACACTCTGATATTGCGGATCCAGCCCGACGAGGGCATCAGCCTGGAGTTCGGGGCCAAAGTGCCCGGGGAGAAGTTCCATCTGCGTTCGGTGGCCATGGACTTCTCCTACGACGAGGCGTTCGCCGACACCAAGGCAGCCGACGGCTATGAGCGGCTCATCCACGACGCCATGGTCGGCGATGCCACCTTGTTCATCCGATCCGACGAGGTCGAGCAGGCCTGGCGGATCGTCGACCCCTATCTCCAGGCGTGGTCCGAGCCAGGGGCCGGCCTCCACCTGTACGAGTCCGGGTCGTGGGGTCCCCACATGGCAAATCTGATGACCGAGCGAGCCGGACATGAGTGGCGCAACCCCAAGATCGATCTGGAGCTGAGCGACGGTGGCCAGCCCCATCTCGACCAGTGAGCCAGGGGCTCAGAAGTAACCGGTCGATTCCAGTGAGACGCCGACACGGATGCATGACCCACAGATGAAGGACCCGACGTGAACGGCACGCTGCGCTTGGTGCGGTCGGTCCCTGACGCATTCGCCGAACTGGTGGCTGAGGGCATCGCCGCCGCTGTCGGATCCCCTTACGGACTATTCCTGTCCGGTGGAGGCACCGCCTTGGAGTGCTATCAGGCCCTGGCTGCCCGAGGCGACATCTCATGGGCTGGTGTCGACATCTTCTTGGGCGATGAGCGGTGCGTCCCACTCGACGACCCCGACTCCAACCACCGGATGATCAACGAGACCTTGGTGGAACTGGTCGGCCCGGTGCACTCCGACCATCCCATGTACCGGTCGGGTTCGCCCGAGGACGCGGCGGCCGCCTACCAGGATCTGGTGGCCGCACTCCCCCGGTTCGATCTGGTCCACCTCGGGCTCGGGCCGGACGGGCACTGCGCTTCGCTCTTTCCGGGTTCGACGGCCCTGGATGACCAGGATCCGGCCCACCTGGTGGTGGCCAATCGCGACCCCAACGGTGTGAACCCCCACGACCGGATCACGCTCACCCTGGCCGGCATCGCCCAGGCCGAGCGCACCATCTTCACCGTGGCCGGAGCATCCAAGCGCAACGCGCTGGGCCGCATCAGAGGCGGAGAGGACCTTCCGGCCGGCCGGGTCACCGGCGCAGACGTAATCTGGCTGGTGGATGCCGAGGCGCTCGGCGACCTCGAGCCCGACCAGGTCGGCTGAACGTGCCTCGTCCCCTACGACCCCTCCGATCTGGTCGTCCCCTACGACCCCTCCGATCTGGTCGTCCCCTACGACCCCTCCGATCTGGTCGTCCCCTACGACCCCTCCGATAAGGTGACCGAGATGCCTGCCGACCCCGGCTCCCACCACTCCCCGACCGGGGACGTCGACCTCCAGCGCGAGTTGCTGACTGCCCCGTTGTCCGATCTGATGGATCGGGCCGCTGCGGTGCGCGATGCCGCCTTCGGCACCAGGCTGACCTTCTCTCCCAAGGTGTTCATCCCGCTCACCATGTTGTGCCGGGATCGCTGCGGCTACTGCACCTTCGCCAAGGCCCCAGCCCACCTGGACTCCCCCTACCTGGGCCTCGACGAGGTCCTGGCCATCGCCCAGGCCGGACGAGCTGCTGGGTGCCATGAAGCACTGTTCACCTTGGGCGAAGGACCCGAAGACCGATATCCGGCGGCCGCCGACTGGCTGGCCGACCACGGCTACTCCTCCACTGTCGACTATCTGGCCGCTGCCTGCGCCCTCGTACTGGCCGAGACCGGCCTGCTGCCGCACGCCAATGCCGGTGCGCTCAGCGCCGACGAGTTGGCCGCTTTGCGAATGGTGTCGGCCAGCCAGGGGATGATGATCGAGTCCACCAATCCGGACCTCGACGCCCACCGCTCGGCACCCGACAAGGTGCCAGCTCGACGGTTGGCCACCATGGAGGCCGCGGGCGAGCTAGCCATCCCCTTCACCACCGGACTCCTAGTGGGCATCGGTGAGTCCCGCCAGGACCGGCTCGACACATTGGCCGCCATCGCCGCCAGCCATGCCCGGCACGGTCACATCCAGGAGGTGATCGTCCAGAACTTCCTCCCCAAGGCCGGGACCTCGATGCACCGCTACCCGCCTTGTCCGACCGACGAGTTCCTCTGGACCATCGCCGCCGCTCGTCTGCTCCTTCCCACCGAGATCCACCTGCAGGCTCCCCCGAACCTCTCCGACGACCTGGGCCCCCTGGTGGCGGCCGGAATCGACGACTGGGGCGGCGTGTCCCCGGTCACGGCCGACCACGTCAATCCGGAGCGGGCCTGGCCGGCACTCGGGATCCTGCGCGATGCCACCGAGGCCACCGGCCACACGCTGGCTCCCCGGCTGACCATCTACCCCGAGTTCGCCCTCGATCCCGATCGGTGGCTGGACGAGGCGCTGCGCTTTCCCGTGCAGGATGCCTCCGATGCCGAGGGGCTCGGCCGAGACCATCCGTGGGCATCAGGTGGCGAGTTCCCGCCGCCCGACATCCTGGAGTTCATCGCCGCACTCGATCCGGCCGACTCCGTACCGGCACCGGGGCGGCCTCCGGTGGTCACACTGGCCTCGACCGGCGGGGCGGTGGCCGAGGTGCTGGCTGGCGTGCTGGCCGGTCAGACGGTCGACGAGGACGAGATCGTGATCCTCTTCGGCGCCCGGGGCCCCGAGGTGCGGGCGGTGGCCGAGGTTGCCGACCAACTGCGCTTCGACACCGTGGGCAATGAGGTGACCTACGTCGCCAACCGGAACATCAACTACACCAATGTGTGCACGTTCAAGTGCAAGTTCTGCGCCTTCTCGAAGGGCCCGCTGTCGTTGAACCTGCGCGGGGCGCCCTATCTGTTGGAGCTGAGCGAGATCACCGACCGGGTGTCTGAGGCCGAGGCGCTAGGGGCTACGGAAGTCTGCCTTCAAGGTGGGATCCACCCCGATTTCGACGGCGAGTACTACCTCCATGTGATCCGGGCCGTCCGCGAGGCCTCGGCCACCATTCACATCCACGGGTTCACCGCGCTCGAGGTAACCGAAGGGGCCCGTCGCTCCGAGATGCCGTTGGCCGACTACCTGGTACTGCTCCGCGATGCTGGACTGCGGACCATTCCCGGCACAGCGGCCGAGATCCTCGACGACGACGTACGGGCCGTCTTGTGCCCGGACAAGATCAACACCGAGCAGTGGTTGGAGGCCCACCGGGTCGCCCACAGCGTCGGCCTCAACTCGAATGTCACCATCATGTTCGGTGCCATCGAACAGCCCCGCTCGTGGGCTCGCCACCTGATGCGGACCCGCGCACTGCAGCAAGAGACCGGCGGGTTCACCGAGTTCGTGCCCCTGCCATTCGTGCACATGGCCACGCCGATCTACATCAAGAAGCGCTCGAGGCGGGGGCCGACCTTCCGCGAAACCCTGCTCATGCACGCAGTCGGCCGCATCGCCTACCGGGGAGCCATCGACAACATCCAGCTCAGCTGGGTGAAGCTCGGTGCTGACGGCGCCCGCCAACTGCTACGGGCCGGGGTCAATGACCTCGGTGGGACGCTGATGGACGAGAACATCTCACGTGCTGCCGGGGCCAGCCACGGCCAGATGATGGATGCCGAGTCCTTTGGCGCCGTGGTAGCCCCCTTGGGGCGACCGCTGGCCCAGCGCACCACCCTGTACGGCAGGGTCACGCCCACCGACGGACACGAAACCGTGCTCGCGGCGATCAGCTGAGATGAGCACACCTCCGACTGGGGAGGACCAGCCGATTGAGAGCCAGACGATCGAGGAGCGCATCGCTCAGGTCGCCAGTCCGGCCGAACGCCGCCTCTACCGATCGATGGTCGACACCGTGGCTGGGCTGATCGACCACCAAACCGAGGTCATCGACCTCAAGGTGGCCGACACCGCCCTGTCGGAGATGGCCGAGGCGTTCGCAGTATTCCAGCCCCTGCGTAAGCGGATGAAGGTGACCATCTTCGGTTCGGCCCGGACCGAGGCCGACCACCCCGCCTACCGTCAGGCCCGAGCGCTGGCTGCAGCCATGTCAGGAGCTGGCTGGATGGTGGTGACCGGGGCCGGGCCGGGCATCATGGCCGCGGGCATGGAGGGGGCGGGGCGGGACCAGTCGGTCGGGGTGAACATCCGACTCCCCCACGAGCAGGGAGCCAACCGGTTCATCGCCCAAGACCCGAAACTGGTCGAGATGCGGTACTTCTTCACCCGCAAGCTCATGCTCTTGAAGGAGTCGGACGGCTTCATCGTCCTACCCGGTGGGTTCGGCACCCTGGACGAAGGGTTCGAACTTCTCACCCTGCTCCAGACCGGAAAGGCCGAGCCCGCCCCGATGGTGCTGCTCGATGTGCCCGGCGGCACCTTCTGGCAGGGGTGGAGCCGGTTCCTGAGCGAGGAGGTCGAGCCCCGAGGGTTGGTATCCGAGCACGATCGCGCCTTCTTCACCATCACCGACGACGTCACCGTGGCGGCTGCTGCCCTACTCAGCTTCTACCGCAACTACCGGTCATGCCGTTGGGTGGGCGATCTATTGGTGCTGCGGATGGCGGTCGCCCCCGACAAACAGCAACTGGCCGACCTCAACCGCCGGTTCGCCGACATCGTCGCATCCGGCGTGATCCGCACGGTCGATCCACTCCCCCCGGAACGTGCCGACGACGATGTGGTCGACCTACCGCGGTTGGCCTTCCGGTTCGACAAGACGCACTACGGACGCCTCCGACAGCTGATCGATGCCGTCAATCAGATCGTCGACGCCTGACCGACCCCCTCAGGTCTGTCGCTCGGCATCAACCAGCGTCAGACGACCAGCGTCAGACGACCAGCGTCAGTCGATCAGCGTCAGTCGACCAGCGTCAGTCGATCGACACCCGGGTGACTCTCCGGTGGAACCGACGATGGCTGTGCAGCACCGGCGGATCACGAAGTTCGATCGAGGCCAACTCGAAACGCTGGTCGATCAAGTCGAGCGGCGGCGGGTCCTGGGATTCGATGCCGCTATCGCGGACGAGGGATGTGGGGATGCCATTCGAGAACCACCGGGCCTCGTGCAGTCCGAACGGATCGAGGCACCAGTTCTGGGCGTTGTGGGGGTCGTGCTCCATGGATTGAGTTTACCTTTAGATAACCTAGAAGTCACGCACCGTTCATTTCAGACATCTTCAGTTCATGTTGACCGATCAGGTCCTGCAGGCGCCTCAGGCG
This sequence comes from uncultured Acidimicrobiaceae bacterium, assembly GCA_903906055.1. Taxonomy (GTDB): domain Bacteria; phylum Actinomycetota; class Acidimicrobiia; order Acidimicrobiales; family RAAP-2; genus Bog-756. The sequence goes on from CAIVIS010000072.1 coordinate 8,291, forward strand.
TCAACTTGGTCTGCTCCCCGGTGCGGTGGGGAGCGCCCTACCCAGATAGTGCCGATGGACCCTAGGGAGTTGGCTCTCCGATGAGCGATCCTAGATAGGTGAGTGCGATTCGTTCCTTGTCATCATCGCTCGGGCTCGATCCCGAGGGGATCGGGCACCATGTCCGCGTCCAGGATGTCCTGAGTTCGATCGCCGACCCCTACCTGTTCGGACGGTCGGTACGAGATACCGACGGCAGAATCGTCGACCTGTCACTAGTAGACGCCAACAGTGCGGCCCGTCTGGCCGCCGGAATCCCTCCGGGAGACTTGGCCAATGCACTTCTCTCTGACGTGTTCGGACCCGAGGACATACGCGCCCTGCTGTCCGACCTCGACACGATGGACCCGGGTGAGCCCCTGTCTCTCGATGACTATCGGCTGAGCCCACTTACGGCCAGGACAAAGACCACCCGCTCCGATGTCCGAGTCACACAGGTCGACGGGTCGGTGGCCATCACCTGGCACGACGTCACCAAACTCTACGAGCAACGCAAGAAGTTCGAGCTTCTCATGAGTCACTCGGCCGATGTGGTCCTCGTGAGCCAAGACGGACTCCTGGACTGGGTCTCCCCCGGTATCGCCGACCTGCTCGGATGGACGGTCGCCGAGTTGGTCGGCACCTCGGGCGATGGGCTGGTTCACCCCGACGACCGGCACCGCATGCTCGAATCACGCGCCCAGAACGCACAGGGTCTCTCGACTCAGGTCCGGCTGCGCTACCTCAGACGCGACGGTGGATACGTGTGGTGCGACGCACGCGCCCGTAGCGTGCACGATGATGAGTTGGGCGGCCTCGGGATCGTGGTCACTTTGCGCGACATCTCGTCCAGCATTGCACTCGAACAAGCACGCGACCGCTCAGATGCCCGCTATCGGCTGGTAGCCGAGCATTCATCCGATGTCGTCTACACCACTGATCGGATGCACTGTTTCAACTGGGTCTCGCCGTCGATGGCGACCATCCTCGGATGGACGCCTGACGAGTTGGTAGGGACGCCGACCGATTCGCTGCTCGATCCCGTCGATCCCGCCGATCCCGACCTTCTTTCGGACCTCCGGCATCGGCTGTACGACGAGGGCGGTGCGACCGAGCCGTTCAAGGTGCGCTACCGCACCAAGTCCGGGGGAACTCGATGGATGTCGGTGTCTACCCTGCCGGTCACCGAAGACAAAGGTCTGGGCGTCGGTGCCGTCGTCACGCTCCGCGACTGCCAGGACGAAGTACTGGAGCGGCGGGCCGCCGATACTCTGTCCGCCGGCAACGGGCTCCTCGCAGTGGCCGAAGATGAGAAGGGCCTGCTCGGCGCCATGTGCGAGACCGCGGTCGCCGTCGGTGGGTACCGGTTCGCCTGGTACGGGCGGTGCGCCCCCACCAACGATGGCACCCCCGGCGAGCGGGTAGTGCCGGTGGCCAGCAGCGGCGGCTTCCAGCCGTACCTCGATCGCCTCGATATCCGGACGGCCAATACTCGAACCGGCAGGGGGTCGGCTGGGCGTGCGGCCTGTACCGGGCATCCCGCTGTCGAGTCCGACATGGAGACTGATGCTGCAACCGCGTCGTGGAGCACTCAGGATCTTGGCCAGGAGTTCCGGTCGTCGGCCAGCTTCCCGGTAATCATCGAGGGAAGCCTTGATGGGGTCTTCAGCGTCTATGCATCCGAACCAGACGCCTTCGACGAGCACTCGCTCTCCATCTTGGAGGATCTCGCCACCACCCTCGGCTACGGCGTCGCTCGAGTGCGCGAGCGCAACGAGCTCCACCGTTCGTTCGTCAGCGCCATCGATCTGGTGGCCGCCGTCGTCGAGTCCCGCGACCCGTACACCGCTGGCCACCAGGCACTGGCTGCCGAGTTGGCCCGTGCCATCGGCGAAGAGTTGGGCCTCGATCCGCACCGACTGGACGGTCTGTCGCTGGGGGCTCGGATCCACGACGTCGGAAAAGTGGGTGTGCCCATCGACATCCTGTGCCGTCCCGGCGTGCTCGCCCCTGAAGAGCTCGCCGTGGTCCGGCGCCACTCGACCATCGGCTGGGAGATCGCCGGACACTTCGACTGGCCGTGGCCGGTGGCCGACATCATCCATCAGCACCATGAGCGGTTCGACGGGTCGGGCTACCCCCAAGGGCTCGTCGGCGACGACATCCTTCTGGAGGCACGCATTGTGGCCGTGGCTGATGCCTTCCAGGCCATCGCTGCCCGCCGTCCCTACCGCGCCGCACTCGGTGTCGACCGGGCCTTCGCCATCATCGTCGATGGCGCGGGAACCCAGTTCGACCCGACCGTCGTCGATGCCTTTGTACGAGTGCTCAACGCTGGGTTCCAGTTCAGCCTGTCGGGCACGGACGAGGCGTGAGGATCACCGACTGCTAGAACATCCGGATGCTCTCCATCGGTCGTGCCGTGGGTCGTGGCTTCGATGCGATGCGCGTACCCTCGGCGTGTCGCCACTCCGCCAATGAGCCAGACGAAGTGCCGACGGTGCTGCGCCCGGTGGCCCTTTGAACCCGCACCCCGAACAGCCGACATCCACCGGCCGGACAGCGATCGACACCGGCGGCCTCGGTCCGTTCACCACCCGCCGAGTGATCCGCCTCATCGACGGAACCGAGGAGGTGTGGCAGTCGCGCTCTGCTCGTAAGCAGAGCCGGAACCCGACCGAAAAGACCTGGTGGGCACCGGGTGCGCTCGGTTGGTGGCTTGCCGTCCTCTTTGCCATCGGATCGGCCTGCTTCGCAATCGCCGCCATCCCGCCAGTGGCATCGGCACTCGGGGCGAGCTCGGACAACCTCCTCTACTTCGTCGGTTCCCTGTTCTTCACCACGGCCGGACTCCTGCAGTACGCCGAAGTGGCTGGCATCGACCAGCCGGGACTGGTCGGCTTCAAGGCTCGAGCGCACACGCTCATCACGGTCGACATCGGTCGCATCGACTGGCTGGCCGCTGTCATCCAGAGCCTGGGCACGCTCTTCTTCAACATCAGCACCGGCCACGCGCTTGCCATGTCTGCGGCTCAACCACATTCGATCAACCATGCCGTCTGGAGGCCCGACGCCTTCGGATCGATTTGCTTCCTGGTATCGAGTTACCTGTCGTGGGCCGAGGTGTGCCACGGACCAGGGCGGATTCGGCCTCGAGGGCTCTTCGGCCATCGCTTCCAAGGTCCTGGCCGACGGCGATCTCCGCAGTGCGACTTGGACCTCCCTCGGCACATTCATCGGTGGTCTGTGCTTCCTAGGTGCGTCTCTTCTGCTCCTGCCCGAACGGACCGAGGCTCGCGAAGGCGGTCCGGTCCCACTCCCCCGCCCAGAGTGATCGGCCTGTGGCACGCGTAGGTTGCCGCTGGGCCAACCGGAGTACCGGGTGCCGCTCGGTTCAGGGGCCCTCGTCGAACCCAGGTGTGCTCCCGCCCCCCAACAAGTTGACCGCCTTCTCCACCGAGCGCCGGGCCCGGGTGATCCTCTTCTCCTCGGCCACCACTGCTGGATCTGGCTCGCCTCCGGCCCGAATGGTGTCCGCGTTCTGACGGAGCCGATCGAGGGCGGCATCAGCGAGGTCCTCGGCGATCGAACCCAATCGCACGGCCAACTCCTCCAGATCCGGCACGCTCAACCCCCTGCGGTCAGATCGACCTCGACCACGTCGAGCGCACCGGCGGCGTACCGAGCCCGCAGCACCTTCTTGTCGAACTTGCCCACACTGGTCTTGGGTACTTCGTCGATGATCGACCAGCGCTCCGGAACCCACCACTTGGAGACCCGGTCCGCCAAGAACGCCACCAGGTCGTCCGGCGTAGTGGTCGACCCCTCCTCGAGCACGACAGCGGCCAGGGGCCGCTCGCTCCACCGGTCGTCGGGTACCGCGATGACGGCGGCCTCGATGACATCAGGGTGGGCCATGACCTCGTTCTCCAGCTCCACCGAGGAGATCCACTCGCCGCCAGACTTGATCACGTCCTTGCTGCGGTCGCTGATCTGCATGTAGCCCTGCCCGTCGAACGAGCCGATGTCACCAGTGCGCAGCCACCCGTCGTGGAACCGATCCTCGGACGGATCGCCGTAGTACGAGCCGGTGATCCACGGGCCGCGGACCTCGAACTCACCGACGGCGACACCGTCGTTGGCCAGTACTGAACCGTCGTCGTCGCAGATCCGGACCTCTACGCCGGGCACGATACGGCCGGCCTTGACCCGCCATTCGATCTCTTCGGCCGGGGCGGCCTGGCGGGGCGGAGTGGCCAGCGAACAGAGCGGACTCGTTTCCGTCATCCCCCAGCCTTGGACCATCTCCACGCCCATCTCGTCCCGGAACCGCTCGATGAGCAGTCGGGGCACGGCGGCACCGCCAGCCGTGATCATCCGGAGACTCGACATGTCGACCGTGTTGGTCTGGGCGTATCGCAGCAGGTCGCTCCAGATGGTGGGCACGCCGGCCGAGACAGTCGGTCGGTGACGGTTGATGATGGCAGCCAATGGGGCAGCCTGCAGGTACTGCTGGGGCATGATCAGGTCGGCCCCGGTCATGAATGCCGCATACGGCGTACCCCATGCATTGGCATGGAACATGGGCACGATCGACAACACGCTGTCGCGCTCACTGATCCCGAGCGACGAGCCGGCGGTGATGGCCATGGTGTGCAGATAGGTCGACCGATGGCTGTAGACCACACCCTTGGGGTTACCCGTGGTGCCCGAGGTGTAACACATGGCCGCCGCTTGGCGTTCGTCGAACTGCGGCCAGTCATAGCCCGGCTCCTCGGCGGCCAGCAGCTCCTCGTAGTCCAAGGTGTCGCCCAAGGCCGAGGTATCGCCCTCGCCCACCACGATGATGTGGCGCACGGTGGGGATCTCATCACGCACCTCGCCGAGCAGGCCGGCGATGGACGCGTTGCAGATGATGACCTGATCCTCGGCGTGGTTGATGATGTAAGCCAACTGCTCAGGAAAAAGTCTCAGGTTCAGCGTGTGGAGAACTGCACCCATGGCGGGGACGGCCAAGTACGCCTCCAGGTGAGCCTGGTTGTTCCACAGGAATGTCGCCACCCGGTCCGAGTCGCCTATTCCGAGTCGACCGAGTGCCCGAGCCAGTCGCTCGGCCCGCTCCGCCACTTCGGTGAACGTAGCCTCGACGGCATCGCCTTCGGGGCTCACGATTGTTCGGATCCGGCTGTCCCCGTAGACGGACTGGCCGTGGCGCAGTATGCCGCTGACCAGCAGCGGGTAGTCCTGCATGGTGCTGAGCATGGTGGTTCCTCTCCTGTCGCCCTATCGGCTGACGACCGAGTGTACCGAGCCGTAGTCGTGACGATGGGACCGTGCTCTGAGCGATCCATCGGTGACGCGGCCAGCCGTGCGGCGATGTATTGGTTGGAACGGTTCGCAACTGACCCTGACCAGAAGGCCGTAGACAAATGACACATCCGACCGATAATCTCACTGATAGAGGTAATTGCAGCACTCTGAGTAGTCAAGCTGCAGGGAAGGTTCGAGGGGCATGCCACGAACATTGATGACCATCATGGCCACAACCATCGCCGTAGGTGGTTTGGCCACCGGAGTAGCGGGTGCAGATTCGGCGGTGCCGAAAACTCCTGCGGCAGCTGTCGCCGCCGCGTCTGCCGAGGAGCAGCAACTCCACGCTGCCATCGTTGGACTGACGGCCACAGAGCGGCAACTCCAACGCACCCTGGCCGAGCAGCAGTCCGCCTCGGGCATCCCTACGGACACACTGATACCGCCGCCAGAGGTGCCGACGACGACCACACCAGCGGGCGCGGTGTCGACGACGACGCGCCCTGCCGTGGGTCCGCCTCCGACAGCGCCGTCCCGAGTCCAGTCTCAGCCGTCGCAGACGTCAGACCATGATGATGAGTCGACTGCAGGTCGGTCGGGACCGACCACAACGACACCGAGCACGCCGAGCACGCCGAGCACGGTGGCGACTCCGGTGACGACGACACAGCCGCCAGCTCCATCCACTACCACCACCCAGGCACCCGCTCCCTCCACCACGACCACCCAGCCCCGGAATCGAGGTGGTTCCGATGACTGAACCGATCGGACCAAGACGCGGTAGCCGTAAACGCCGCAGCGTGGTGTCGTCCTCGGTGGCAGCCGCCGCCACCGTGGGTGTGACCGGGCTCACCATGGCGTGGGCTGTGGGCTCCACTCCGGCGACCGGTGTGGCGGCCGGGGCGGCGCAGGTTTCGACTCAGATAGCCGCCGACAAGGCAGCGATGGCCGAGATCCGCCAATCGATCGCTGCCACCCAGGGCCAGTTGGCCGCCCTCGGTATCGTCGTCCCCAGCTCGGCGACGACCCCAGGGGATCCAGCGGCACCAGCGGCACCAGGAACGCCAGGCACACCAGCCACACCTGGCGCACCCGTGCCAGCCGGCGCCACCGCAGCCACCGTCGGAAAGAACGGATCAGTCGTTGCACCAGCGGGGGGAAGTGGCTCCGCAGCCTCCACAGCCAAGACCCCAGGATCAGTAGCCGTCTCCGGTGGATCATCCAGTTCTGGCGGTGCCGCGCCCTCGACCAACTCGGCATCTAGCGGCGCTTCGGCGCCAGCTCCGGCACCGGTGGCCACCACTCCGGCTCCAAGTCCGACATCGCCGCCTGCGACATCACCGCCAGCGACCGCACCTCCAGTGACATCCCCTCCGGCCACCACGCCTCCACCTCCGGTGACGGCCACCACGGGTGCGTCGGCGGCCACGCCGTGACCCAGGTCGAGGTCGACCATCGCATAGCGGTGGTTGCCAGCATCCGGGCTATGGCTTGTGACGTCACCGTCCACGGGCCGACCGATACCACCGCGGCCTCGTCGATCGACCGGGCACTCGACGTCTTCCGAGCCGTCCATCGGTCCTGCACCCGCTTCGATCCCTCCAGTCCGCTGATGCGGATGAACGCTCGTCCGGGGCAGTGGCACGAGGTTCCTCCTGTCCTGTTCGGCGCCGTTACCGAGGCGTACGCCGCCTACGAGCGGACGCAGGGGCGGTTCGATCCTCGAGTGCTGAGCGACCTGGTCGACTTGGGCTACGACCGGAGTCTCCCCTTCGAAGACGGTGTCGACACTCCCAAGCGCAGCGGAAGCCATCGCCAGCCACTAGAGCGCTGGCGACCCCGCTTCCTCGCCGGTCGCCACCCCGAGATCCACCTGGGGGGCATTCCCATCGACCTCGGTGGGATCGGCAAAGGCCTGGCCGTACGGTGGGCCGCCGAGATCCTGGCCGAGGAGATGAGCGACTTCTTCGTCGATGCTGGCGGCGACTGCGCCTGTCGGGGGACCGGACCCGAGGAGGATGGCTGGCGAGTGGGCGTCGAAGATCCCCGTGGGCGCCTATGGCCCGTCGCCGTGCTCGCACTGCGCGATCGAGCCTGCGCTACGTCATCGACCCGCCTGCGCCGGTGGCGCTCGGGAACCGAAGCCGCCCACCATCTGATCGATCCGGCCAGCGGCAGTCCCGGTGGAGCCGGACTGCGCTCGGTGACCGTCGTGGCCGATGATGCCGCCGAAGCCGAGGTCACCACCAAGTCCCTCTTTTTGGCCGGTGTCGACGGCATCGCTGCTGGCGCCGCTTCGCGCGATACGGCCGCTCTGTGGGTGGGCTCCGACGGTACCGTCGGGATGAGCGCGGCCATGAAGCGCTATGTCGTGTGGACCAACGAGTGAGCCACGACTCGGCAGTCTCTACCGAGCGGCGGTCACCCACCGCCCCCCGGTCTGTTCCCGAGCTCTCCCTCGACGGAACGTTGCCGATTCTGGAGCCATCGTCTGACCTGCCGGCGAGACAGCCGGCGTCGCCGATCCCCGAGTTGCGGCCTTCTTCATCGCCACGCTCGCCCCTCGCCCAGGCTGAAACCCCCGGCTCACGAGCACGGCCGGTGGCCATGTTGGCCGGTCTGCTGGTGGCGGCCCTGCTCGTCGGTCGGTTCGCTGGAACCCCGACCCAGACATTGCTCCACAACAAGATGCTGCCGTGGATCCTTGGCCGCAGTTTGGGGGTGGCCACCTATCTGTCGCTCACGGCCATGGTGTTCCTCGGGCTGTGGCTGCGCCATCCGTGGCGGGCCCGCTTCCGTCGGCCCGGTCCCGAGTCCATCCTTTGGGCCCACGTATCCCTGGCCGCATGCACCGTGGCGCTGCTGGCCGGTCACCTCACCGCACTGGCCCTCGACCGCTACGCCGGGGTCGGATGGACCGGGGTGTTCGTCCCGTGGGGAGCGCAGTACCGCCCCACCGCTGTGGCCCTCGGCACCCTCGCCTTCTACCTGCTCCTCTTGGTGATCGGCACGGCAGCCCTGGCCGGGTCGATCGGTCGAGCCGTCTGGTTCCCCATCCACACCGCCTCGGTGGTGGTCTTCTGCATGACCTTGGCTCACGGGGTCCTGTCCGGTAGCGACGGCACCTCCCTTCGGTGGGTCTACGTAGCCTCGGGCCTGGTGGTCCTCACGCTCCAGTTCACCCGGTGGCTGGCCGGGACTCTTGGCCATGGCTCCGCGGTGATCGACGAATGACAGTGCAGCCCGAAGTCCGGGTCCACCCGCGTCGCGGGGTCGCACGAGTCGACTCGTTACTGCCCGGCCTCGGTCCACAGATCACCGTCGAGGCGGCTGTTGCCGGATTAGGCGATCCCCTGGGGCTCCTGCTGTCGGGTCCGCCGGCCGGTCCCGACGGCGAGGGACTGGAGAGCCACCTGGCCCGGTGGAGCGAGCTTCCCCCACTTGATGGGGCAGGGGTGCGAGCCCTGCTTCGGGCCAGCGCTCTGGATGGGCGGGGTGGTGGAGGCTTTCCCCTCGCCCGCAAGGTGGAGACGGCCATGCTGGCCGGAGGGCGCCCGGTACTGATCGTCAACGCCAGCGAGAGCGAGCCGGCCAGTCACAAGGACCGGACGCTGTGCAGCCAGCGGCCCCACCTCGTTCTCGACGGTGCCGCATTGGTGGCCGTGGCCCTAGGGATCGACGAGGTGGTGATCCATCTCCACCGTGCTCTGGGTTCGCCGGTCCGGGTGCTCGAGGCCGCCATGGCCGAGCGCCAAGGACGCTCCATTGCCGATCCACGGTGGAGTATTTCGACTGGACCTGACCGGTATGTATCCGGTGAGTCCTCTGCCGTTGCCCGATACGTCGCCGGCGGTGAAGCTCGGCCCCTGTTCACCACGATCCCGTTGGCCGCTGAGGGCCCATCTGGTCGGCCGACAGTGATCAGCAACGCCGAGACCGTGGCGCATCTCTCGGTGATCGCTCGCATGGGTCCGGACGCCTGGAGCGGGCTCGGCACGGCGAGCTCCCCTGGGCCTCGCTTGGTAACACTCACCGGAGCGGTAAACAGCCCAGGGCGCGTGCTCGAGGTATCAGGTCCAGCCACTCTTGGAGAGATCTTGGCCACCGACGGCATGTCCACTCGCCCGGCCGCCGTGCTGGTCGGTGGCTTCGCCGGTACCTGGTTGCTCGGGGATGATGCCTGGCAGACTCCGTTCTCACGCGATGCGCTGGCCGCCGTCGGCGTCCAACCCGGGTGCGGACTCCTCGGTGTACTCCCCCACGGTGCCTGCGGACTGACCGAGACGGCTCGCATCGTCCGATACTTGGCTGGTGAGTCAGCTGGTCAGTGCGGAACCTGCGTAGCCGGACTTCCTCGGCTGGCCGACTCGTGCGAGTCGCTAGCGGCTGGGACGTTCCGCAAGCGTGGTGTGCGCAAGATGTCCGCTCTGGCCGACACCGTGCTGGGCAGTGGAGCCTGCGGCCACCCTGATGCGGTGGTCCGGCTCATCCGATCGACATTGGATGTATTCGAGGACGACGTGGTGCGCCACCTCGCGGGCCACGCTTGCCGAGCCGCCGATCATCCTCCCGTGTTCGCCGTACCGGAACCGGTGCTCGCCATCGGGCGTGACGACACTCGGGAGTGGACATGACCGCCCAGATACGGATCGACCCGACCCTGTGCCGTGGGCACGCCATCTGTGCCTTGTTCTTTTCTGATGCGGTGGATCTCGATCAGTGGGGATTTGGCAAGGTGGCCGTGTCGGTGATCGACTCGGAACGCGACCTGCGACGGGCCCGTCGGGCGGCGGCGGCCTGCCCGAACGGGGCATTCGTGGTCACCGGCGCCGATGGATCCGTCGACAACGGGGCACGGCGCCCACGGCGTCTGCGAGTGCGCGCCGCACGCTGAACGCTGAACGCTGAACACTGAACGCCCGACGTTCCCCATGATCGCAATGAGATCGGGCACCCCTCCTGGCAGACGACCCCTTGCCATCCAGCGGCGCCCGTGGTGGACTGTGGTCGCAGTTTGAGGTCGGAAGCTCGACCCACTGCCATCGGTGCCACCGCACGACTCTGAGCCCCCGCTCACCCCAGTCCCCCGTCATCGACGAGGAGTCTCCGTGAGCAAGTTGGTAGGTGCCGCTGCATTCCTGGTGATCGTGTTGTCATTGACCGTGGCCATCCTGGCCGCCGCCGTGACCGGTGGGCTCGCGGGTTCCTCACCCAGTGCCGCACCCGACCCGAGCGCTACGACAACTTCGGGCGCAACCGGCCAAGTGGCCGATCTTCCTCCCGGTTGGCAAGCCATGGAGGTGGCAGCGGCAGCCACCTGTCCTGGGCTGCCGTGGTCGGTACTGGCCGCCATCGGAGCACTCGAGTCCGATAGCGGCCGCTCGACGTCCCCAGGCGTCTCCTCGGGCGCCAACGCTGCTGGTGCCGAAGGCCCCATGCAGTTCGAGCCAGCCACCTTTGCCGCCTACGCCACCGTCGGGCCCGGTGGCGCGTCACCAGCCAACCCGTACGACCCGATCGACGCCGTCTATTCCGCGGCCACCATGCTGTGTGCTGACGGCGCCGGCACCACCTCGGGACTGCGCAATGCCGTATTCGCCTACAACCACGACCGGTCCTATGTGGACAGAGTGCTGGCGCTCTCCCTGGTGTTCGCCGACGATCCATCCGTGGACCGTGCCGTCGTGGCCGCCATCGGGTTTGCCGCCGGCCAGTTGGGCAAACCCTATCGATGGGGCGGCAACGGACCAGACGGGTTCGACTGCTCCGGACTCACGCTGGCTGCATTTCGAGCAGCTGGTACCGCGCTCCCTCGGGTGGCTCAGGATCAGTTCGGCCGAGGGCCTGCGGTAGTCGGCGGAGATGCAGTCCGACCAGGCGATCTGCTCTTCTTCGGCACAGGGCCAGCCGGGGTGGATCACGTAGGTATCTACGTTGGTTCGGGCCTGATGCTCGACGCACCCCACACCGGGGCCGTGGTGCGAGTGGAACCGGCGGGCTGGGAGGGATTCGTGGGTGCCACCCGACCGGGCTGACGGCGTCGGGCCGGGACTCCCATGAGTCCGGCCCGACGAGTCAGTGGTTAGACAGCAACTGCATTGAGAATCCGCCGACTACGAGCCGTCCGCCCCCTCCGAAGGGTGGCTGGCTCGAGGAGCGACCAGCGAGAGCGTGCCCATCTCGCCTTCCCAGAAGACGTTGCCATTGTAGAACGGCTGGATCTGGGTGCCCTGTGTCATGGCTGGCAACTGCGCCGATGTGGCCAGCACTGCTCCAGTGGCCGCGCTACGCCAGACGATGCTGTCGGTGGAGTTGGCCCCAGGCGTCTGCGATGTCGGGATGTCAGTGGTCACGAGCACCCGGTGCTCCGGTGAGCCGATCAGCAGCATGAACTCCGTGGTGGTGTCCGGCATCGACCAGACGACACTCAGGGATGGCTTGCCTTTGGTCACCGTGAGCTTCAAGGCGTCGACGAGGCGGGCAGCCGTGTCAAAGACGTAGATACGGCCCGTGGACACGTCGGCGGATACCGCGGCCGGAGCCCAACTGGTGGCACCCAGGGCTGCCGCATAGGTCGGATCGATCGGGATGTTGGCGAACGGCTGCAGGCTTGCCGCAACGGAACCATCGGCCTGGCTGATCGCCGTCACCGTCAAGGGAACGTGGGACCTGAGCGAGTTGTTCTGGATGACCATCCAGTTTCCGAAGACCCCGAGAGATGTCGTGGCGGACTCTCCGGCGATCGGATTCACATTGGCCGCTTTCCACGACGTGTCGAAGGTGAACTGTCCGGTCGACGAGATGCTGTAGCGCACCGGATAGGCGTCACCATAGAAACTGCCTTCGACCAGGTAGTAGTAAGTCTTCCCGTTGAACTGCGCGATCGTCGGCCGAGCACCGGCGGGCTGGGTCAACTGCACTGTGTCATCCACGGTCATGGTGCTGGAGTTGACCGACACGATGACCGAAGGGGGCACCGGTCCTGAGCACGACAGTGCATTCGGACCCTGCTTGGTGCAGCCGGCGGTCCGGTAGAGCGACTTCAAGATGATGGTTCCGTTCGGTGTGGCATCGAATCCGTTGAACGAGGTGTCCGTAGCCGCTGCTCCCGGGTGAGGGAGTTCGAGGGTGGCGAGCACCGCACCAGTACCGGGGTTCACCTTGGCCAACTTGTCGCTGTATGTGACGTAGATGTTGCCATCCTTGAGCAGGCCCATGACCCCGGGGTAGTCCCAGGTGCCCGCATCAGGGCCAGTGGTGATGTTCATCAACTGCGTGTACCAGATGGGCTGCAACGTCGTCGGGTCGACCTGGGCCACGAAGGCACCGATCGAGCCCGGGACGTCGCCGTAGCTTCCGCCGTAGATGTACACATGTTGAGCGTCCTTGTAGACCATGTTGTAGGCCGACGGGTACTGGTGTTCAGGTGATGACTGACTCGTCACCGTGTTGGCGCGATGCTCGGATCCACCGAAGTAGGCGTCGGAGAAGACGTGCGACCGCCCCGAGTCAAATGACTCGAAGGCATTCAACGACGGAAACCACGGTGCGTTGCTGTTGCTGTGCTGAGGACTGGGCGTGGCCGACGCAGATCCCGGCGAAGAGGAGATGGATACAGCGACGACCAAGGTCGACGCCAAAAAGGTGCCAAGCGCCACCGCTACGGCCTTGCGAGAACGAATCATGAAATGCCCCCTATTTCAGTTGGTGTCGACCGATCACCCCGCTGGGCGAATGATCCGAACAGATGTCTGACCAGCCTCTCGGCACGATCTTCACATCCGTCAACTGTTTTAGGGTAACCCAACAATTCTCATTTCACAACTGCATTTGGTTAGCCAGATGGGCCACACCTCTGTTCGAGCAGGTCTTGCCCAAGGTGCAAATGACCGCCTTGGACGCCGCGGACCTTCGGGTCTGTGCCGAGTTCTTGGTCCCGTGCAATGCCTGCAGGAAACAACTGCGTCGAAAGTGGGTGTGGCGGAGTCCCCATGCCTTCGAGTCACAGGTGACAGGACCACCGACCTAGGTGATGAACGTGGGTTCCTTTCACAACTGAGCGTCGACGCACCTAGTCCTCGAGGGAAGCGACGTCTGGAGTTGCCCTTCAGCTTCGAAATCGCGGCCGCGTGGGTACTTCGACACCTGGTCCGAGTGCTCCAGGCTGAGCTGACGACGATCACGGTCAAATCGGGTTCGACCAGAACATCCGATACACCCTCGGTCGCCGATGACTCTGCCGCGTGCGCTGCTGCAGTAAGGCCGGCCGATCGACCCGATGCCGGCCTTCAGGGGACGATCAGGAATCGAGTGCGCTCCCGATTACTTTCAATGCCTGCGCCGTCATGTTCGGACAGAGATACTCGGTGCCCGCCACAATGGCCACGTAGACGTCGAACGCACTCAACGGGTCCTTGGCCAACGAGTCGACGATCTGCTGGGCGGTCGACCCTGCCGCCAGCGCCGCGCACGTCTGGTCACCGAGGGCCAGCAGTGTGGCTCGGTCCAAATCGGCAGCGCCGTCCGGTGAGCGCTTCACCAGGGCCACGAACGCATCCTTGGGGTCGGCTGGCAGCGACGTGTCGCCGTAGTAGACGATGGCTTGCGCCACGGCTGCCGCCGGCACCCCGGTGGCCAACCTCGGCAGCTGTCCGGCTGGGAATGTCAACAGGTGGACGTAGAGGCGCCGCTGAGCACTGTTGCCCTCTTGCCCGGGGGCAAGGGCGTGGTTGACCATCCACACCAGCGGACCGGTCTGGTAGAACTCCTGACCACCTGGCCCTTGAACCGGCGTCCCGTCGCCCCCTCTGACCCACGCATGGTCGAGGGGCTTGGTGCACGGCCCCGAAATGCTGGCGCACTTGGCGATCCCGATGGCGTAGTCAGCGAAACCCCACTGGTTGGCCGAGTAGAACAGCCAGTAGGTACTGCCCTCCTTGACCATGGAAGGACCCTCTACCAATCCGCCCTCCCACTTCTGGGTGGCCCCTATGAGCCGCCGGGCGGGACCGGCGACTGACAGCCCGTCCGATGTGAGTGGCTGGATGGAGATCGAGGTCGCCTTGTCACAGCAGTTCCCATCGGACTTCCACAGGAGCCACGGGGTGCCTCGGTCATCGATGACCACACTCGGATCGATGGCACCGCCTTGTCGGATCGGACAGATGAAGGGAGCCGACGAGTCATCGACGAACGGCCCGGCCGGGCTGCTACTGGTAGCTCGTGAGATGCACTGCCCATTGGTCCATCCCTGCAGGGTGGTGCTGACGCAGTACTGGCTCCGGGGCTCGGCCATGCAGTGGATGGGATTGGTCGCCGGGGTCGAGTAGTAGAGGACGTAGGTGCCACCGGGTCGAGCCCAGACTGATGGAGCCCACTGGAATCCTGGGACCGTCCATGACGGCACCTTGGGAAGCACATCACCGATGTACTCGCCGGCGAACCCGCTGCTACGGCTGAGTGAGATGGCCGGGATGTGTGCTCCGCGTTTCCCGGCCCCGGGCTGCGTCGACGAAGCGTACAGATAGAGGCCGCTGGAGAACGAAAGTGCGGATGGATCGGCGAAGTCCCCGTTGAAGATCGGCTCATCACCCAAGAGACCTTGGAGGACATCGAGGTGTACGCGATCGGAACTGGCACTGGCCCGGATCGGCCCCTTGGTCGCCTCCTGTCCGACAGTCACGGCAGGCTGACCCGACCGGGCCGGCGTCGGGATGGTCCCCAGCGGATCAGCTACCGGGGATGTCGAAGTGCTGCATCCACCCAACACCACCGTGGCCAGCAATACCGTCAGCAACGGGGTCAAGGCCCCCAGGCACCGAGGCAGGAGGCGGTTCGCCATCATGCCGTGCACGTTCTGTTCATCCACGAGCGAGTCACCGCCAGATACTAGAGAGGATCTCCTGTATGCGTTCGGCACCCGCGCCCTTACTTTCCGCTCCTCGAGTGGGCTCGGTATCGAAGCCACCAGCCTTGCGTCCGGTGCTCCGGGGTGTAGATACCCTTTTGCTGCATCGCCATGGGACGATGGCGATGTGTATTCCCACGCCGTCAGACAGGTCAGGTGCCTCATCGTGGGAACTGTCTTGACTGTTTCGGTGGTAGCCCTAGCTGCCTGCGGGTCCACGACCTCCGCTTCGACCACCACTACCACCGATGCTCCCCCGTCGTCGGGGTCTGCCTACGTGCGCTGCGGTGTCGTGGCCAGCGCCGGGGTGGTCGTCAGCCCGGGCACCGAGCCGTGCACGGCAGTGATGGACTCAGGGGTCACGGCGCATATTGAATTGAGCCGGGGATTCACCTGGAACGACCCTGTCAGCGACACCGGCACCGTGCGGGTGTCGTCGATCACACGTCCCGCCGATGGTGGACTCCGTGCCGAGATCTTGGCCGTCCACACGGGGCGGGCGACCGTGACCGCCTCTGGTGGAATCGCTTGTGATCCGGGCAAGGCATGTCCCGCCCTGGCCCGGGTCTGGACCCTGTTCGTCGAGGTCCGCTAGCCAGGTACCGGGTACCGGGTACCGGGTGCTAAGCCTCTCAGGCGGGGCTTTTGCCTCTGGTGGGCAGCAGCACGCAGCGCGACCATCAGATGGTGGCGAAGTTAGCGACCGGAGACGCTGATATTGATGCGCTCTACACGGCCCGTCAAGGACGGGTGGAGTTCGTCGATGTCCCCCAGTTCGCCTTTGTCGTGGTGGACGGCGAGGGTGGCCCAGGCGGTCCGGCTTTCGACCAGGCCATCCGCACGCTTTACTCCGTGAGTTACATCGCCCACTTCGCCGTGAAGGCATCCGAGGGCCGCGCCCCCCGAGTCATGCCGCTCGAAGCCCTGTGGTGGGTGGAAGGTGCGGAGGCACTGGCGGTCATGAAGGACATAGCTGCTGGCCGGTCCTCCATGGATTCGGCCGACCTCAGCCACTGGCACTGGCGGGCGATGATCCTGCAGCTCGCACCCATCGACGAGGAACGCGTCCGCAGCGCCATCGACCAAGCACGCGCCAAGTCCGACCAGCCTGGCCTCGACCTGGCGTACTACCTGGAGTGGACCGAGGGGCCGAGCGCACAGATCCTCCACGTGGGCCCCTACGAGACCGAGCAGACCAGCGTGATGGCACTCCATGAGGCCATCGCCGATCATGGATATCGCCCACAGGGACGTCACCACGAGATCTACCTGGGCGACCCGCGCACCTCGGCACCGGAGCGGCTGCGGACCATCCTGCGTCAACCGGTCGAGTTGGCCTCCTGAACGGGGTCGACGGAGGACGTCGACGTCGGGTCCCCCTCGACCGACGTGGCCCTCCCGTATGACTCGAATCGCGTAGGGATCCCGCAGAACTCTCACAGCGATCCCGCCCGCGAGGCTGCCAGCCGGTGGGGCTCGAAGGAAGCGGAGTTTCGGCGGTTGTGAGCGATGTTTGGGTTGCTGCCGGCGAGAGTGCGTGCAGAATTCAGCGTCCTGATGCGGGCTGGCCAGCCCATAGTGTCTAGGTATGCCGTACTCCGAAACTGCACAGATCCGAGGCCCCTGGTCGGCCGCCATGGTGTCCGAGCACCTCGACCGGTCCGTGATCCCCATGAGGATCGCCGTGGAGACCCCGTCTGGGTGGCCGGTGGTGCTGTCGGTCTGGTTCCTCTCTCACGGCAGCGAGCTTCTGGCTGCTACCCGGCCTGACTCCACGCTGGTGCGATGCCTCGAGCACCGACCTCGGTGCGGCTTCGAGATCGCCTCGGATACCCCCCCGTACCGCGGGGTGCGGGGCAGGGCTCAGGTCAAGATCGACAGGGATACCGGGGCGGCCACACTCGACCGCCTCCTCGTCCGGTACCTCGGAGGGATCGACAACCCGTTGGCCACCACACTGCGGTCCCGCGGCGCCGACGAAGTGTGCCTGCGGCTTCGTCCCGTCTCCCTCACCAGTTGGGACTTCAGCTCTCGGATGGCCACCAGCCTCGGCGGGGTCGACGGCCTGGACTGAGCCCCGGCACGAGCCCTCGCTTGCAAGTCCCTCAGGCGGAGACGTCGAGCGGATGAGCCTCGGGGTCTGTTGCAAAGGCATCGCGGCACCCCGGCCCGCACAAGTAGACGTCCCTGCCATCGTGCACCAGGTGGCCACCAGGATCGGCGGGGTCCACGGACATGCCGCAGACCGGGTCACGACTGGTCGCGACAGTAGGCCCCGATGCCTCTGATCCCTCCAGTTCCGCTCCCATCATTTCGGCGTGCATCGTTGCATCCGAATCTGACATCTGGCCGGCACTTGTCCCCTGCATGAAACGCGCCGGATCAGCTTCGAACCGAAGCCGGCATCGGTCGGAGCAGAAGTAGACCGCCTCACCCTGGTGGGCGACCGAGGCCGGGGCGTCGGCCATCTTGACCTGCATACCACACACCGGGTCGAGGGCGTAGCCGCTTCCGCCGCCCAGGCGCTCCCGGTTCCGGTACGCCCAGTACAACAGGGCGAACAGCCCCAAGAAGATGATGTTCAGGAACGTGGTGTAGTTCCAACTCACATGGCCCATGGCCACCATGGCTGGACGGTCGGCGGGCACCAGTCCGGCCACTGTGAAGATGCCCTCGGTCACCAGGCCAGCGGTGGACATGACCGCCCAGAACAAGATCAGCATGCGGATGGTGAGCTTCATCCCGTAGTAGCGGCGGTAGATCAACAGGAGGGGGAAGGTGATCAGGTCGGCGAAGATGAACGAGATCACACCGCCGAAGGAGATGCCGCCGTGCCACAGGGCCGCAGCTAGGGGCACATTTCCCACCGAGCACACGAAGCTGACGATGGCGATCAGCGGGCCGACGATGACGTTTTCGAGGCTGGTCCAGAACCCGTGGCCGTGCATGAACAGCGTGTTCCACACCCGTACCGGCACCATGACGGTGAGGAATCCGGCCACGGTGTAGCCGATCACCAACTCCTTCCACAGCATGGTGAGATCCGCCATCGTGTAGGTGGCAGCATCGGCCCACCCGCCTGAGCTGCGCAGCTTGGTCGACCACGGCTGACCCTGCAGCTCCGTGTTTTCGACCGGTCGGTCCACTCCCCCAGCGGCGGCCACCTCGGACTGCAGGTGCTCTCGGGCCTCGACGATTACCCGGCCTCGGAACCACAGCCCGCCGAGCACAGTGAGCAGCACGATCATGATGGCACCGCCCACGAACTCGGCCGCAGCGAACTGCCAGCCCATGAGCACCACCAGCACGATGCCGAGTTCGATGACCAGGTTCGTGGAGGCGAACATGAACACCATCGACGCCACGAAGTCGGCACCCTTGACGAAGAGGGACTTCGACATGGCTGAGGCCGCATATGAGCACGACGACGAGATCATGCCGTAGCCGCTGGCCCGAGCGATGGCCGCCGGACCGTGATCACCCATCTTCTCCTTCATCGACCGGCGGCTGGCGAAGGACTGCACGACGCCAGACAACCCGAATCCGAGGACGAGCGGCCAGAGCGTCTCCCAGAACATGTAGAAGCCTTCGCGAAGACTGCGGAGGATGGGATCGAGGACCGGCACGGCCGCCACCAGGTGGTCGGTCATGCCCGGCACCGACGTCTCGCGCCAGCAAGTCTTCGCACACCAGTCAGACGGCGGTCCATGGTCGAATTGTAGCGACCGCAGTCCGAGCCGCATCCCTTTCAACCAACGGTATCCAGTGCTACCCGGGTGTGCCGCCTCGTCGAGGTTGCGATCATGGCGCTCCTCGATGGACGGTGCCGTCCAGGCTTTCGTTCGATCCCCGCCCCACGGGGAACGACGGGAGACCATCACTGCCTCGCTTCTGATCTACGGACTGCCCGGCATCGCCATCACGGTGGCAGCCATCACGGTGGTAGCCAACGTCGCCAACAAGCGACTCTTCACCGGCGGCCGCACAGGACTACGTCGTGGTCAACCTGATGGTGCTTGCGCTGTGGATCATCGTGGATGGACGTCGACGCAGCATGCGCATGCCATGGATCAGATCCATTACGACCGGGCCGCCACCGCTGGGGCAATGAGCCCCTCGCGTTTGACTCAGGGGTAGTCCGCCGAAATACCAGCAGCACCACCTAGCCACCCAATCGCAGTCCCGTCAGCGGGCGTCTCGCCACATGGTCGTGACCACCGGTCCACCATCGGGCAACGTGAACTCGCCGTGGTCGACAAACCCGACCGACCGGTAGCGCTCGAGGTTGGTCGCATTGGTCGACTCGAGATAGGCAGGCTCCCCCGCCTCGTCGATCACCGCCAAGTTGTGGCGAAGCAGCCCCATGCCGATCCCTTGGCCACGGCAGTCCGCCCGGGTGCCGAACAAGCTCAAGTACCAGTGATCCGGTGCATCAGGCCGGGCCGAGGAGAACTGCTCCATGACCACGGTGGCCCGGGAGACATCGCCGGCCAGGAGTTCGTCGAAGAGCGGCCACATGCGCTCCGCATGCGGTTCGGCCAGCTCAGGCCTGCCCGGTGGGATCCACAACGTCACCGCTTCGGCCTCGGGCGTCATCCACACCCCTCCAGCCCCGATGCTCCCCTCGAGGAACAGCGTCCACAAGGCCAGCATCTGCGCACTGCGTGCCTCGGGATCGACGAAGACCCACGACCACGCCGGATCCTCGTGGAACGCTCCGGCCAATGTGGCGGCCGCCGACGGGATATCGACACTGACTGCTCGACGTACGTCCATGGAAACCATCATGGCCGACCCGGCAGCCACCGGGTGCTCAGGTCAGCGCAGTGCCAACTGTCCGGGCACGATCGGTGCTGGCAACGACGTGTCACCCATCAGGTGGCGATCGACGGCTGCTGCAGCCGAGCGTCCCTCGGCAATGGCCCACACGATCAGGCTCTGGCCGCGGGTCATGTCGCCGCACACGAAGACATTGTCGACGTTGGTGGCCCAGTGGTCGTCGGCCACCACGCTGCCCCGAGGGTCGAGCTCGAGCCCCAGGTCGGCCACCACGCCCTCAGTTTCCGCACCGAGGAAACCCATGGCCAACAAGACCAGATCACAGGGAAGTTCGAACTCGCTGCCGTCCACGGCGGCAAACCCGGGACGTCCACCGGAGCCCTTCGTCAGTTCGACCTCATGGCCGCGCAACGCCACCACCTGGCCGGATGCCCCGCTGAGGAACTGATCCGTGGTGACCGAAAAGACCCGCTCGCCGCCCTCTTCGAGGGCTGACGAGGTCCGAAGCACCAGCGGCCACGTCGGCCACGGATTGTCGCTCGGTCGTCCCTCGGAGGGCTCGGGCATGATCTCGAGCTGATGGACGCTGCGGGCACCTTGGCGGTGGGCGGTGCCCAGGCAGTCCGCCCCGGTGTCGCCACCACCGATGATGATGACGTGCTTACCCTCAGCTGTGATGGGAGGTGCATCGAGCGAACCTTCCTGGACCATGTTGGACGGCTTCAGGTAGTCCATGGCCCGGTGGATCCCGGTGAGGTCACGACCGATGGCCGGAAGGTCACGGGGCAAGGTAGCTCCGCCGGCCAGTACCACGGCGTCGTACTCGGCCACCAGATCGGCGGTGGGCACGATGACGGCGCCCTCGGCTACAGCTCGCGGAACCTCGGGGGACGGCGCTCCGATGGACACGCCGCACCGGAACTCGACACCTTCGGCTTCGAGCTGCTCGAGGCGCCGATCCAAGACGGCCTTTTCCATCTTGAACTCAGGGATGCCATAGCGCAGGAGTCCGCCCGGCCGCTCGGCCCGCTCGAAGACCACTACGGCGTGGCCAGCGCGGACCAGCTGCTGGGCGGCGGCCAAGCCAGCAGGGCCAGAACCCACCACGGCTACCCGCTTGCCCGTGGGCGCACTGGGACGCACCGGTTCGACCCAGCCCTCGGCCCAGGCCCGCTCGCTGATCTCGTACTCGATGCGCTCGATGGCTACCGGGTCGGCGTTGATCCCCAGCACGCACGAGCCCTCGCACGGTGCCGGGCACAGCCGGCCGGTGAACTCGGGGAAGTTGTTGGTGGCGTGCAGCCGGTCGATGGCCTCGGCCCAGTCGTCGCGGTAGACGAGATCGTTCCACTCGGGGATCAGGTTGCCCAGCGGACAGCCCTCGTGGCAGAAGGGGATGCCGCAGTCCATGCACCGGGCCCCCTGCTGGCTGGTGGCCTCGGCCGAAAACGGCTCGTAGACCTCCTTCCAGTCGCGCAGACGCACCGGAACCGGCCGACGGGCCGGGAGCGCACGGTCATACTTCATGAATCCGGTGACATCACCCACGGGACACCTCCATGACGGCCTCATCGATCGAACGGCCCTCGGCCACAGCCCGTTCAGTTGCCTCGAGTACCCGGCGGTAGTCCCGGGGCATGACCGTCACGAACAGCTCGGACTCGGCGGCCCAGTTGGCCAGGAGCCGTTCAGCCAAGGCCGATCCGGTCTCGCCAGCGTGCATTTCGATCCGGTCACGCAGCCACTGACGGTCGTCGTGGCTGAGCGGCTCGAGATCCACCATCTCGGAGTTGTAGACCTTGGACAGGTTCCGGGCTGGGTCGTAGACGTAGGCCACCCCGCCCGACATGCCGGCACCGAAGTTCCGGCCCGTAGGTCCGAGTACGACCACCCGACCACCGGTCATGTATTCACAGGCATGGTCCCCCACGCCCTCGACGACGGCGATGGCACCGGAGTTACGGACGCAGAACCGCTCTCCCACCTGACCGGCCAAGAACACCTCGCCCGACGTGGCCCCATACAGGATCACGTTGCCGGCGATGATGTTCTCCTCGGCGGCGAACGGTGCGGCCTCGTCGGGCCGGACGATGATTCGTCCCCCCGACAGGCCCTTGCCCAGGTAGTCGTTGGTGTCACCGATCAGGCGCATGGTGACCCCCTTCGGGACGAAGGCGCCGAAGCTCTGGCCGGCCGATCCTCTGAAGGTCAGGTCGATGGTGCCCTCCGCCAGTCCGGCACCGCCGTGGCGGCGGGTGATCTCGTAGCCCAAGAGCGTGCCGACGGTGCGGTCCACGTTGGTCACGACCACCTCACCTGTGACCGGGGTCCCGTCTTCGAACGCCGGGCGACATGCTTCGAGGAACGACTGGTCGAGCGCCTTGTCGAGTCCGTGATCCTGGGTGGTCACGCAGTGACGCACCGCACCCTCGGGCACGTCCGGTGGCGCCAGGATGGGCGACAGGTCGAGTCCGGATGCCTTCCAGTGGTCGGTGGCAGCGGCGGCGTCGAGTAGGTCGACCCGGCCTACGGCCTCTTCGAGCGAACGCAGACCCAGGGCGGCCAGGTACTCGCGCACCTCCTCGGCGATGTACTCGAAGAACGTCTCCACGAACTCCGGTGTGCCCGAGTAGCGCTCACGGAGCACGGGGTTCTGGGTGGCGATCCCCACCGGGCAGGTGTCGAGATGGCAGACCCGCATCATGATGCAGCCCGACACCACCAACGGTGCGGTAGCGAACCCGTACTCCTCGGCACCGAGCAGGGCCCCGATCACCACGTCCCGACCGGTCTTCATCTGGCCGTCGACCTGGACCACGATCCGGTCGCGCAGGTCGTTGGCCATCAGGGTCTGCTGGGTCTCGGCCAGGCCCAACTCCCACGGGATGCCAGCGTGCTTCTGCGACGTCAGCGGGGTGGCCCCGGTGCCGCCATCGTGCCCCGAGATGAGCACGACGTCGGAGTGGGCTTTGGCCACACCGGCAGCCACCGTTCCCACGCCCACTTCGGCCACCAGCTTCACGTGCACCCGCGCCACCGGGTTGGCCGACTTGAGGTCGTGGATCAGTTGGGCGATGTCCTCGATGGAGTAGATGTCGTGGTGGGGCGGCGGCGAGATGAGCCCGACCCCAGGGGTCGAGAACCGGGTCTTGGCGATCCACGGATAGACCTTGTGGCCCGGCAGTTGGCCGCCCTCGCCGGGCTTGGCCCCCTGGGCGATCTTGATCTGGATGTCATCGGCGTTGACCAGGTACTCCGAGGTCACTCCGAACCGGCCTGAGGCCACCTGCTTGATGGCGCTACGCCGCAGATTGCCGTCATCGTCGGGGGTGAACCGGTCCGGGTCCTCTCCACCTTCGCCAGTGTTGGACTTGCCGCCCAACCGGTTCATGGCGATAGCCAGAGTCTCGTGGGCCTCGGCCGAGATCGATCCATAGGACATGGCTCCAGTGGAGAACCGGGCCAGGATGGCCGATATCGGCTCGACTTCCTTGATCGGCACCGGTGGCAGGGTGCCCGTGCGCAGCGTCATCAGGCCTCGCAAGGTGGCGAGCGCGGTTGACTGGTCGTCGACGGCTTGGGTGTACTCCTTGAACACTCGGTACTGCTTGGTGCGGGTGGCGTGCTGGAGCTTGAAGACTGTCTTGGGGTTGAAGAGGTGGATCTCCCCCTCGCGGCGCCACTGGTACTCGCCACCGACCTCACGCTCACGATGGGCCCGCTCCGTCGGACGGTCGATATGGGCCTGATGATGGCGGTAGGCCACCTCACCGGCCAGCACGTCGAGTCCGACCCCACCGATGCGCGACACCGTGCCGGTGAAGTACTCCTCCACCACGTCGCCAGCCAGTCCGACCGCTTCGAAGACCTGGGCGCCGGTGTAGGAGGCGACGGTGGAGATGCCCATCTTGGACATGACCTTGACGATCCCCTTGGACGCCGCCTTGATGTAGTTCTTCTGGGCCTGACGAGGGGTGACCCCGGCCAGCAGTCCCGAGGCGATCATGTCGTCGATGCTCTCGAAGGCCAGGTACGGATTGATGGCGGCGGCTCCGAACCCCTTCAGCAGCGCCATGTGGTGGACCTCACGGGCGTCACCGGACTCGACCACCAGGCCGACCCGGGTACGGGTCTTGGTCCGCACCAGATGGTGGTGGACGGCAGCCACCAGCAGCAACGAGGGAATGGGGGCGAGATCTGCCGTCGAGTTCCGGTCGGAAAGCACGATGATGTCGGCGCCGTCCACGATGGCAGCACTCACCTTGACCCGGACCTCGTCGATGGCCGTCCGCAGGGCCGCTCCCCCGCCGTCGGCCTTGAACAGGCCATCGATGGCGAAGGCTCGGAACCCCGGGGTGCTCCCGTCTTCGTTGACGTAGAGCAGCTTGGCCAGGTCGTCGTTGTCGATGACCGGCATGGGCAGGATGATCTGGTGACACGAGGCCGGGGTCGGCTCCAGGAGATTCGACTCGGGACCAAGGGTGGACAGCAGCGAGGTGACCAGCTCTTCGCGGATGGCATCGAGTGGTGGGTTGGTGACCTGGGCGAACAGCTGGGTGAAGTAGTCGTAGATCAGGCGCGACCGCTCCGACAGCACGGCGATGGCCGTGTCCGAGCCCATCGACCCGAGCGGCTCCATGCCAGTGCGGGCCATGGGGGCAAGGATCAACCGGAGCTCTTCGTTGGTGTAGCCGAACAACTGCTGGCGGCCGACGACCGAGGCGTGCTGGGGGGTGAGCATCGACCGGGGCGGCAGATCGTCGAGATCGACCTGGCCGGCCTCGAGCCACTCGGCGTAGGGATGCTCGGCGGCCAGTTCGGACTTGAGCTCGTCGTCATCGATGATCCGACCGGCGGCCGTGTCGACCAAGAACATCCGACCGGGCTGCAGGCGGCCCTTGCGCACCACCTTGGACGGTGGGATGTCGAGGACGCCTACCTCGCTGGCCAGTACCACCAGGTCGTCATCGGTCACCCAGTAGCGGCCAGGGCGCAGCCCATTGCGGTCCAAGACGGCACCGATCACGGTGCCGTCGGTGAAGGCCACGGCGGCGGGTCCGTCCCATGGCTCCATCAGCGACGCGTGATAGCGGTAGAAGGCTCGGCGGGCCGGGTCCATGGTCCGATGGTTCTCCCACGCTTCAGGGATCATCATCAGCACGGCATGGTGGATGGGACGGCCGCCGAGGTGGAGCAGTTCCAGGACCTCGTCGAACGAGGCTGAATCGCTGGCGCCCGGAGTGATGACCGGAAAGGCCCGGTCGAGCCCGGGCATGAGGTCGGTGGCGCACAGCGCTTCGCGGGCCTTCATCCAGTTCCGGTTGCCGGCCACTGTGTTGATCTCGCCGTTGTGGGCCATGTAGCGATACGGGTGGGCCAGCGGCCACGACGGAAAGGTATTGGTGGAGAACCGGGAGTGCACGAGCGCCAGCCCGCTGGCCAGACGCTCGTCGGCCAGATCGGGGTAGAACTCGGCCAGCTGGTGGCTGGTGAGCATGCCCTTGTAGGTCACGGTCCGGGCCGACAGCGAAGCGAAATAGCACTCGGCTACCTCGCGCTCGGCCCGGTTGCGCAAGATATAGGCCAGGCGGTCGATGGCCAGGGAGGGGTCGCCGGGGCTGAGCACGGTGGCGCCAGCAGGCGCCACGAAGAGCTGGTGCATCGACGGCCGGGCCGCCTCAGCGATGGAGCCCAGGTTGCCATTGGTCACCGGCAGGGCGCGCCAGCCCAAGACATCGAAGCCCTCTTCGACCGCCAGCAGGTCGATCTGCGCACGAGCCTCGGCTGATGCGGCATCGTCCAGGGACAGGAAGGCGATCCCGGTGGCATAGCGGCCAGCCTCGGGCAGGGGGAAGTCGACTACCTCGCGGTAGAAGGCGTCGGGGACCTGGATGAGGATGCCGGCGCCGTCGCCGCTGTCCTCTTCACTGCCGGTGGCACCCCGGTGGGCCAGGTGCTCGAGGGCATCGATGGCCTGGAGCACCAAGGTGTGCGATGGGCGGCCGTGCAGGTCGGCGACCAGGGCGACACCACAGGCGTCGTGCTCGAAGCGAGGGTCGTAGAGGCCGGTGGTGGGGGCGGCAGTGACCCGCCGGGCCGTCGGGCGAAAAGTCACAGGGGACGTGCGCGCAATCATCATGGCGTCGCCGTCAGGTGAGGGTGCAACTGTCGTCATCAGGTCGCTCCAGAAGAAGAAGTGGATCTACCGGCGCGGGACGACGTTGGCCCTTGCGTGGTCCGCAGAGTCTATATGGTCCGCCGAGGTTGCCACCACGTCCGGCTTCGATGGTCGCCGAAAACGCCGCAGACCTCCCGTTCAGGTGGACCCACCCATACTGCGGGTCGACGTTCGCCCTGCCCAACCGCGTCGAACTACCAAACATGCCTCGATCGACCGAATTCGTGGAGAAGTGGAGAAGTGGAGAAGTGGTGCCGCTGCACGGGACGTGATCGGCCAACTCGATGATCCGAGTTCGGAACCCGCCCAAGGGATAGCATCAACCACACCAGGAGGATTCGATGGACCAGCCAACACTTGCAGTCGATTCGCCATTCGCACCACGCAAGTCACGGCCGATGCTGCCGGCCGCCGAGGCGCAGTCCCGGCTGGTCGAGTCCACCATCGAACTGCTGCGCAACAACCCGGTCAGTGCCGTCACGGTGCGGAAGATCGCTATCGCCTCTGGCCTGCACGCCACCACCATCAGCCGGAACTTCGGATCGATGGGGGGACTGCTTTCCCACATCTGCGCCCTGTTGTCGCTGCGATCTTTCGAGCGCATGACCGCCATCCGTGATGTGACCATCTTCGATGATCCCGACTTTCTCCTGCGCACAAAGCTCCTGGCCTGGCTCATCGCCGAAGGGGCGGATCCTGCGTCGTTCAGGATCGATTGGGAACGGGGTCGCCCCAAGCAGATCCTGTCCAACTTCCTGACCGAGGCCGAAGGCGCGGGCGGACCAGTCGGAGCACGAGCTGCTGCCAGTTGGGTGCAGATCGCTATCTTCATGCTGGAAGGATTCGTCCTCTTCCGCGAGGTCCACGGCCTCGACGAGGCGATGTTCCGCGATCAATATCTGCTCTTCGAGGCGTTCACCAATGCCCTTCCTGAACTTCAGGAGACGCTCGGCTGGGACGCCGGCTGACTCGGACCGCGTGGCGGTAGGTCCCCGGCAGGGGCGCACGGGTCTGTACATTTAGACCATGCGAGCATGCCGATGACCACCGCCCCCACCCGCGCATCCGCCCCTGAGCTACGGATCACCCTGTCCGATGACGCTCCGTTGGAGGCCGCAGGCGCTGCCGTGCGGGCCTGCGCCCAGGGCAACGGGTTCGAGGCCGAGCGGGCCACGCGGCTCCAGGTCGTTGTCGAAGAACTGCTCCGCGAGTCCCGCCTCCGCGAAGAGTCCGGCGCATCGGGCGACATCGAGATAGCCATCGAGTTCGACGGCAACAACCTCCAGATCACCATCACCGACCACCGGCTGCCTCTCACCCCCGCCCAGTCCCGGCATCTGCCGTCACGGCGGCTGCTCGCTCTCGGGTTCGTCGACCGGCTGCACGTGGGGTTCGAGGGGGCACTGGGGAACATCGCCACCTGCCAGCTGAACCTGGCGTCCGCCAACCCCGACGACCATCTACACGAGGCGATGCTGGAGGCCGATGTGCCGGACGCCCCTGATGCCGAGGCGGCCGAGATCGATGTCCGTCTCATGGTCCCCGACGATGCCGTCGGCCTGGTCCAGTGCGTGTTCCGCTGCTATGGCTATACCTACCCCAATCCGTCGATGTACCAGGCCAAGGCCATCCGCAAGCAGCTCGAGTCCGGAGCCATGCTCTCGGTGGTAGCCATCACCCCCTCCGGCGACATCGTCGGCCATGTGGCCTGCACCTTCGAATTCCCGGGCGACCCGGTGCCCGAAGGCGGCAAGATGATCGTCGACCCCCGGTTCCGTGGCCACCACCTGGCCGAGCGGCTGTCGCTGGCCCGAGCCGCCATGGCTGCCGACCACGGCATACCCGGCGTGTGGGCCGAGGCCGTCACCAACCACCCGGCCAGCCAGCGCCTGGCCATCCAGCGGGGTGCAGCCGAGGTCGGACTCCTGATCGGCGTGGGCCCCCAAGGGATGCTGATGAACGGCATGCCCAACCACGAAGATGTTCGACCGTCGCTCATCGCGGTGTTCACTCCCGTAGGTGACCTCGGGACCGCTGCCCTCAGCATCCCCGACCATGTCGCCGACCACGTCCAGACCCTGGTCGACCGGCTGGGCGTGACGCGCACGTTCGACCACGCCATCGTTGCCCCCACCCGGGCCCGGTCGCAGTTCCGGACCACGGCATCAGCCCTGGCTGGAGGGATCGAGATCCGGGTCCACGAGCTCGGGCTCGATATCGCCGAGCGCATGGGCGACACCCTCGATGAGTACCTGGCCATGTCCCCGTCCTACGTGCACGTCCACCTGCCTGCCCGCGACCCGTCGGCCGCATGGGCAGTCATCGAACTCGAGCACATGGGATTCGCCTGGTGCGCGTGGATCCCCGACTACCTCCCCTCGGGAGACTCCATCCGCCTCCAGCGCGTCACCGACAATCCGGTGGTCGTCGATCAGATCGTCTGCGCCCGCCCAGAAGGCGAGGCGGTCCGCGACTTCGTGATCAGCGAGTGGACCCGGGTGCGGCACGGCCACCTCACGGCCACGGCCACCTGACGGCCTGACCCGCTGCCTGACCCGCTGGCGACTCGCTGGCCCGGTCCCGATGCCCCTGCTGGCCGCCACTACGGCCAGGCGACGTACCTGTCCGTCGTAGCATGAGCCCATGACGCACACCGGACAGCGCGACGTGGTCGTCGTCGGTGGGGGGATCATCGGCCTGGCCATCGCATGGCGAGCGGTATCGGCTGGCCTGTCGGTCACCGTGGTCGACCCTGACCCGGGCCGGGGCTCCACCTGGGCTGCGGCTGGCATGCTGGCCCCGGTGGCCGAGGCACAGTTCGGAGAGGAGTCGCTGGCTGCACTCAATCTGGCCGCCGTACGGGCCTGGCCGGGCTTTGCTGCAGCACTCGAAGCCGCCGCCGGCCAACCGGTGCACTTCCGGGCCGATGGGACCTTGTTGGTCGCTGGCGATCCCTCCGATCGAGCCGCCACTGACCGGGTGCTCGCCTTCCACCAGGCCATTGGGCTGGCTGCCGAGCGCCTGGGAGCACGGGCCTGTCGGGAGTCAGAGCCCCTGCTCGCTCCCGGCATCAGCGGAGGGGTGGACCTCCCCGACGATCATCAGGTCGACAACCGAAGCACGGTGGGAGCGCTGCTGGCGGCATGCGAGACCGGTGGCGTCTTGTTCGTGTCCGACGAAGTCACCCGAGTGGACATCCGAGACGACCGGGCCACTGGGGTGGAACTGTCGGATGGAACTCGGGTCGACGCGGGTGCAGTCGTAGTGGCTGCGGGCAGTCGGTCCGGAGCCCTCGGGGGGCTCCCCGAGGCAGTTCGGCCACCAGTGCGTCCGGTGCGCGGTGTCACCGTCCGGCTCCAGGCCGGACCGGGGATCCCCCGCTTGCGGCGTACAGTGCGCGCCCTGGTGCATGGACGCACCTGCTATCTCGTCCCTCGCCACGATGGCGGCCTGGTGCTGGGGGCGACCATGGAAGAACGCGGATTCGACCTGTCGATCCCCCTCGGCGGGCTCGCCGACCTGTTCGAGGACGCCCGCCGGGTGGTACCTGCGTTGGATGAGTACTCGGTGGTCGAGACCACGTCGGGCCTGCGGCCGGGGTCGCCCGACAACGGACCGATCGTCGGACTGACCGAGGTGGTCGGACTGGTGATGGCCACCGGCCACTACCGCAACGGCATGCTGCTGGCCCCTCTGACCGCCGACGAAGTGGTCGGTCTGCTCGGATCCGGGTCGGGATCCTCCGACCCATCCCCCAGCCCGTTCGAGGCATTCCGGCCCGACCGGTTCTCCCCCGTTGTCACCGGTTGGCTCGGGACCGACTCGTGACCAGGTCGGAGGATGACGGGACGACCGGACCCGTTGCGGATGCTCCGTTGACCGCGCCAGGCCCGGCACCAGCGCTGGCGACAGCCGTAGCGACGGTCAACGGCGAACCCTATGACCTGTACCCGGGATCAACCGTGTCCGACCTGGTGGCCGCCTGGTGTCCCTCTCCTCGTGGGGTGGCTGTGGCCATCGACAGCGAAGTGGTGCCGCGGAGCACCTGGAATGCGACTCGGATCGAACCCGGCGTCACCATCGAGATCGTCACTGCGGCCGCCGGGGGCTGACTCGGGGCACCGTGGCGACCCTTAGTCAGTCGGCACGGGGGTACCGTGGCATGCGATGACCGATACCGCCACCTCCGACCCGCTCGTGATCGCTGGCACCGTGGTGGGCTCGCGGCTCATCATGGGCACCGGGGGCATGACGAGCCCCGAGTCTCTGACTGGCGCCCTGGTGGCCTCGGGCACTGCGCTGGCGACCGTGGCCGTCCGCCGAGTCGATCCGTCCACCCGTCACTCATTGGTCGACCTGCTGGAAGGCCTGGGTATCCGGATCCTCCCCAACACGGCAGGCTGCTACACGGCCACCGATGCCGTCCTGACGGCCCGACTGGCCCGTGAGGCGTTCGCTACCAACTGGGTCAAGCTCGAGGTGATCGGCGACGACCGGACCCTCTTGCCTGACCCCATCGAGCTGGTGCTGGCGGCCGAGCAGCTGGTCGATGACGGCTTTGTGGTCCTCCCTTACTGTGGCGATGACCCGGTGGTGGCCCGCCGGCTCGAGCAGGTCGGCTGCGCGGCCGTCATGCCGTTGGGCTCGCCCATCGGAAGCGGGCTCGGGATACGCAATCCGCACAACATCGAGCTGATCGTCGAACAAGCCGGTGTGCCCGTCGTCTTGGACGCCGGCATCGGGACGGCATCAGATGCCTGCCTAGCCATGGAGCTGGGCTGCAGCGCGGTGCTGGTGGCTACTGCGGTGACCCGGGCCGGCGACCCGTCATTGATGGCAGCGGCCATGCGCGATGGTGTGGCCGCCGGTCGGGCCGCCCGGCTGGCCGGGCGCATCACACGCCGATTCGTGGCCGAGGCCTCGTCGTCGTTCGAGGGCATGGTCGGACAGTGACCGCAACGGCTGGTGCCGGATCACTGGGTGCCAGATCGCTGGGTGCCGTTGCCGACGCCCATACGCCCCTAGTGGCCATGGTCATTGCCGGGTCGGATTCGGGGGCAGGGGCGGGACTCCAGGCCGACTTGAAGGCCATGAGCGCCCTAGGGGTCTTCGCCACCACCGTGGTCACGGCCGTCACGGCCCAGAACACGTTTGCCGTCACCGCTGTCCACCCCGTACCTCCGGACATAGTGGAGGCCCAGATCGCTGCCGTGCTCGAGGACTTCGCTGTCGCCGCCGTCAAGACCGGCATGCTGGCCACCGCAGCCACCGTCCGCCTGGTGGCCGACCGGGCCGCCGCAGGCGAACTCCCCCACCTGGTGGTCGATCCCGTGATGGTGGCCTCGTCCGGCCGGCCATTCCTGGATGATGACGCAGTGACTGCCTACCGCGACCTACTCATCCCCCACGCCATGGTGGTCACACCCAACTTGATGGAAGCGGCCATCCTGGCCGGCGTCGACCCGGCCCGACAGTCCGGGGTGGACGACATGATCGCCATGGCCGAACGGATCCATGGTTTCGGGCCGACCTGGGTGCTGGTCAAAGGAGGGCACCTCCCCGGCGTCCACGATGCCGGCACCGGGGCGGGCGCTGCCTCGGGGCCCGAAACAGTCACCGACATCCTCTACGACGGGACCGAGGTCCTCGTGATCGAGCATGAGCGGGTATCCACCCACAACAACCACGGGACCGGGTGCAGCCTGGCCTCGGCCACTGCCGCCTTGCTGGCTCGGGGCCACGACATGCCGTCCGCGGTGACGGGCGCGGCGCAGTTCGTCCACGAGGCCCTGGTCGGGGCGGCTGGGTGGCATCTGGGGCGTGGCCACGGTCCGCTGGACCCGTTCGGATGGGCGAGCCAGTAGGGCCCAGGCTCGCCAGGGCGGCCGGAGTAAGCGGGCAGGTCCACGACATCTGTCTCATGGCGCGTCAGAGGCCGGGTCTTGCGACCCGGCCTCTCACTCCCCCGAATCCCCCCCCGGAATTCCCCCGTACCACTGGAACGTCCTGATCCAATCGGATCGGGACTCCCCTCCTTTTGATGGAGGCTTCTGTGCCTCCATCGACCACGGCATTGTGAAGGAACTCGACCCAGATGTAAACAGTTGGTGAACACATATCACGCGCAGCGTTCGGTCCATCACTCATCGTGGTTCTTTGGCGGCTGCATGCCGAATCGGGCCCGGTGGCTGCGGGCCACGAGTCAGACAATCCGACCACGAGTTCGGGATCCTCCCATTACCGTGAAGACCATGATCTCCAGCCTCCCCCGTCGCCTGGCGCAGAGCATCGCCATCGGCCGCATCGGCATCGGGTGCACCGCCCTGGTGGCGCCGACCCTGATGGTCCGACCGTGGATCGGCGACTCGGCCGGAAATCCAGACGTCCGGCTTCTGGCTCGTACCATGGGGGGCCGCGATCTGGCATTAGGCCTAGGAACCCTTCGGGCGCTGGCGGTAGCCAATACCGAGGCCCGCCCGTGGGTCGCCCTATCGGGCATGGCCGACGCCGTCGATGCCACCGTGACCGTGCTGGCCTTTCGTCGGCTGCCCCCTGTCACCCGCTGGGCCATCCTGGCATCCACAGTAGGAGCAGCGGTGCTCTCCTTCCGAGTGGCCGTCGCCCTCGAGCCGCCCATCAGCCCGGCCCAGACCACCGACGTTGCCGCCGATGTTGCCGCCGACGGTCGGAGGCCAGCGACCCCCTGATCTCCATCCGGGATCACCCGTCAACTGACTGGGGCTGGCGATGGCCCCTCGAGCGCCCCCGGTAGCATGCGGACATGGCTGCGAACCCTGGGGATGTTCCATCGACCATCGCCGACCCAGAGCCATCCGAGGCGACTGGGGCGTCTGAGGCACCCGTGGCGTCTGAGGCGCCCGTGCCGGCCTCCTCCCTGGCCTACGAGCCGATGTCGGTCCGTGGACCGGCCTTGGTCGTCCTCGGACTGGCGGTATTCCTTCTGATCGGCGGGGTGGTGGCCTCGGCTATCAGCAGCGGCTCCAACCCGTCCTTCACCATCCGTAAGGTCACCTTGGCCGACGGCACGGTCGTGGCCCTCGCCCCAGCCACCCACAAACTGCAGTCCATCGTGAACAACGGCCAACCCCCGGCCGACATCATCGGCAACCTGGGTGTCCTCAAGCGGTCCACCGTGGGCACCACCGTCAACTCGGATCAGCACGTTGCGCAGTTCGACCGGACCGTCACCCTCACCAGCCTGCTGGCCCAGGGCCAGGTGATCGAGGCCTATAGCAAGATGTTCCGGGCCGTTGGTTGGCAGATCATCTACAGCGGTCCCGCCCCCCAGGGGACGCCGGGATCGACCGAGGTCCTGGCCAAACGGGGCAGTGGGGACGGTTTCTACTGGGAGACGGGCGTCGTGGTCTCCCCCACCACACCGACTGGCTCCACGCCGTACTCGCTGGAGCTGTTCGAGACCCCTGACGGCAACTGACCGTCACCCGTGTCGTCGGATGCCGGCGGTGGCATCACTTGGAGCGGATCCTCGGCACGCCGGAACATCCATGCCCATAAGAACAGGTTGATCGGATAGAGCACGTAGCCGACCCTGGTGGCCGGGGCGAGCAGGATCGCGATCAGCATCACCCATCCAGCCAGCGAGGTGACGGCTGCCGCATTGCCAGGGGGGTTGCGGATCAGCCGACGGGCCAGGACGGCCAGGCCGAGGATGACAGCGACGATCACGTACGTTCGATGGATACCAGGGAACGCCGACACCAGCAGGTGTCCGGGCAGGGCGCTGGCCGCCGGGGACGCCACTCCTGCGAGCCCGAGGGGGAACTTGATCACATTGTCGATGAAGGCCGACGGATTGAGCACGGCCACCGGGAAGACCACCGGCACCACCAGTGCCAGAACTGCGACGATGTAGCGCCCGATGGCCCGACGACCCTTGAGGTCGGTAGCAGCAAACAGGGCCAGGAATACCAACGGCCACGCCGTGAACTTGAGGGTGCTGGCCGCCCCGAGGGCCAAGCCAGCCAGTACCGGTCTTCGGCGCTGCAGGGCGACCAGGCCGAGCAGCATCAGCGCTACTACCGGCATGTCGTCGCCTCCGGTGGCCAGCGGCAGCGCAGCGGTAGGTAGGACGCTCATGGCCTGGAAGGACCGGGTACGGGCATCGGTGGACGGTCGGATGCGGCTGAGGGCGATACAGGTGATGAGCAGCGTGAACAGCAAGAACTGGATCCGGGCATCGGTGAGACGGGCCTCTACCTTGCTCCCGCTGGAGAAACCGAATACCACCATGCCGGGCAGGTACGGGTAGTAGAGCTCGTAGACCGGGATAGCACTCTGGCGGATGAGGATGTGGCCCTGGCGGTCGACCACTTGGTAGGGGTCTTGACCGTGGGCGGCCCGGATGCCGGCCCGCTCCACCACGAGCACCTCGGGCTGCACGTGGAGAGCAGCGTTCCCTTGTGCGGCCCAGACCACCTCGAGGGCGAGCGGCACCACCGTCGCTCCCAACAGCACGATGACGAACGCAGCCAGCCGGGCGGTCCTCCATCGGTGTAGCGGGCGGTACCAGGTGGTGGCTGCGGTCGCCGTCGGGGCATCCCCGGCATCGCTGCGTTCTGCCTCCCCGTCAGGGTCAGTGTCACAGTCCGCTACGGGAACAAGGGGGGGCCGAGTAGAGCGCCGTCGGGCTACCACCACCATGAGCACGGTCGCCACCGTGTACGGACCGACGGCCAGCTGTCCCCACTGGCGGTAGAGCGGGATCCCCACCGCCAGCGCCGTCACCCCAGCGAACAAAGCAGACATCCCGTACAGAAAGGCGTCCCGGCCCTCGGCGGACAGCGACCGGAGCCAGTTCAGCACCGTGCTCACCGGACCCCGTGCCCACCACGCCTGATCACTGGTCATGGGGACCTCCCATGGCGAACAACTCGCGGTAGAAGGCGAGTTCGGCCTCGAGAGCGGCCTCGATGGTGTCGGCCCTGCGGAACCCGTGGGACTCCCCGTCGAACACCACCAACCGGCAGTCGGTCCCGGCCGCCAGCAACTCGGACGCGTAGCGCTCGGCCTGGTCGACCGGCACGATCGGGTCCTGCGACCCCTGGAGCAGCAGCACTCGGCCGACCACGTCGCCCGCATGATGCACCGGCGAACGCTCCCGGTAGAGATCGGCGGCATCAGGTAGTGGGCCGACCAGTCCATCCAGGTACCGGGACTCGAAATCGTGAGTGTCGGCCGCCAGCGCCATCAGATCGGTCACCCCATACCAGGCCACCGCCCCGGCGAAGCACCGGGCTCGGATGAGCGCCGCCAGAGCGGTGAGCCCGCCAGCACTAGTGCCTCGGATGGCCATCCGCCCACCATCGACCAGCCCATCGGCCGCCAAGGACTCGGCATAGGACACGCAGTCGTCGACATCGGCCTCCCCCCATGCCCCGTGCAGTAGATCTCGGTAGTCCCGGCCGTATCCAGTGCTCCCTCGATAGTCGACACTGGCCACCGCTATCCCTCGGCTGGTGAAGAACTGGACGACTGGGTCGTACCCGGGTTCGGCCCGAGCAGTTGGGCCTCCATGGCAGAACACGACCAGAGGTGGGGGAACTCGGCCTGCCTGGCCAAGAGGCGCATAGAACTGCCCCGGGACCGCCGTGGTGCCCGACGTGGCGATCCGCGGCACCGCCACCGACACCTGTTCGACCGAGATCGTCGCCATTGGTGGTGCGCTCAGTCGAACAGGTGCGGCCCGGCCTTCGAGGTCGACGGCCAGCACGGTGTGGGCCTCGGTAGATGTCGATCCCAATACGACGGCAGACTTGCCGTCCGGGCTGACCACGGCCGACAGGCTGATGCACGGCTGCTCGATCTCGTCCAACACCCAACCAGGAGAGTCCGGACCGGCGGATGGGGGCCGCAGGACCACCAGACGGTCTCGCCCGGATGCACACATACGAGCCACGAGGGAACCGTCGCGGAGTTCGTCGAAGGTGTGCTGGCCGAAGACCCAGTCCGGCCCGTGGAACTCCGCACTGGTATCCACCAGGGCAAACGCTGCAACCGAGGCCAGGGGGCCGTCGAACTGCCCCGGTGCCACCCGGTACGGGAGCCACCAGCCAGAGCGGTCGTCGACGAACAAGAGGCCGCCATCACGGCACCAGTAGGGCTGACCTACCGATACCCCAGGGCCACCTGCCACCACCGTCGGTACTCCGACGGTGATCGAGGTGCCGTCCATGGATAATGGGGCGACCTGCAGGGTCGACGAGTCCCACGGCATGTCCGGATGACTCCAGGCCAACCACGCCAGCCACCGCCCGTCGGGGGATGGACGGGGAGCAGCCACGAATCCCCCCACATCCACCAGGGTCGTCGTTGCAGCCGTGCCATCCGCGGGCATGGCCACCAGTCGATGGCGTGTGGTCGCCTCACCGACCTCCTCTTGGACTGACAGCCACCATCGACCGTCGCCTGTCGCGCGTCCATCGGCGTGTCGGATAGGCGTGTCGCCTGCATGCAACGCTCCCAGCCGCAAGGGGTGGGAGCCTGCCGTCGGGTCGACTCGATACCAGGCCTGATCGTCCTGATCCACGTAGTGCACGATGCCGCCGGCCACGGTGGCCGCACCGCCGCCATATTCGTGGACCCGGCTGCGCACGCCTACTCCTGACGGCGAGGCGTCCTGGGGTACATCAGACGGGCCAGCACCGGGGTCGGTCCCGACCACGACCTGACGGCCGCCCTCGGACGGTCTGGACTCGATCCAGTAGACCTGGCCCCCATCAGCTTGCAGCCCGCTACGCCCGATCTTGCCCCCAGCCACCTCGGCCGCCGTCCACGGAGATGACCGCGGCACAGCCGACTGCGATCGGGAGATCGACCCGTCTAGCGGCGCCTGATCCCCGGGTGGCTGCTCGATTGTCATGGAATCTGTACGGTACCTGCAATGGCATCCCCACCACCTCCTCTTGACGCCGAAGTCGTCGCATCCCAGGCCCGTGCTGCAGGAGAACCGTTTCCTGCCTTCCTGGTGACCCGGGACGGCGAGTCGGTGGCGTGCGGCGTATCGGCGCTCGTCCTCGAGGATCTGCCCCCTGGTGAGGTCGTGGTCGAGGTGGCCTGGTCGGCGGTGAACTTCAAGGATGCCATGGTGACCCGGCCCGGCAACCGGGTGGCTCGGACGTCGCCCTTGGTCCCTGGGGTGGATCTCGTGGGCCGGGTGGTGGCATCAGTGGATCCATCCATCACCATCGGCGCCGACGTCATCGTCCACGGCTACGACCTCGGAGTGGCCCGCCACGGTGGGTTCGCCCGCTATGCCCGGGTCCCCTCAGGATGGGTCGTACCACTGCCCTTTGGGCTGTCTGCCCGGCATGCTGCGGCCCTGGGCACCGCCGGGTTCACCGCCGCGTTGTCGCTGAGCCGTCTAGAGGAACACGGACTGGCGCCCGGGGCTGGCCCGGTACTGGTCACCGGTGCCTCGGGTGGAGTCGGGGGCATGGCGGTAGCCCTGTGCGCCTCACGCGGCTACGACGTAGTGGCCAGCACGGGGCGTCTGGCCGAGCGCCAGTATCTGCTCGGACTGGGTGCATCCGAGGTCATCGGGCGCGACGACCTGTCTGTCGATCCGGAACGGACATTGGGACCTGAACGGTGGGCCGGAGCCATCGACTGCGTGGGGGGAGCCACCTTGTCGGCCGTGCTACGGAGCCTCTGTTATGGAGGAGCCGTGGCCGCCAGTGGGCTCACCGGAGGGAGTTCGTTCGAATCGACCGTCTATCCGTTCATCGTTCGCAACGCGTCGCTGCTGGGCATCGACACCGTCCAGACCCCGATCGATGAGCGAACGGCCGTGTGGTCCGAGATGGCCGCCACGTTCGCCACTGACCGCATCGATTCGCTGATCGAGGGCGAAGTCGACCTCGACGGACTGCCTCCGGTGCTCGAGTCCATCTTGGCCGGACAGGTCCGGGGTCGGATGCTGGTGCGCCCCGGGCGCTGATCGCCACCGGAAGCCACATACGGGACCCCAGGAGTCGGCCGTCCGCCGAGCACGAGGCTGCTTCAGGCGGAGAAGACCTCCGGACTGCCTAGGAGGAGAAGTCCTCCGGATTGATGGTGTCGAGGAAGCTCCGAAACTCCCCGACGATCTCTTCGGGGTTTCCGTCGGGCGCCTCCCCAGAACCCTCGGAGTCCTCCTCGTCGACGGCGAGCATGATCCCTTCGACATCCATAAGCTCATCGGCCACAAACAGTGGGGCGCCGGTACGGACCGCCACCGCTACCGCATCGGACGGCCGGGAAGATACCGCTATCTCCACACCGCCCTGTCGCAGGACGATCTCGGCGTAGTAGGTGCTGTCCCGGAGTTCAGTAACCACCACCCGGAGCACCTCGGAACCGAGCGCTTCGAGGAGGTCGGCGATCAGGTCGTGCGTCATCGGCCTCGGGGTAGCCATGCCCTGCAGGGCAAAGGCGATGGCTGTCGCTTCGGGCGCACCGATGAAGATCGGCAGCGTCCGCCCCAGCCCCTCGGGCTCTTGGAGGAGCAGGACTGGCGTGTTCGACTGCAGATCTACCCGAACCGCACGGAGCCGCACTTCGACCATGGGTGCCAACCTACTCGGCGTCACCGGACTCCGCAGCACGGGGCTACTGCGCCCACACGGTTGGCCTCAGCCGTTGAGCAGGCTGCCCAGAGCGCTCCGCAGCAACGAGCCCTTGAGCTCCTGGCCCAGTCTGGCCAGTTCGTCAGCGCTCTCCACGGCCCGAGCCCGGGCCTCGGGATTGCGCTGGCGCACCATCGGGATCACGATCTGCTCGATGAACCCCGCCTCGCGGTCGGCAGCATTCTTGTAGAGCCGGAGGTGGCGCGCTTCGATTCCGAAGGCGGAGAACTCGGCGGCCACCTTGGCTACAGCCAGCGCGTCCTCGTCGAAGTACTCGCCGCCGGCAATCGAGGCCGGGGAGATCAGGCCGAACTCCCGCAGCTGGTTCATGTACGCCTCGGAAAGGCCGCTGTTGGCGATGAGCTCCGCCATCGAGAACATGGCGCCGTCCGTCCGGGGGACCCTCGAGGCTGGCGCACCGGCGGAGGGACCACCAGGCAGGGTCGTCTTGGCTCCAACGGGGGCCGTCACCGGATCAGAGCGGCGCACTCCGGCCATCGGAGCCGGTTCGGTGGGTGCAGGGGTCAGCCCCACATCCGAGGAACTCGAGAGCACGGCTGAACCGCTTGACTCGCTGGTCGATCGGGGCATGTCGTCGACGGGGCGGGCCTGAGAGGTCGCAAGATTGGCCCGGTGCGCTCGCCCTACCGGCACCGACTGGCTGGCCCCGGCCGAACCGGCCGAACCGGTGGGCGATGCCGACGCCGAGGCGCCGGCGGTGAGCCCTCCGACTGCGGCTCCAGAAAGGACGAGCGAGGAGTCACGACCAGCGGTTCCGCTCTCGTCGGACAGAGCCGCTTCCCCCGCTACCTGGCCGACCAGGACCGGTTCGGCGGAGGCGGCGGGTGCTGCTTGCGCTGGCACCGCTGCGGCGGCAGTCGTTCCGTTGGCCGTTCCACTGGCGGTTCCACTGGCCGTTCCACTGGCCGTTCCACTGGCGGTTCCGTTGGCCGTTCCGTTGGCCGCGCCACTGGCCGTTCCGTTGGCCGCGCCAGCGCCTGCCTTCGCCGACTTACCCGCACCCTGAGTCTCTTCGCCGAGGCGGTCCTTGATGACCTTGAGCGGCAAGAAGTGCTCGCGCTGCTGGCGCAGGACCCAGCGCAGTCGCTCGACGTCGTGCTCGTAGAACTTGCGATATCCCGACGGGGTCCGCTCCGGATTCACCAGACCTTGGCTCTCCAGAAAGCGGATCTTGGAGATGGTCACGTCCGGGAACTCCTGGCGCAGCAGGGTCAGGACGTCACCGATGGACAGGTAGGACCGTGCACTCACTCGGCAATACCCCGCAGGTAGACCAACTTGAACTTGCCCACTTGCACTTCGTCACCGCTGGCCAGGACCGACTGCTCGATGCGCTGGCGGTTCACATAGGTGCCATTGAGGGATCCGGCGTCGCGCACCGTCGTCGTCTGTCCCTCGGTCACGAAGACGGCATGTCGGCGGGACACGGTCACGTCATCGAGGAAGACGTCGCTGTCCGGGTGGCGTCCGACCGTGGTCTGCTCCTTCTCGAGCGGAAACCGAGGCCCTTCGTCACTCCCTCGTCGGATGACCAAGAGGCCGACCCCGCGAGGAAGCTCGAGCTGTCCGACAGGAGGGGCGGCAACTGCATCCGACACATCGTCGATGGGGCTGACCGACACCGAGGTATCGCCGACCGACGTCAGCATCGATGCTCCGCAGGCGGAGCAGTAGTTCACCCCTTCAGGGTTTCGATGGCCGCAGCTGTGGCAGAACACGTAGTCCAACGTAGTCGCTCCGTCGAGTCCGTTCCGTACCGACTTCGAGTCGGCGGAGATCAACCCTCTGTGAGCTGGCGGTAGGCCCCGGCATCGAGGAGCGCATCCACCGCCGCCGGATCCGAAGGCACGATCTCACAGAGCCATCCTTCACCGTAGGGATCGCTGTTCATCAGCTCGGGAGCATCGCCCAGTCCGGTGTTGACGGCCACCACTTCGCCGGCCACCGGGGCGTAGATCTCCGAGACCGACTTGGTCGACTCCACCTCGCCGATCAGCCCTCCGGACTCCACGGTCGCACCAGGTTCGGGCAGGTCGACGAAGACCACATCGCCCAACGCGTCCTGGGCGTAATCGGTGATGCCGATGCGAATCCGATCGCCCGCTGTGCGGGCCCACTCGTGGTCGCTCGAATACCGCTGATCTTCAGGCACGTTCATGGCGCCCGACCCTATCCGACCGGTAACGACGCTGCCTGCCGGCTCGACCCGCTAGCGCATCAGCTGTTCGAGCCGAGTGACGTACTCCTGGACGCGAGCCTCGGACTGTGCGCTGCTGGGCGCCTCCGCCCACACGTGAGTCAGCGGCTCCTCAGGATCAGGCAGCACCAAGGCCCACCCGTCGTCCTCCATCACCTTCACCCCGTCCACCAGGACCAACTCGCGGCCCTGGGACCGCTCCACCAGGGTCCGCATCAGCATCCCCTTCTGATCCCATGGCGTATGCACCGACTGGTGGGCGATCCGCACCGGAGGCATGGCCGCTACCAGGTCGGACAGGCGCTGACCGGACGTCGTCAGCAGGGCCATGAGGTTGACCAGGGTGGCGGCACCGTCGAAGGCGGGCAGGAAGGCCGGGAAGATGAACCCGCCGGACTGACTGGCGGCCAGAGTCACGTGCTCGGAGTGAGCCACGTCCATCAGGTGAGAGGCGGACAGCTTGGTCCAGATGATTTCGGCTCCGGCATCGCGGCAGATCCGCTCGGCTACCACGCTGGCGGCCACCGGCAGCGCAATGCGGGCACCGGGGACAGCATCGGTCACCAGCGTGACGAGGACCAGTAGCGCTTCGTCGTGACTGAGCGTGTGGCCCAGGTCGTCGACGATGTCCACGAACTCACCACCCGGGTCCAGTACGGCGCCCAGATGTGCGCCCGATGCCCGGACCAGCTCGGAGACCCGGGCCGCGGCCGACGCCCGGTCGAAAGCCACCACGTTGGCCGTATTGGCGTAGGGATTGACCACCAATACATCGGCCTCGATCTTGGCCAGCAGGTTGGGCATGACGAAACTGGCCGTCCCGAAGGAGTAGTCGAGGACGAGCTTGAGACCGGCGGCTCGGGCCGAAGACAGGTCGACCGAGTCGATCAGGGCCGAGGTGTAGTGCTCGAGCGTCCGGGGTGGGAAGCCGAGGTCGCCGATCTCTCGGGCCAGGACCCGTCGGAAGTCCTCGCGGTGATACAGGCGCTCGATCTTGCGCTGCGCCGCTTCGTCGATGTCGATGCCGTTTTCGTCGAAGAAGCGGAGCACCACCGACTGGGGGTCATCAGGGTCGAGCCGCACGGTCACCCCGGCCGTGCTGGACGACGAGGTGATCTGGAACCGGGTCACCGGCACGGTGGCGGCCTCGAGGTCGTCGACGTTCACGCCAGCCGCGTTGCAGCCGACCATGATGGCCCGCTTCAGGACTCGGGCGGCTCGGCTGGTGTCGCGCGAACTGGTGACGGTCGCACCCTTCTCCAGGGTCGAGGCCCAGGCCATCGAGAGCCGGACGGCAAGTTCGGGGCTGATATCCACATTGGCCAGGCCTCGGACACCGTCACGTCCGAACAGCGAGCGGGCTCCCCGCGACTCCCACACGATCGAGGAGTTGACGATGGCCCCGGCCTCGACCGTCTTGAACGGGTAGATCTTCACCCCGGCACTGATCTCGGCGTGGGCGCCCACGAAGCACTCGTCGCCGAGGACTACGCCCTCTTCGCAGCGGACCCCTTGGCGCAGATCAGAGCCGCGGCCGAGCACACTGCCCTCGACCCGTACCCCGGCACCGAGGTAGGTGTTGTCGTGTACCACGGAGCGCTCGACGACGGCGTTGTCGCCAATGCGGACGTTACGCCCCAGCGTGCAGTACGCCCCCAGGCTGGCCCCGGGACCGACCACGCAGTTGTCGCCGATGACGGCCGGGCCGACCATCTCGACGCTGGGGTCGATTTCGGCGCCCTTGCCCACCCAGATGCCTGGACGAAGCGGAAACCCCTCGATGTCGACGTGGACCTTGCGGTCCAGGATGTCCTGGTGGGAGCTGACGTAGGCCTCGAGCGTGCCGACGTCTTCCCAGTACCCGTCGGCCACGTAGCCATACAGGCCCTTGCCGGCGGCCAGAGCGGCCGGGAACGAATCGGCCGAGAAGTCCACGGCCTCACTCTCAGCGATAAAATCGAAGATCTCGGGCTCGAGCACGTAGATCCCGGTGTTGATGGTGTCGCTGAACACCTGGCCCCATGTGGGCTTCTCCAAGAACCGCTCGATGGAGCCGTCCTCGTTGGTGATGACGATCCCGAACTCCAGGGGGTTCTCGACCGCCTTGAGGGCCAAGGTGGCCAGTCCGCCATGGCTGTCGTGGAAGTCCACGACCTTTCCGAGATCGATGTCGGTGAGCACGTCGCCTGAGATGACCAGGAACCGCTCATCGAGTTCATCCTTGGCGTTGCGGACCGACCCGGCCGTGCCGAGCGGGGTGGACTCGGTGGCGTAGACCATGCGGACGCCGAACTCGGAGCCGTCCCCGAAGTAGGTGCGGATGGCGTT
Organism: uncultured Acidimicrobiaceae bacterium; assembly: GCA_903906055.1. Lineage (GTDB taxonomy): Bacteria > Actinomycetota > Acidimicrobiia > Acidimicrobiales > RAAP-2 > Bog-756. The sequence continues at coordinate 51,673 of CAIVIS010000072.1, forward strand.
GGCCATGAAGGCCACCGTGACCACGATGTCCTCGAATCCGTGCGTGCGGAGCAGGTTGACCACATGCTCCATCATCGGGATATTGGCCATGGGCAGCATGGGCTTGGGTTGGTTGGAGGTCAGCGGACGCAGTCGGGTCCCCTCACCACCAGCCATGATCACGGCCTTCATCGGGTACTCGCCTTCATGGGATCACTCGCCTTCATGGGATCATCGCCGTGCCGTCTGGTCTTCATCATCGCCTTGTCGTCTGGTCTTCATCATGGTGGCGGCCGTCGGACAACGCCTTGCGGGCCACCGGAACGTAGGAGCCAGCCGCCACCCAGGCCAGGGTCAGACCCACCAGCCCGAATCCCCACGCCACGATATGCACCACGGTCTGCCAGGTTGCCGCTCCATCGCTGACCAAGAAGAGCGGGTAGGCGAACATCAGGGCGAACGTCCCCGCCTTACCCACCCACAGGACGTCGATGCGGGCGGCCCCGAGCGAGGCCAGCAGCAAGACGGCGGCGGACACGACGACCTCGCGAGCCAGTGTGGCCACACCGAACCAGAGCGGGACCGCCCCGTGCGCGGTGATCGTGACGACGGCGGTGACCATCAGGACCCGGTCGGCCACGGGGTCCAGGACCTTGCCGAACGTAGACACCTGGTGGAAGCGCCGGGCGACATAGCCATCGATCCAGTCGGTGGCACCTAGGACACCCAGCAGTATGGCTGCCGCCGTCTGACGCTGGGCCCCGAAGAGCAGCCACACGAAGAGCGGAATGCAAGCCAGTCGCACGCAAGTGATCAGGTTGGGGGCAGTGAGTATCCGGTCCAGGCCCGGGTCATCGTCCGCACTGACTGCAGCGTCGGACCCGTCCGCACCGTCCGACCCGTCCGAGCCGAGCGACAGATCGTCACCGTTCGCTGTCATCGGGCCCGCCTCTACTCCGTCCACGGCGACCAGTCTACGAGTCCGCCCACCACGGACGGTGCCATCTGTTGACAGTTCCGCCGCACGGCCCGCGACCGCCTCCTGCACCCACTGTCGTACCTAGGTAGGTCACAATGGAACGATGTCGGGGATCAGCCGGGTCGACCGGGCCATCGGGGTCGCACTTGTGGCCGTGCTGGCCGCCCTGGCCGGGCTGGGTTACTCCCAGAACGTCCGGGCCGCTTCGGCGATGTCGACGGGAGGCCTCGCCAGCCAAGGGGCTGGCTCCCCCGCCGCCGGCTCCTCGGCCCCCTCAGTACTTTCCTCACCGTCGACGACAGATCCGGCGTCCACCACGACCACGACCAGCACCGAACCCGGCCCGATACCCGGCCCGGTGACCGCAGTCGGTGACTCGATCCTGCTGGACATTCAGCCCCAGCTCAGCATCGACATCCCCGGGGTGACCGTCGATGGATTGGTCAGCCGCCAGTTCGAGACCGGGATCGGCGTCGTCCAGTCTCATCGGGCCGCTGGCACCCTAGGTCGGGTCTTGGTGGTGGAGTTGGGCACGAACGGGGCAGTGACCGCCTCCGATGTCGACGCCATCATGCAGGCCGCTACCGGGGTCGCCCGAGTGGTGCTGGTCAACGTGTGTGTGCCGAGGGACTGGATGGCGACCGACAATGCCGTGCTGGCCGCCGGGGTGGCCCGCTATCCCGGCCTCGCCGTGCTGGCCGACTGGAACACGCTGGCCACGCCCCACCCAGAGTGGTTCACGGCCGACCAGGTCCACCTCAACCCGGACGGCGCCACCGCA
>CAIVIS010000073.1 GCA_903906055.1 uncultured Acidimicrobiaceae bacterium
GGCTACCTGATGAACGCCCTCAATCCCACCGCCGGGTTCCATTCGACCTGGTACACGGCGCTCTTCTACTGCTACGCCGTCGGCCACCTGTTGACGGCATTCAGCCTGGTGCTGGTCATCGGGCGAAACCGCAACCGGGTGGTGCCTGACTAGGCCGAGTCCTTGGAGTCCAGGGGGGGAACAGCCGATGATCCTGGGTCGTTCAGCCCACCAGGCCGAGCGGACCGGTCTCGTCGAGGCCCTTGAAGTCTCGAAGCCGGCCGAACCGCCCCAATCGGCCGACGTTTACGCCGGTGTCAGCGGCCCGCAGCATGCGCAGGTCACCCCGGCTGTTGCCGTAGGCCCAGAGACGAGCGCCGTCGAGACCCGACTCGGTCATCCATAGCCGAAGGCGCCGAATCTTCTCCTCGCCCCGGCAGTTGCCGCCCTCGTAGTGACCGGTCAGCCGACCCCCGGCATCGACCTCGAGCAGTGTGGCGATGGCGGCATCTGCGGCCAGACGATCTGCAGCCACTCCGATGTAGGCATGGGGCGAGGCCGACACGATGGCGATCCGGTCGCCGCGTCCCCGGTGCCAGTCGAGGCGCCGCCGGACCTCGGGACGCATGTGGCCGGCCATGTGCGAGGCGGCGAACTCAGCACCCACCTGGTGGAAGTAGTCGGCGTCGATGCCGGCCAGCACCCGGGTGAAGAGCTGCTCCTTGGTCTCGTCAGCCACCGTTCCACCGGCAATGGCGGCGTGGGCCATCTTGGGGGCGAGCTCGGCCGAGGCCCTAAGAACCGCCTTGCGGCCGGCTACGGCCTCCAAGAAGTCGAACACGCTCCCCCCGGTGGTGAGGGTGCCGTCGAAATCGAAGGCGGCGACATCGGTCATCGGGCCGGCTCCTCGATGGTGGTGGTCCCCTCGGACGTACGACGAGCAGAATCATCAGCAACATCGAGGGTCTGCCCGCTTCGTCCATTCCCTTGGGCGAACAGGGCAGCCCCGGCCAGTGCCTCGCCAGATCGGAGGCTGTCGAAGCCGAGTCGGGTCTCGTGCAGCAGGGCGTCGGGAACGGACAGGCTCCACTGGTCGATGGCTGACAGGCGGTCGTTGCGCATGCAGATCTGAGGGAGGGCAGCGATCTCGTCTGCCCAAGCGATCGCAGCCTCGAGGGCCCCACCCGTCGGGACCACCCGGTTGACCAGGCCCATGGCCAGTGCCTCGTCGGCACCCACGCCCCGCCCGGTCAGGATCAGATCGAGGGCCCGGCCTTGGCCCACCAGTCGAGGGAGACGGACGGTGCCCCCGTCGACCAACGGTACGCCGAAGCGTCGGCAGTAGACGCCGAAGGTGGCGTCGACGGCGGCCACCCGCAGATCGCACCAGACGGCCAGTTCCAGACCACCAGCCACGGCGTGCCCCTCGACCGCGGCGATCACCGGCTTGCTCAGGGCCAACCGGGTCGGCCCCATCGGCCCCGCACCATCCTCGGCCACCCGGTTGCCGTCGCCCGAGGCGATGGCCTGAAGATCAGCTCCTGCGCAGAACGTGCTGCCGGCCCCAGTCAGCACCGCCACCGAGGCACCGGGGTCAGCGTCGAAGGCTTCGAAGGCGGCTGACAGAGCGTCGGCCGTGGTCCGATCGACGGCATTGCGCCGTTCGGGCCGGTCGATGGTCACGACCATCACCGGCCCGCGCCGGTCCACTCGGATGGGTCCGCTCATCTACCCAGCATGGCGGAGGGAGAGCGTGATCGCTAGTTCTCCTGATCCGGAGTGCGGCGGGCGCCTAGAAGGGTCGCGATGAGGGAGGGTCCAAATACCTGACGAATCAGGTCGACAATTGATGGTGACCCGGCTACTGTGGTCCGGCGTCGGCTTGGACTACATGGTCCGGGGTCGACGATGGTCACGGGATGCAGGCAGTGGCGAGGAAGGCCTCGCACGCCACCCGAGCCAGGCCGATCCGGCCACACGTCCGGTAGATCCGGACCACCAACCACCAGAACAAGGAGCAGCAGATGGCAATCCGTTTGGGCGACGAGGCCCCCGACTTCACGGCGGACACGACCGAAGGCAC
>CAIVIS010000074.1 GCA_903906055.1 uncultured Acidimicrobiaceae bacterium
CTCATCAACTCGGCCAAGGACCACGTCATCACGCTCACCCGCCACCAGGCGACCGAGCTGCTGGAGACACTCGACTACGCCGAGGACCTGATCTTCGAGCTGCAGTGGGTGTGCATCCCGGCCACGAACGGCGACCTGTGGATCTGCCCCGACTGCAAGTGGGAGCGCATCACCGGGCACACCGACGACTGCGGCCTGGACGCCATGTTGAAGCGCCTCGAGGAGTACCCGGTGCAGCCGGCCCGGTTGGTGGACGCATGACGATCACCCAGCCCGACCTGTTCAGCCCCATTGAGGCCCGCGAGGACGCCATCAGCCGGGCCGACCTGAACGCCGACCCGGTGTGGAAAGAGGTGGCCTACCTGGCTGTCCTCTGGTGCGCCCACATCCATCCCGACTTCACCGCCGACGAGGTGTGGCACCGACTCGAGGAGCACGACGACATCACCACACACGAACCCTCAGCCATAGGTCCAGTGTTTCTACGTGCGTCCCACGCTGGGCGTATCCGCAAGACCGGCGAGCTGCGTGCCAGCACTAACCCTGTACGTCACCGTGACCTGACCGTCTGGACGAGAGCATGAGGCGGGCGTGGAGATGGTGCGCCGTGGTCGATGGCGACATCGTCTACAGCCAGTCGCCGGCCACCAAGGGCAAGGTCGTCGACGAGACGAGCATCACCGAGAACAAGGCCGCAGCGGCGAAGTCGTCAGGGCAGGCAGTACGGGTGCTGGTGATCCGTTGACGACCATCACGCTCACGCAGGACCTGGTCGATGAGCTGCTCGAGTGCGTCGGCAACGACAGCGTCAACTGGTACCGATCGGTCACAGTCCGCATCATCGCCGACCTGGTGGACCTCATCAAGGCGGCACAGATCGCCGGCCAGGACGATGAGCCCGAAGGGTTGGTGGAGTACTGATGCCCAGCCCCGATCCAGAGGTGCGCAAGAAGGCGCTGGTCCGGTTCCAGCACATGGGCAGCGGCCACTTCAACAAGACCACCACCTACGCCGAAACGCTCACCCATAGCGAGTACATGGTCGCTCGGGGCTACGAGCTCGTCGACGGCAAGTGGGTGCCATGAGCGTCGTCAAGGAGCGCCACTGGGTCGAGCGAGCTGCGTGCAAGGACATGGGTCACGCACTGTTCTTCCCCGAGTTGGGTGAGGACGTGCGCCCGGCGAAAGAGGTCTGCGAGGGCTGCCCGGTCAGGTCCGAGTGCTACACGTACAGCCTCGAAATCAGCACACATCACGGCATTTGGGGCGGAAAAAGTGAGCGAGAACGCCGCGGAAACCGTCCCGCCTGGAAGGCAGAACCGGAGCCAATCCGGCACGGAACTGAGGCCGGATACGGCGCCCACAAGCGGCGCAGCATCAAGGTCTGCCTGGGGTGCAGGAATGCCCACAGAGAGTACGAGGGGCGACAGAAGCACAACCGACTACAGCGAGGCGGGAACTGATGGCATGGGCATATTTAGATGACCACTTCGACGAGCACCCCAAGGTGCTGGCTGCTCGAGACATCCACCGGGACGCACCCTGGCTATTCACCGCCGGGCTCTGTTTCGCCAGGCGACAGGCGTGCGGAGGGCTAATCCCCACTGCGCAGCTGCCCCGGCTGATCACCCACTACACGCCCAAGGCGGCCCAGGCGCTCATCGACGTGGGCCTGTGGGACGAGACCCCGGTCGGCATCCAGATCCATGACTACAAGGAGTGGAACCACCTCGGCGAGGCGAAATCAGCCTCGGCACGCAACGCCGCACAGGTCCGTTGGAGCCGTGAGCGGGACGCCAAGGCCCATGCGTAGGGCAATGCGGACGCATATGCGCACGCATCGGTTCCGCATCGGTTCCGCATCTGCGTACGCATCTACCAAAACATGCCCTGTTTTACCTACCCCTTAAACCTTAAAGACAAAAGCCTTAGAGGCGTGGACAAGTTTCTCTCTCACTTTCATCTGTTGAGCGACCCGAAGAAAGAGATATTCATGGACAACGACGACGCAAAAAACGTTTGGAACTACGTCAACGGGTTCAAGGTGCCGGCCCTGACCAAGGACGACCTCGATGCCTGGGTGGGCATCGTCGCCGACCTGACCTTCGACCAGTTCCAAGCCGCCACTCGGGTGGCAGTAACCAGGCCCGCCGCCGAGCTGCGGTTCCGTCCGTCGGTCGAGCAGTTCAGGGGATACGCCACCGCACCGCGCAGCCTTCGTGTCGCCGACCATGTGCCGACGACCTACGACACGCCCACCGTCTACGGCGCCGCCCTGGCCGCTGAGTTCTTCGACAAGTGGCGGCACCTGCGGCGACCGATCAAGCCGGCCAACGAGCGCAAGATCCGCACCAACGCCGAGATCGACGCCCAGGAGTTCATCGACGTGGACGCGGTCGCATCGTGATCGACACCACCATCACCGGCCTGGTCGGCAACCTCACAGCGGAGCCGGTGCTGCGTTCGAGCCAGGCGGGCAAGCCCTGGACGACGGCCCGGTTGGCAGTCAAGCCCTTCACGCCAGGCGGCGGAGACGTGGAGACGGTGTTCGTCAACCTGGTCATGTTCGGATCACTGGCGGAGAACGTGGTCGGCCAGCTGCATAAGGGCGACCGAGTCTGCGCCACTGGTCGCCTCGAGGACGATGCGTGGACTGGCACCGACGGCGTCGAGCGCCCCGGCCAGAAGCTGGTGGTGGACGCACTCGGTCCCGATCTCCGGTTCACCCAGGGCACCTACCGAGCACCCGAGCGTGACCACTTCGGCATCCCGGTCGACCGCATCGACACTAGCGACCTGAACGACGAGCCGTTCTAGTGACTTCGCCCCAGGCCCGCAAAGGTGCCACCTTCGAGCGTGACGTGGTCGAGTTCTTTCGAGCCAACGGCCACCCCTACGTGGAGCGGGCCTACGGCGCTGGCCGACCCGATGACGTGGGCGATCTCGATGGCGTACCGGGCTGGGCGCTGGAGTTGAAGAACCACCAGAAACTGGCGCTGTCGGGCTGGCTCGAGGAGGCCGAGTCGGAGCGGCTGAACGCACGCAAGCGGTTCGCTGCCGTCATCGCCAAGCGCCGGGGCAAGTCTGCCGGCCACGCCTACGTCGTGATGACGCTGGCCACCTTCGCCGAGCTGCTAGGTGACGCATGAGCGAATCCACCAACCACGAGCGCATGATCGAGGGCTACCGACTCGCCCAGGCCGACGTGTGGGATTCGTGGGAACGCATGCGGCGCCAGCGGGACGCAGCGATCGAGGAGCGAGACATCCTCAGAGTCGCACTGGCCCAGGCGCTCGATGGGGCGCAGCGTGCGCTGGACGTAGCGACATCCGCCAAGGAGATCGCCGAGGCGGCCCTGACGCTGCTGGACGAGGTGAACGCCTAACGCCAACCCCGATTCGGGACTGCCACATCGCTCCACACCGTCACACAACTCGGCCAGCCCTACCCGGCTACCGAGTGCGGCTCTGCATGGACCAGGCGATGCCCACCGAAAGTCATTCACCACGACTCAGGAGCATCTCCAGCCATGAAGCGAATCCTCATCACCGCCACGTTCGTCATATCCACGATCGGAGTTCTATGCGTATCAACCTCACCGACGCCGACCTCGAGTTCATCGACCAGGCCCGTCTCAGCGGTCGCGACATCTGCGACTTCGAGCAGTGCGGCATCGCACCGATCCTGGCTGCGATCGACGCAGCTCGTAATCCCCGATGCCCAGGTTGCTACCTCAACGACGGCACCCACTACGAGCACTGCACCCATCGCCCCGCCGGCTACTCCAGCACCCCCAGCACCAGCGCCAGCGTCGTCACCAGTCACATCGACTGTTCCGCCTGCCACTTCTTCCGCACCATCCCCGCCCTCGACCACTCCTGCGGGCTCGCCTGATGTCGGCTCCTGGTCAATGGAAGC